>NZ_BAAAKI010000003.1:51595-148890 GCF_039527675.1 Luteococcus sanguinis
GGGCCCGCTCCCTGTGTCTTGTGCTGGAGTCGTTGTTCTCCCGCGCCCTGACGGGTCAGATGCGGTCAGTGCGATCCTTGAGGTCGTCCTTGACGTCCTCGACGCCGTCGCGCAGCTTGTCGCCGAAGGAACGCTTGTCAGCGTCCACGCCCTCACGCAGGTCGCCACCGAGCTCGTCGCCGTCCACCTCGATGTGCTCCTTGCGCACCTGGGCCTGGATGGTCTCGTTCTCGGTCACCTCGCGGGTGTCGAGGCGCACCTTCTCGGTGGCGACGGTCTCCGTGCTGACGACCGGTCGCTCCTCGTGTAGCACGACCTCGGTCTCCGCGTCGACCAGATCTCCGCGGACGTCCTCGGAGCCGTCGAGCGGCACGCGCTCCACGACAACCTCCTCGCGGGTCACGGGGACGGTCACGGTCTGGGTCTCGGTGATGACGTGCTTGCGCAGACGCGCACGGCCAGCCTCGACGCGCTCAGTGCCGACGTTCAGGCGCTCCTCGCGGGCCACGAGCTCGTCGGCGTTGCCATTGGCGTCACGGTCCAGGTTGGCGTCACGGTCCAGGTTCGCGTCGCGGTCCAGGTTGACGTCGCGGTCGGCGACACCCCGGTCGGCGACGACGTCGCGGTCGGTGTCGACGAACTCACGTCCGGTCGAGTACTCGTCCTGACGGTTGTAATAGGCGTACAACTCGGCTTCCTGCGACTCCTCGATGTGGCCATCGGGGTCGACGCCGGGGGCGCCCTTGATGAAGTCCTTGGTATAGGGCACGCGGATCTCGTCACCAGCGGCGACCTCCTGCGCGTCCAGCGGCACGAAGGTCTCCTTCATGCCGAAGAGCCCGGTCTTGACCGTTACCCAAGTGGGGCGGCCAGTCTGGTCGTCGAGATAGACCTGGCCGACGTCGCCAACCTTGTCGCCGTTCTGGTCGACGACGGTGGCGCCGTAGAAGCGGTCGTAGTCGTGGGTGCTGTTCTGGGAGGTGAAGTCATCAGTCATGGTGAGTCCTTTCTCTCCGGGCGAGGCCCGGTCGATCGGTTGCGGTTGGCCCGCCGTTGCCGGGTGGCCGTGCCGCTGTGCCGCGCTGTTTGTCGACAACTCGACGTTAGAAGAGTCGAAAGAATGATCGCAAGACTTCCCGCCGTGAGCGAAAAAGCCCTTGCCAATAGCGAATCCATCCCACCCTCACAGGTGTGGGAAGCGCTTGGGATCAGTGCAGCACCCAAATGTGCGGCGGTCGCCGGGCCCACCGCAGCCAGCTAGAATCTTCCGGGCCCGAGAGCGGTTCGCGGGTCGGGAGAACAGGGAGTGGAGCATGCCGGTAGGCGCTGACGGAGAATTCATCGACCAGGTCAGCGCGGTGCGTGCCTGGGCCCAGGCCGCGCACGAGGTGCTCGTGGCAACGGCCTCCCGCCAGCGCGGAGCGATCGACACTGCGACACTCGCCCGTACCGTGCAGCAGCGCACCGGCATCGCCACCAAGCAATCGGCCAGCAAGTGGATCGGTCCGCTACTTGGCGTCATCGCCAAGCACAACGCCGATCGCGGCGAACCATTGCTGCCGGCCTTTGTCGTCCGCCGTGATGGCACGGTCGGCCCGGCTTGGGAGGAAGTGCTCAGGTTTGCCCGCATCCCCATCCCGGATGGGGACCTCGAACAGCATGCCGCGGCCCAACGCATGGCCGCCCACCACAGGTGGGCGGGAACGTTGGAGGAAGCACCCGCTGCCAGCGCCGTGAAGGCGCCGCGAGCAGCCGGGGTGAAAAGAGCCGCTCCCACCACGGCCAAGCGCCCCGCCAACCCCGAACCGCTGCGCGGCAACATCTGCCCGAACTGCTTCATGCAGATGTCCCTGACGGGCGTCTGCGACAACTGCGACTGATTACACCGGCCGACTGGGCGCGCCGCGCCTATGCCACGGGTGCCCATCGACCACCGGAGCGCACCAGTAGCCAGTGGCGTCCGATCTGGGCCACGGGTTCGATCGCCTCGAGGGCCGCATCGCGCGCCATCACGGCAAGCTCCTCTTCTTCTGAACCGCTGGCATCGGGCACGGTGAACCTCACCGTCACCCGGGGCGTCCCGGCAACCACGTCGATCTCCCGGGAGTCGACGTGGAAGTTCTCCGCGATGGCGGTGACCAAGGTCTCCTCCACCTCGGGCGGACGGTGGCCCGGGTGGAGGCCCAGCACCTCGAACTGCGCTCGGAAACTCGGCATGGCGCGAGCCTAGTGAACGAGTCCGACATGTAGCCGAAGCGGGCCGGAGGGATCCTCGACAAGCTCGGGGAACCTACGTAACCACGGTCCCAGATCCTGCCGAGGGGTCCCTCTGGCAGGACTCACAGCACCTTGTTCAAGAAGTCCTTGGTGCGGGGGTCCTGGGGATTGCCGAAGAGCTCGGCAGGTGAGCCCTGCTCCTTGATCACGCCGTCCGCCATGAACAGCACCCGGTCGGCGACCTCACGGGCGAAGCCCATCTCGTGGGTGACCAGCACCATCGTCATCCCCTCCTCGGCGAGACCGCGGATGACGGCCAGCACCTCGCCCACCATCTCCGGGTCCAGCGCACTGGTGGCCTCGTCGAACAACATGATGGACGGACGCATGGCCAGGGCCCGCGCAATGGCCACCCGCTGCTTCTGCCCACCGGAGAGCTTGTTGGGCATGGCATCGGCCTTCTCGGCCAGCCCCACGCGGTCCAGCAACGCCAGGGCGCGCTCGCGGATCTCCGCGGACGGCCCCTTGCCCAGCTCGCGGGGAGCGAGCATGACGTTGTCGATCACGCTCATGTGCGGGAAGAGGTTGAAGTGCTGGAAGACCATGCCGATGTTCTGGCGCACGGTGTCGAGGTTGGTGTCCTTCGCGACGAGGTCCACCCCGTTGACGATGATGTGGCCCTCGGTGACGTCCTCGAGCTTGTTGAAACAGCGCAGCAGGGTCGACTTGCCAGCACCCGAGGGGCCGATGATGGCGATGACCTCGCCCTCGTGCACGTCCAGGTCGATGTGGCTCAGTACGACGTGCTCGCCATAGGCCTTCTTGAGGTCACGCACCTTGATGGCGACCTTGCGGTCCGTGATCAGGACGGAGGTGTCTGCATGGACAATGAGCTCGTCCCGGGTCTGGTTGCTGCTCACTTGTTGACCTTCCTGTCCACGAGGTTACTGAGCCAGGTCAGCGCCATGATCACGATGAAGTACAGCAGCCCGATCACGAACCACAACTCGGAGCGAAGGTTGGTGGCGATGATCTGCTGGCCCTGGTAGGTGAGTTCGGCCAGGCCGATGACCGCAACCAGCGAGGTGTCCTTCAAAGTGATGATGAACTGGTTGATGAAACTCGGAGTGGCGATCTTCACGGCCTGGGGGACGACGACCTTGCGCATCGAGGTCCCGTACGACAGCCCCAGCGAACGAGCCGCCTCCAGTTGTCCGGGGTCAACCGACTGGATGCCCCCTCGCACGATCTCGGTCATGTAGGCGCCAGCATTCAGGCCGAGGGCCAAGACGCCCGCTGTGAAGGCACCCAGCCCGACGTGGTGCCCCACGAGTTTGGTCAGCAGTGGCGGGACCGTGAAGTAGATGAAGAAGAGCTGCACCAGCAGCGGAGTCCCGCGGAAGATGTTGACGTAGGTGTTCGCCAGGAACCTCAGGACGCGGTTGCCGCCCACCTTGAACATGCCGAAGACCAGGCCAAGGACGGTGGCGCCCAGCAGGGCGCACGCCGTGGCCAGCACGGTCGTCCCGAGACCACGCAGCATGGACGGCAGCGACTGGCGCAATATCTGCCAGAAACCGTCGCGTTGGGTGGCGGTTGAGCCGAGGTAGGTCTCGTTGATGGTCTGGTACTGGCCGCTGGCCTTGAGGTTGTTCAGACCGATGTTGAAGGCCTGGACGAGTTCGGGGTGCTGTCCCTTGTTGACCGCGACGCCGTAGGAGTTGCCCTTGACCTTGTCGCCGACCACCTGCATGCCGCTGCCCTGTTGGATGCCGTAGAGCACGACGGGGTAGTCGTCGATGAAGGCGGCGGAGTTGCCGACCTTGACGTCGTTGATCATGTTGGAGGTGTCACTGAAGGAGGTGGTCGTGAAGCCGTACTGTCCCGAGATCGACTTGGCGTAGTCCGCGCCGGCGGTTCCGTTCTTGACCGCCACCTTCTTCCCCTTCAAGTCGTCCAGGCTGGCGATCGAGGAACCCTCGGCGACAGCCACTTGGAGCCCGGACTCGAAGTAGCCGTCGGTGAAGTCCAAGGTCTTCTTGCGTTCGTCGGTGATGGACATGCCGGCCATGACGGCGTCGACCTGTCCTGCCTTGAGGGCTTGGACGGCGGCGTCGAAGCCGAGGGACTTGATGTCGATGGTGAAGCCCTGGTCCTTGGCGATGGCGCGGATCAGGTCCATGTCGATGCCGACCATCTCGCCGGTCTTGGGGTCGCGCATCTCGAAGGGCGCGAAGGTGGTGTCGGTGCCGATGACATAGTGCTTGCCTTGGGCGGGCTTGTCCGTGTCGTTGGCCACGGCCAGCCCGGTTCCCAGGTACTTGCCGACCAAGCTGTCGTAACTACCGTCCGACTTCATCTCGGCCAGGCCGAGGTTGAAGGCCTGGACAAGTTCTGCGTCCTGGCCCTTCTGGACGGCAACGCCGTAGGAGTTGCCCTTGACCTTGTCGCCGACCACCTGCATGCCGCTGCCCTGTTGGATGCCGTAGAGCACGACGGGGTAGTCGTCGATGAAGGCGGCGGAGTTGCCGACCTTGACATCGTTGATCATGTTGGAGGTATCGGTGAAGGAGACCGTCGAGAATCCGTATTGTGCGGCGATCGACTTGGCGTAGTCCGCGCCGGCAGTCCCGTTCTTCACGGCGACTCGCTGGCCCTTGAGACCGTCCAGTGAGGTGATGGACGATCCCTTCGCGACCGCGACCTGGAGCCCGGACTCGAAGTAGCCGTCGGTGAAGTCCAAGGTCTTCTTGCGTTCGTCGGTGATGGACATGCCGGCCATGACGGCGTCGACCTGTCCTGCCTTGAGGGCTTGGACGGCGGCGTCGAAGCCGAGGGACTTGATGTCGATGGTGAATCCCTGGTCCTTGGCGATGGCGCGGATCAGGTCCATGTCGATGCCGACCATCTGCCCGGTCTTGGGGTCGCGCATCTCGAAGGGTGCGAAGGTGGTGTCGGTGCCGATCACATAGTGCTTGCCCTGGGCAGGGTGGGTGTCGTCGGCGTGGGCCAGTGGAGCCGCGAGCGGTGCGATCATGGCCAGCAGGCCGATGACCACGATGCCCAGCAGGCTGCGCACCCAGGCAGTGGTGCGTCGATACATCCCGGTTCCTCCTGTCGTCGGCCCCAACTCGGGCCGCAGCGGTCAACGGACGAATGCTCCGCGACAGTCACACACTAGAGTGTGTTGCTTGCCCCACACGGCGTTGCCTCGGCCGAGGCAGGGGGTGGGACGTTATCTTGGGTCGACATCCCCAACCGGAGACCCGATGACCGAACTTCCCCGCCGTACTGCCGAGCCGGCTCCGGCCGCACCCCGCTTCCGCCCCGACATCGAGGGCTTGCGCGCAGTGGCCGTCGGCCTCGTGCTGCTGTATCACGCAGGCATTCCCGTGGTGCGGGGTGGCTTCGCCGGCGTGGACGTCTTCTTCGTCATCTCAGGCTTCCTGATCACCGGCGTGCTGATCCGCGAGGTGGAGAAGACCGGACGGGTGAACCTGGCCCAGTTCTGGGCCCGCCGCATCCGCCGGTTGCTGCCTGCGGCCACGCTCGTCCTGGCCTCTACCGCACTGGCCACCAAGCTGCTGGTTTCCCGGATGGACTGGGCGCGCATCGGCGGCGACATCACCTGGTCGGCGATGAACCTCGTCAACTGGCGGCTGGCCTCGCAGTCGATCGACTACCTGGCCGAGGGACAGCTCGCCAGCCCGGCGCAGCACTTCTGGTCACTGGCCGTGGAGGAGCAGTTCTACTTCGTCTGGCCCGTGGTGATCCTGCTGTTCGCGCTGGTGGCCCGACGGTTGCACCGTGTACCGCGCCCCATGCTGCTGCTCGGCCTGCTGGCCATCACCATCCCGTCGTTGGCGTGGTCGCTGTGGTACACCGCCAAGTCGCCGGCCGACGCCTACTTCGTCACCACCACCCGCCTGTGGGAGCTCGGACTGGGCGCCCTCACCGCCGTGCTGGCCGGGGTCTGGGACCGCCTCAGGCCCGAGGTCGGACGCGCGATCGCCTGGGGCGGCCTGGCGGCCGTGGCCCTGACCGCCTTCGTCTTCTCCACCCGCACTCCGTGGCCGGGCGCAGCAGCGCTCGTCCCCACCCTGGGCACCGCAGCGGTGATCGCGGGTGGCGCCAGCGCCGGGGCTGCCGGACCGGTGCGCTGGTTGGGCAAGGCGCCGCTGGTCTGGCTGGGTGGCCTGTCGTACTCGCTGTACCTGTGGCACTGGCCGATCATCGCCATCGCCGCACTGCGCTGGAACGGCTTGAGCTGGTGGCAGGGGACGCTGTTGGCGCTTGTCTCGATCATCCCCGCGTGGTTGACCAACCGCTTCCTCGAGAACCCCATCCGCCACGGCGCGTGGGGCAAGAAGAACCCGGGCATCGTCCTGTCCGTCGGCCTCAACCTCGCGGCCATCGGCACCATCGCCGGGCTGGCGCTGTCCCATCTGGGGCTCCAGTTCGAGGCGGCGGCCCGGACGTCGACCGTCCAGAGTCTTCCCTCCGGCGTTCCGACGCCGGGAGCCTCGTCCGAGGTCACCCCCTACGCCGAGATCGTGCCCAATCCTGCGCTCGCGGACGAGGACCTGCCCGAGGCCTACGCCAAGGGTTGCCAGGCAGGGGTGGACGAGACCACCGCCCTGCGCTGTCGATTCGGTACCAAGGGGGCCAACACCAAGGTCGTCCTGGTCGGCGACTCGAAGGTGCTGCAATGGCTGCCGGCCCTCGACGCGATCGGGGACGACCGCGGCTGGCAGATCATCACCTACACCAAGTCGGCGTGTGCCTGGGCTGACGCCGACCAGCAGAGCGAAGCGGGCAAGGACTACCCCCAGTGCCGCGAGTGGAGCGCCAACGTCGCCAAGGCCATCGCCGCCGAGAAGGGCCTGGACCTCGTCATCACCAGCACGGGCGAGTCGACGGCCTCCCTCGATGGCCGAGACCCGAATGCAGCCGACCTGCTGACCGGCCTGCGCGCCAACGCCAAGAAGGTCGGGGCGCTCAAGATCCCGCTCGTGGCCCTCTCGGACACGCAGAGCCCGGGCATGGAGGTCTACCGCTGCGTCGCCGGTCACCCGGACGACTACGCCACCGCCTGCACCTTCCCCCCCAAGGCAGGCAACGGCAGCGCCGCGCTGCGCGCCATGGTCGACGCGGCGGCCGAGGACGGTGCCGATGAGGGCTACATCAACATGGACCCGTGGATCTGCCGCACCGAGACCTGCCAGCCCGTCGTCGGCGGAATCCTGACCTATCGCCAGGGATCACACATCACCGCCACCTACGCCAAGGCGCTGTCGCCGGTGCTGGAGAAGGCGCTGCTGACGCAGGCCAAGAAGCTGGGGACCAACCTCAGCTGATGCCGAGCAGGTCCTCGAGGACGACCAGCACGCCGGCCTCCTCGTTGGACCCGGCGCGGTGCGTCGCCACGGCGATCGCGGACTCCTCGGCCTTGGCCATCGCGTAGCTGGTGCCCGCAGCGGCGAGCATCTCCACGTCGTTGCCCGAGTCGCCGAAGGCCACCACGTCGTCCCAGTCGACGTCCCAGCGGTCCAGCAGGGCCTGCAGGCCCCAGCGCTTGTGCCGGCCCGGGACGATCAGGTCGATGCCCTGGTGCCCGGTGGTCACCGGGACGAGGTGCTCGTCGAGGCTGGCGGACAACTGCTCGGCCAGACGCCAGGACTGTCCCTCGTGCGTGATCAAGTGCAGCTTCACGACCGGGCCGTCGATCTGGGTCAGCGAGTCGACCATGCCGACGTTCTCGTAGGCCGAGTGCATCGCCTTGATCATGATCTTTGGGGAGTCCTTGCGCAGCCAGGCCCCGTCGGGACCACTGGCCACCGCCCGGAGTTCCGCGTGCTCGTCCACCAGGGCCACGGCGTGGGCCAGCACCTCAGGCTCGACGGTCGCCACCCGGACCTGCTCCGCGTCGACGTCCACCACGACGGCCCCGTTGTCGCTGACGAAGGCGAGCAGGTCGGGACGGGCGAACATCTTCTTCATCGACAGGTACTGCCGCCCGGACGCGATGACGACGTGGACGCCCTGCGCCAGGCACGCATCCAGCACCCGCTCGAAACGGTCAGTGTCGAAGGTGGCGCCCGTGCGCAGCAGCGTCCCGTCCAGATCGATGGCGACGGCCTTCATCAGGCCTGCTCCGCCAGCTTGACCTCCACCGACAGTGGCTGCTCTGCGACCGTCCAGACCACCTCTCCGGTGATGCGTCCCACCGCCCCCAGATCAGCCTCGAATGCCTTGAGACGAACCAGCACATCGGCCTGGCCTACGAACTCTGCGCGGGTCACCTCAGTCTTCATGGACACCTTGGCGTTCGACTTCGCGCCGCGCAGCGCGATCAGCGCGGTGGCGAGGTCAGCCAGTAGCCGCGGGTCACCGGAGGCGGGCAGCTCGTCGGTGGTGGGCCAGGCGGCGGTGTGCACCGACCCGTCCTTGAACCAGCTCCAGACCTCCTCGGTGACGAAGGGCAGGAAGGGCGCGAACAGGCGCAGCATGACGTCCAGCGCGCTGCGCAGCGCTGTCTGGGCGCTGGCAGCGGCGGCCTCGCCCTGCGAGCCGTAGGCGCGCTCCTTGACCGTCTCGAGGTAGTCGTCGCAGAAGCTCCAGAAGAAGCCCTCGGCCGCTTCCAGGCCGCCGGTGTAGTCGTAGCGCTCGAAGCTCTCGGTGGCCTTCTCGACCACGCCGCGCAGGCCGGCGAGCATGGCCAGGTCGACCGGTGCCTCGACAAGCTCGGCCGTCGTGGAGGGGCGCCCTGCATCGCCGCTCATGCCCAGCACGAACTTGGAGGCGTTGAGCACCTTCATCGCCAGACGACGTCCGACCTTCATCTGGGTCTCGTCGAAGGGGGAGTCCAGTCCCGGCCGGGCCATCGCGGCACGCCAGCGCACCGCGTCGGCTCCGTACTTGTCGAGGATCTCGGTCGGGACGACGACATTTCCCTTGGACTTGCTCATCTTCTTGCGGTCGGGGTCGACCACGAAGCCCGAGATGGTGGCGCGCCTCCACGGCACCTGGTCGAACTCGAAGTTCGAGCGCACCACGCGGCTGAACAGCCAGGTGCGGATGATGTCGTGCGCCTGCGGGGCGATGTCCATCGGGAAGGTCAGCGCGAACAGTTCCTCGTCGCGCTGCCAGCCCGTGGCGAGCTCCGGGGACAGGGAGCTGGTCGCCCAGGTGTCCATCACGTCCGGGTCGGCGATGAAGCCGTTCGGCTGGTTGCGCTGCGACTCCTGGTACCCAGCGGGGGCATCGGAGGAGGGGTCGACCGGCAGGCTGGCCTCGTCGGCGGTGATCGGACGCGTGTAGTCCGGCTCACCCTCAGCGTCGGTGGGGTACCAGACCGGGAAGGGCACGCCGAAGAAGCGCTGGCGGCTGATCAGCCAGTCACCGTTCAGGCCGCCGACCCAGTTGTCGTACCTGTGCTTCATGTGCTCGGGGGTCCATGCGATCTCGTTGCCGCGGGCCACCAGCTTGGCCTTGAGAGCCTCGTCCCGGCCGCCGTTGGCGATGTACCACTGGCGGGTCGAGACGATCTCCAGGGGCTTGTCGCCCTTCTCGTAGAAGTTCGCCATGCGCTGGGTGGGCTTCGGCTCGCCGTCCATCTCCCCGGTCTCGCGCAGCTTGTCGACGATCGCGGCCCGCGCGCTGAAGGTGGTCTTGGTGGCCATCTCCGGATAGAAGGAAGCGTCGACCAGCCACTCGGGGGTCTCGGCCTGCAGTCGTCCGTCGCGGTTGATGATGGTGCGCATCGGGAGCTGGAGCTCGCGCCACCAGATCACGTCGGTGAGGTCGCCGAAGGTGCAGCACATGGCGATGCCGGCGCCCTTGTCCTTCTCGGCGGCGGGGTGCGCCAGCACTGGGATCTCCACATTGAAGACAGGAGACTTCACAGTGGTGCCGAACAGTGGCTGGTAGCGCTCGTCGTCCGGGTGCGCGATCAGGGCACAGACCGACGGGATCAGTTCCGGACGAGTGGTCTCGATCCAGACCTTCTCGCCGTCCGGACGGCTGAAGCCGATGCGGTGGTAGGCGCCGGGATAGTCACGGGCCTCCAGCTCAGCCTGGGCAACAGCGGTCTGGAAGCTGACATCCCACATTGTCGGGGCCTCCGACAGGTAGGCCTCACCGCGAGAGAAGTTGCGCAGGAAGGCCAGCTGTGCAATGCGCTGGGACTCGTCGCCGATGGTGGTGTAGAGCTCGTTCCAGTCCACCGACAGGCCAACTCTGCGCCACAGGTTCTCGAACACCTGCTCGTCGGTCGCGGTCAGCTCGTGGCACAGTGCCACGAAGTTGCGGCGGCTGATCGGCACCTGCTTCTTGGGGTCCGGCTTGGCCGGGGGAGTGAAGTCGGGGTCATAAGGCACGGAAGGGTCGCAGCGCACGCCGTAGAAGTTCTGCACGCGACGCTCGGTGGGCAGGCCGTTGTCGTCCCAGCCCATCGGATAGAAGACCTGCTTGCCGGTCATTCGCTGGTAGCGCGCAATGACGTCGGTGTGGGTGTAGCTGAACACATGGCCGACGTGCAGCGAACCGGACACGGTCGGCGGCGGGGTGTCGATCGAGAAGACCTGCGCGCGGGCAGCCGCGCGGCTGGCAGCGTCGGTGAGGTCAAGCTCGGGACGACGAAAGGTGTAGGTCTGCTCGTCCTGCCAGGACTGTGACCATTTGGTCTCGAGGCCCTCCAGTGCCGGCTTGTCCGGTACCTGACCCCGGATCGGGGTCGTCGCGGTCACGGTCTGCTCGGGCATGGAGTTCATGCGGCACAGCTTAGTGAACGCTCGAGGTGGCTCCGAACGACTATCCGGCCGCGGTGATCGCCGCGAGCACGGTCGCGTCGCTCTGCCCACCCGAGGCCCACGGCAGGAAGGCGTGGGTGGACTGGTCCAACCACTCAAGGCTCTTCCCGTCGACATGGACGGTGGGGGTCCCGGTCACGCCCGCCGCTCCGGCCGCGTCGTCCGTTGTCTGGACGAAGGCCTCGCTGGTTCGTTGGTCGTAGCACTGCTGGTAGCTGGTGAGCTTCGCCCCACCCACGCCCAGCTGCTCCGGGATCTCGTCACGCAGCAGGGCGTCGGAGTAGCCCTCCGAGCCCTGGACCTCCTCGGCTGCTTGGCGGGCGAACACGGCGTCGTGGTACTTCGCGTAGACGCCGGCCCAGTCCGCGCAGGCGGCGCCGACCGCGGCCCGGGTGGACGCGGAGTTGCGCAGGTTCGTGTCCATGAAGGTCATCGTCCGGTACTCGAGCGTGATGTCGCCCTTGTCGGCCAGCGACAGCAGGTTGGCGCCGATATTCGACTCAAGTTCCTTGCAGTTGGGGCACTGGTAGTCGACGTAGAGGGCGACCACCGGGACGCCCACCTTCGACGTTCCCGGGTTCACGACGATGCCGGAGTCGTCCGCGTTCGCGTGCGGGGGCGTGGTGGCGGCGGTCAAGTCGGCGGGCTTGTCGCGCGTGAGCCAAACCGTGGCCAGGACAGTGGTCAGCACGATCGCTGCCACGGCCATTCCGATGCCGATCAGGCGGCGGCGGCGCTGCTCGGCCACCTCGGCTGCCTGCTGCTGGCGCAGGGCCTCGCGACGGAGTTCGTCTCGCCGGGCGGCCTTGGCGGCTGACGACTTGCGGGCGCTCATGCTCGACTCAGCCCGGAGCGATCAGGCCGCGGCCTTGATGGCGGCCAGCGCGGACTCCTCGGTGGTGCCCAGGGTGGTCCAGTCGATCTGGTTGTCGTTGACCTTGAAGGTCGGGGTGGACGTGACGCCCGCTGCTCCAGCCTTGTCGTCTGTGCCCTTGACGAAGTCGAGGGTCGCCTGGGCGTCGTAGCACTGCTGGAAGCTGGTGAGCTTCTCGCCACTCAGGCCCACGGCTGCGGGGATGGTCTCCTTGAGCAGCTTGTCGCTGTAGCCCTCGGAACCCTGGACCTCCTGCTGGGCCTGGTTGGCGTAGACCTCGTCGTGGTACTTGGCGTAGACGCCCTGGTTGTCGGAGCAGGCAGCGGCCACGGCCGCGCGGGTCGAGGCGGTGTTGGACAGATTGGTGTCCATGAACTTCATCGTCCGGTACTCCAGGCTGATGTCGCCCTTCTCTGCCAAGGCCTCCAGCGCCGGTCCGACGGTCGTCTCGGCCTGCTTGCAGATGGGGCACTGGTAGTCGAGGTAGACGGTCACCACCGGCGCGCCGCTCTTGGCCTTGCCCGGGTTGACGACGATGCCGGATTTGTCCGCGTTCGCGTTCACCGGGGTGCCCTGCGCGCTGGCCGCCTCCACCTTGTTGCGGTTGTTCTGCACGAGGACCACACCCACGACGGCGACGACCACCAGCGCGAGGAGGGCGGCCGCGATGCCGATGATGCGCATGGTGCGTTGCTGACGCGCCTCGGCCTCCTGCTTCAGGCGCAGCTGTTCGCGGCGGTTCTGCGCAGACGTGGCGCCCGAGGTGGTTTCGGTCTTCTTGCTCATCGGATGTCCTCTCGGACGAGTTCGTCGTCCAGGTCGGTGGTCTCGGCCAGGTGGGAGGTGGTGATTGGGCGGAAGAGCCAGTTGTCCACGCTGAAGGGGGTACGAGGGCGCCAGACCAGCCAGAGGCCGGACAGCGCGAAGACCGAGTCGCGGATGATCTCGGTGAAGTACTGGGGGTCGTCGGTCTGTCCGCCGCCGCCGAAGCAGCCGCAGTCGATCGACAGGCCACGGGCCCAGACGCTGGCGATGCCGGCGATGAACACGAGCATCAGCACGGCACCGGTCGCCGCGGTGACGCGGGTGAAGATTCCGGCCAGCACCAGTAGGCCCAACATCAACTCGAAGATGGGCAGCCCGTAGCCAATGAGCTTCTGCAGCTCATAGGGGATGAAGTCCAACTGATAGGCCCGCACCGCGAGCACGCTCTGGTCGGGATGCATCACCTTGGCCGCGCCGGCATAGAACAGTGCACCGCCCAGGATGAGTCGCGCTGCCAGGCCGACCCAGTCCCGCCAGGTGCGCTGGCTTGCTTCAATCACAGGCGCATCATAACCGGGCAGGACAACACCGCCCGGGGGCGCCGGTAGTCTTGGGCGCACCATGACCAACGCCCACGACGAGATCGTCGCCCAGCTCATCGGCCGCTGGCCCGAGCACCGCATCGCCCCCTCACTGGCCCGCATCAAAGCCCTGTGCGACCTGTTGGGCAACCCCGAGAAGTCCGCCCCCGCGATCCAGATCGCAGGCACCAACGGCAAGGGGTCGACGGCCATCATGGTCGACGCGCTGCTGCGCTCGAACGGGCTACGGACCGGACGATTCTCGTCCCCGCACCTGGTCGACCTCACCGAGCGGATCTGCATCGACGGCGATCCGATCAGCCATCAGCGCTTCGACGAGCTGTGGGATGACATCCGTCCCTACGTCGAGATGGTCGACGCGCAGCAGCTGGACGGTGTGTCGATGACCTTCTTCGAGGTGATGACTGGGCTGGCCTACGCCGCCTTCGCCGACGCACCGGTCGACGTGATGGTCGTCGAGGTCGGGTTGGGCGGCTCCTGGGATGCGACGAGTGTCGTCGAGGCGCAGGTCGCCGTGGTCTGCCCGATCGACCTTGACCACATGCACATCCTTGGCGACACGATCGAGGAGATCGCGGGCGAGAAGGCCGGGGTCATCAAACAGGGCGCGACCGCCGTCATCGCCGGCCAGCAGCCCGAGGCTGCAGCCGTTCTGCTGGAGCGCTGCACCGAGGTGGGCGCCCGGATGGTGCTGGAGGGGCGAGACTTCGCCCTGCTGGAGCGCACCCAGGCCGTTGGTGGGCAGCTGTTGCGCATCAACGGCGCCGAAGGCCCGGTCGGCGACATCCACCTGCCCGTCTACGGCGAGCACATGGCCCGCAATGCCGCCTTGGCGCTGGCTGCGGTCGAGGCACTGCTCGGCGGACGCGCGCTGCAGCCCGAGGTGGTCGTGGACGGCTTTGCGGCCGTCGAGGCGCCCGCCCGGCTTGAGCTCATCCGCAAGTCGCCGCCGGTGGTCCTCGACACCTGCCACAACCCGCACGGCGCCCGCGCGACGATGGCCGCGCTGGACGAGAACTTCGACCTGACGCCCACCGTCGGCGTCGTCGCGATGATGGCCGACAAGGCCGTGGACGAGGTGCTCTCGATCTTCGCCGAGCACATGGACCGCATCATCGTCACCAAGGTCAGCTCCACCGACCGGGGCATGGCCGTCGAGGAGCTGGCCGACCGCGCCATCGGTGCCTTCGGCGCCGAGTGTGTCTCCCAGGCGCCCAATGTCACGGCGGCCATCGACATGGCGATGGAGTTCGCCGACCTGGCCGGCACCGGGGGTGGCGTCGTCGTCGCGGGCTCCGTGATCCTCGCCGGCGAGGTGCGTGCCCTGTTCAAGGGCCCCGGTGCCAGCCGGGCGGAAGAGGCCGACGAGCAGTACATTCCCGTCAGCCGGCGGATGGACGACGAAGAGGACGAGTGGTGAGGCTCCGCAACGACAACCCGATGAACCGGGCGCTGGTGACGCTGCTGGCCTTCGAGGTGCTGATCTTCGCCCTCGCCTACCCCGTGATGATCATGGTCGATTCCGCACACCCCGCCCATGCGGCGGTCTGGGTCGTGATCGCCTGCCTGATGGCGCTGGTCTCCTGCGGCGTGCTGCGCAAGCCCTGGGGCTGGTGGCTGGCCTGGGCGACGCAGGTGGCCGGTGTCCTGCTGGGGCTGCTGACCCCCGGGATGTACCTGATGGGCGCGATCCTGGCGGTGATCTGGATCGTCAGCTTCCTGCTGGGACGCAAGATCGAGGCCGACCAGGCCCAGTTCCGCGCCTGAGGTCGAGGCAGAGGTCGTCCGCCGGGCGATGCCCAAGTGGTATTCCTCCTAGTAGTCTCGGGACATGACCGCATCGCAGCGCACCCTCGTCCTGTTGAAGCCTGACGCCGTCGAGCGTCGCCTGGTGGGCGAGATCGTCTCCCGCTACGAGGCCAAGGGCCTCCGGATCGTCGCCCTCGAGCTCCGCACTGCCGACGTCGCGACGGCCCAGGCGCACTATGCCGAGCACGTCGGCCGTGACTACTACCCCGGGTTGGAGCAGTTCGTCACCTCCGGTCCGCTGGTCTCACTGGTGCTCGAGGGGGAGTGCGCCATCGAGGCCGTCCGTTCCCTGCACGGCATCACCGACTCGGCCGTCGCCGCCCCTGGGACGATCCGCGGCGACTTCTCGCTGTTCACGAACCGAAACCTGGTGCACGCCTCCGACGCCCCGGAATCAGCCGAGCGCGAGATCGCCATCTGGTTCCCGAACCTGTGAGGTTTCGATGACCAATCCACCGAACGGTCCTCAGCAGGGCTCGGGTTTTCCGCAGTGGGAACCACCCGTGCAGAACCAGCCCGTGCAATGGCAGTACCCGCCGCAGGGTCAATTCGTCCAGCAGGGCCAGTACGCGCAGCAGGGTCAGTACCCGCAGCAGGGTCAGTGGCCAGCGCCTGCACCCCAGTGGCAACTGCCCACCAAGGCGGAACCGCTACCCGTCCAGCTTCGGCAGTACCAGGAGTTCTGGCGTTCGCCGCGCTGGAGCTGGTGGCGCCCGGTGGTGGCCACGGTGCTGGCGCTGGTGCTGTTTCTGGTCTCACAGACCGTCGCGCTGATCGTTGCGATGGCCGCCGATGCAGCGAGCGGACGCGTGCCGCTCGACCAGGCGATGGAGGAACTGGGGCAGAGCACCACGCCCGCCTTCTTCGCCGCCAACAATGTCTCGCTCGCGAGCCTGATCCCGATCTCCATGTTGATCGCGTGGTGGGTGACGGGGCAGCGTCCGAAGTGGCTCACCGGCGTGGTGGGCGGCTTCCGCTGGGGCTGGTTCGCGCGCTGCGTGGGCCTGCTGTTGCCGCTGTGGTTGGTCTACATCGGCATCGAGTGGTGGGCCATCTCGCAGTCTGATGAAGGTCTCGGCCTGAAGATCAACAATGACACCTGGTTCCTGCTCGCAACCATCCTGATCACCACACCACTACAGGCGGCCGGTGAGGAGTACGGATTCCGCGGTCTGCTCAACCGCGCCGCAGCCTCCTTCTTCAAGAACCGGACGCTCGGACTGCTGGTGGGCCTGATCTTCAGCTCCTGCCTGTTCATGCTTGCGCACGGCGCCGGTGACCCCTGGCTGAACCTCTTCTACTTCTGCTTCGGTGCCATCGCGTGCATCATGACCTGGCGCACCGGCGGGTTGGAGGCGGCGATCGCGATGCACGCCGTCAACAACCTGCTCAGCGAGGCGAGCCTCCCGTTCAGCGACATCTCCGACATGTTCAACCGCGAGGCCGGTACGGCCGACGCCTCAGTGCTGATCGGCGTCGTCGTCCCGCTGATCGGTCTGGCGCTGGTTGAGTGGCAGGCACGCCGTCAGCAGATCATCCGCGCCACCGCCCCGGCCGCGGCGCTCCAGCCCCAACGTCTCGGGGCCAAGAACCAGCCCGCGCTGTCATGAGCAGGTCGGTGGCATCAGACCGCGTCCGGCTGCGGGACGAACAGCGGGACGCGGCGTGTGATGCGCTGGCATCCGTCGACGCGGCGTCCTCGACCCTGTGCGAGGGTTGGACGGCGCACGATCTGGCAGCACACCTGTGGGTGCTCGACCACCCCTCCCCGAGTTGGGCCGGTTTGGTGGTGCCCAGCATCGACACCTTGGCGGCCACCAAGAAGCGTTGGCCCTTCGCCGAACTCGTCGGACGCCTGCGCAACGGCCCGTCCACCTTCGCGTGCATGCCCCTGGACCCGCGGGCCGGCAACCTGCATGCGATCGGGGAGTGGTTCGTCCACACCGAGGACGTTCGGCGTGCGCACGACCTGCCGCGGCGCCAGTACGCGGCCGAACTGCAGGACGCGCTGTGGGCGCGGGTGCAGAGGGCGGCGCGGCAGCTGAACTGGCGCCGTCCGACAGGCTTGGTGCTGCGCCGGGTCAACGGCGGCACGTCGATGGTGGTCGACAAGCCCGCCGGCGTCGTCGTCACCGGCGAGCCGGCCGAGCTGATGATGTGGGCCTATGGACGCACTTCCGTCGCGGATGTGGTGATGGAACCACAGCCCTGACCCCTGGACACGCTCGGGGAACGGACAGGGTCCAGGGTTCGGGGATCGTGAGTTGTGGGAAAGCTCACCTACAATCGACGGACCATGACTGAGCAGCTCACCTCCACCGCGCCAGAGTCCCTGTTCGGGCGGCTCGAACCCCTGCTCGCGCAGGTCAGCAAGCCCATCCAGTACGTGGGCGGCGAGCACAACTGCGTCGTCAAGAACTGGGACGACGTCGACGTCCGTTGGGCCCTGATGTACCCCGACGCCTACGAGGTCGGCCAGCCCAACCAGGGCGTCGCGATCCTCTACGAGATCCTCAACGAGCGCGACTGGATCCTCGCCGAGCGCACCTACGCGGTGTGGCCGGACCTCGAGAAGCTGATGCGCGCCCACCAGATTCCCCAGTTCACCCTCGACGCGCACCGCCCCGTCGGCGCCTTCGACGTGCTGGGTCTGAGCTTCTCCACCGAGCTCACCTACACGAACATGCTCAATGCGCTCGACCTGGCCGGGCTGCCGATCCACGCGTCCGAACGCCGCGAGCACGACCCGATCGTCCTGGCCGGCGGGCACGCCGCCTTCAACCCTGAGCCGATCGCCGACTTCATCGACGCCGCGGTCTTGGGCGACGGGGAGGAGGCCGCCCTCCACATCTCCGACATCATCCGCGAGTGGAAGGCCGAGGGCCGTCCCGAGGGTCGCGACGGACTGCTGATGCGCCTGGCCACGACCGGCGCGGTCTACGTCCCGAAGTTCTATGACGTCACCTACCTGCCCGACGGGCGCATCCAGCGCGTCGCGCCGAACCGTCCCGGCGTCCCCTTCCAGGTGCGCAAGCACACCCTGATGGACCTCGACGCGTGGCCCTACCCCAAGAAGCCGCTGGTGCCGCTCGCGGAGACGGTGCACGAGCGCTACTCGGTGGAGATCTTCCGCGGCTGCACCCGCGGCTGCCGCTTCTGCCAGGCCGGGATGATCACCCGTCCCGTGCGGGAGCGCAACATCGAGACCATCGGCTCGATGGTCGCCGCCGGCCTGCAGGCCACCGGACTTGAGGAGGTGGGCCTGCTCTCCCTGAGCTCGGCCGACCACTCCGAGATCAAGGACGTCACCAAGCAGCTCGCCGACCGATATGAGGGCAGCAATGTCTCGCTCTCGTTGCCCTCTACCCGCGTGGACGCCTTCAACATCGACCTCGCCAACGAGCTCTCCCGCAACGGGCGTCGCTCCGGTCTGACCTTTGCCCCCGAGGGCGGCAGTGAGCGGATGCGCAAGGTGATCAACAAGATGGTCAGCGAGGACGACCTGATCAACACCGTCGCCACCGCCTTCGGCAATGGCTGGCGGCAGGTGAAGCTCTATTTCATGTGTGGGTTGCCCACCGAGACCGACGAGGACGTGCTGGCGATCGCCGGCATGGCACGTCGGGTCATCGAGACCGGACGTCAGGTCGCCGGCACCCGAGACATCCGCTGCACCATCTCCATCGGCGGCTTCGTGCCCAAGAGCCACACCCCCTTCCAGTGGGCGGCCCAGGCCTCACCGGAGGTGATCGACCACCGGCTGCAGATCCTGCGCGAGGCGGTGCGCGCCGACAAGCAGTTCGGCAAGGCGATCGGCATGCGCTACCACGACGGCAAGCCCGGCCAGATCGAGGGCCTGCTGAGCCGCGGCGACCGTCGCATCGGCAAGGTGCTCGAGGCGGTCTGGCGCGACGGCGGCACCTTCGATGGGTGGAGTGAGCACTTCAGCTACGACCGCTGGGTAGAGCAGGGCAATGCCGCGCTGGCACCCTTCGGCGTCGACATCGCCTGGTACACCACGCGTGAGCGTGACTACGCCGAGGTGTTGCCCTGGGACCACCTCGACTCCGGTCTGGACCGCGACTGGCTCTGGGAGGATTACCAGGACGCCATCGACGGCGCCGAGGTCGAGGACTGCCGCTGGACGCCGTGTTACGACTGCGGTGTGTGCCCGCAGATGGACACCGAGATCCAGATCGGGCCCACGGGACGGACGCTGATCCCGCTGCAGGTCGTCGCCCGCGACCTCGGGGCCGCCACCAGCGCCTGAGCGCTGGCAGGCCCGCGCCATGGGCGCCGCTCGGATCCCCGACCCCGCTCAGTTGCCCCGCCGCCGCTCAGATGGCACCGCCCCCGATTACCAGGGCGTCGCGGACGAGTTGACCCGGGTTACGCGCGCCGCCGGCCAAGGTCGTGGTCGCGCCGGTGATGGCACTCACCCTGACCAGCGTCGATCCGCTGTAGAACAGCGAACCGCCCACCACGCCCAGGGGCGCGACACCCGTCGTCCTGGGGTTGTAGCTGGACAGGCGGGCGCCCCTCACGACGGCGAAGCGGTCGCCACCGGCCGTGGCCCGGACGACCTGGCGACCGGAGATCGTCCAGGAGTCGACGACCCCCATCCGGTCCAGGGCGGGCGCGGTCAGTCGTACCGGCGCGACACCCGTCGTCGAGAAGCGGTAGACGGCCCGTCGTCCGTCGGACCTCAGGCAGCTCTGGGTGAAGGTCGTACTGCTGCTCCAATGAGCTGCCCCGCAGGACGCGTACCCACCGGCTGGGCGCCCGACTCGTCTGAGGGTGGTGCCGGTGGCATTGCTGGCCACGGTGTCAGTGGTCCAGGTGTCCTCCAGCAGCAGCGTCGCGTCCGGGTTGGGTGTGACGACGCGGGGGTAGGGGACGGGGAGTCTGAAGACGGTACGGCCGGTCAGGGTGATCTTTCGGGCGCTGGTGCCCAAGCCGGAATCCCCGACCTCCACCAACCGGTCCCCGGCAGGGCCGCTGAACCTCGCCCCGGTCGCGACGACCGTCTGCATCCCGCCCCCCGCGCTCACGACCGCATATTGCGGAACGCCCCCGATGTCGCTGTACATCAGCACCTTGCGGCCGTCCGGCGTGACGTCTACCAGTTGCCACGTGCTGTCGATGACCCGGATCGGGTACTGCTGGCCGCCGGGGGAGACGAGTGTGAGCACCCGCTTCGCGCTGGCGCCCGTGTCCGGGGCGCCCAGAACGACGACGGACCAACCCGCAGCCGCCGCCGGAGGCAGTCCTTGGGCACGCGGTGCGGTGCCGGCCAACGAGCCCGCTGCCAGGACGGAGGCCAGGAGGGCCGTGCCAGCCATCCTGGCCCCACGGGCCGTCATCACCAGGCTTCCTGCGCGTTCTGGATCGCGAATGAGTCGAGCTCCTGGCCGGGGTTCCTGGTACCTCCCGCCAGCACCGTGGTCTTCGCGGTGGCCAGGTCGTGCCGGCTGAGGGCCTTGGACGTGCCCTGGCAGTAGGGGCCGGTCAGTTGGTACAGGCTGGTCCCCACGACGTCGATCGGGGCGGCGCACTTGGTGGCCGGTGCGAGCCAGGTGACCTTCGAGTTGGCGACCCTCCCGAAGATGCCCGGATCCTCGGTGTAGCCGATCGCTCCCATCACGACCTGCCCCTTGGCGGTACTCCAGGAGTCGAGCAGGATCTTGGGGGAGGCGCTCTTGACGAGCGTCGAGTTGGTCAGACGCACCGGGGATCCGCCCGCGGTGGAGTAGCGGAAGACGACCGTGGGGCCGGGCAGGGTCTTCGGGAAGCACGTGGCCGTGAAGGTGGTGTTGCTGTCCCAGTGGCCCATGTCACAGGAGGAGTAGTTGGTGGACGGCAACCACAGGGTCCGCAGCTTTGCGCCGGTCGTGGTGTTGAAGACCACGAACTTCTTGCCGGTTTCGGCGACCACCTTCCAACCGTCCGGGGACTGCTGCCACGTGCCCGTGGTGTTCAGCCGGTAGGTGGTGAGCACCTTGGTGCCGACCTTCCGCCGGGCCACGGTGCCGTCCTCGGGCCAGACGATGACGGCGGCCGAACTGAGCTTGTCGACCGCCACCTGATCGGGTCCGACGCCGACGCTGGTCCAGGTGTTGCGCGTCCGGTCGACGACGGCGTAGCGGTACTGGTCGTCGGGCGTGACGCCGATCAGCAGCACCTTGCGTCCGTCCTTGCTGAGCTGCAGGACGTGCCAGGAGGCACCCACGCTGCGCACGGTGTACTGCGCGCCGGTGGGGGACACCATCACGAGCTGGCGGCCCGTGGTCTTGCCGGTCGGCCCGATGATGGCGGCGGCCCAGCCATCCGGCGTGAGGGGGGTCGCTGCCTGTGCCGTCGGGGCGAGCAGGCTGCCGGCCAGCAGGGCCCCGCCGAAAACAGCTGCCAGGGTGGACTTGTGGTTCATGGTCATCTCCTCGGGACGCGGGGCGACGCTGCCCCCGTGCCCACAGGCTAGATGCGCGCAGGGGTTCATCCGGGCGGTGTTGGCAACTCTTCAGCCGGGCAGCCAGGTCGGCGCCCGGTAGGCTGTCGCGGTGGCTCGAACCCAACCCGAACAGCAGGCCCCGCCCGTCTTGTGGCTCCGTGTGGAGTACGCCAAGCGAGGGCCGGCCCGTTTCACGTCCACCCGTGACTTCGGACGAGCCTTCGAGCGAGCGCTTCGCCGCGCGGACGTCCCGATGGCCTACTCCTCGGGGTTCAACCCCCACCCCCGGCTGAGCTACGCCAATGCCTCGCCTACCTCCGCCGCAACGGAGGGGGAGTACCTCGAGATCGGCCTGTGCCAGATCTGCGACCCTGATCGGGTGCGCGTGGCGCTGGACGAGGCGCTGCCCCCGGGGCTCGACATCCTGTCCGTGGTGGTCAGCGACCGCAAGGCTCTGGCCGATGTGCTCACAGCCTCCCAGTGGCGCGTAGAACTCGACTCGGTGGGTGCTGGCGACATCGACGACGAAGCACTGCGCGAGGCCGTGGACGAACTGTTGGCCGCTGAGCAGTTCGATGCCAGCCGAATGACCAAGACCGGGATGCGCACCTTCGACGTCCGCGTCGCCGTGATGGGGCTGCACGTCAGCGCCCCGGCAACGCTGTCGATGCTGCTTGCACACACCACCCCACTGGTGCGTCCCGACGATGTCGTGGGTGCGCTGCGCCAGCTGCGTCCGGTGCTCGCGGTGGAGCGACCGGCCATGCTGACGCGGCTGCGCCAGGGCGAACTGGTCGAGGGTGAACTGCGTGATCCGATGGGTCAGGGTTGGCAGCGCCCACAGGCGGGTTCCCCGACGATCTCTTGATGGTGTGACATACTGGCCCACAGGTAGGCATCGCGACCCCGCGACGCCCGCTCGGCTCCTGGAAGCCACCCAACCGCGACGACACGCGTCGACCGCGGGGGAGGGCTTCGAGCCGAACCGCCAGCTTTTGGCCGTGACGCGTCACGGCTGACGAACCGCACCCGCGTTCGGGTGCTGAGGAGCACGCATGCTCGATGAGAACACGCCCACCGACGGCCCTGCCACGGAGGCGGAAGAGGTTCCCGCAACCCCGCCGCGTCGCCGCCGCGCCGCGTCCCGTCCCGCCGGCCCGCCCAAGGAGGTCGCAGCGCCGGCCGAGGTGCCGGTGACCACGGCCGCCGCCGAGTCTGCCCCGGCGCAGCCCGTCGTCGAGGCCGCACCGGTCGCCGAGCCCCCGCGCCGCAGCCGCCGCGCCACCCGCAAGGCCGCGCCGCCCACCCCGATCGCCGAGCTTCCGGTCCCGGTCGCCCAGACAGAGACCTCCGCCACCGAGCCCACCGGCGACGCCACTGAGGCAAGCCGTCCGTCCCGCGCCCGTCGGACGCGCGCCACCCGCTCCGAGCGCTCGACCCGTTCGCGCGGCGCCACGGCTGATGCACAGGCAGCCGAGCCACCGTTGGAGCAGCCGACTGTCGCTGCTGAGCAGACCGGCCAGTCCGAGGTCGACGCCGCCCTGGCCGCCGCCGCTGCGGCTGCAGCTGAGCGTCCCCGTCGTGGCCGTCGCGTGTCGAAGGCAGTTGCCAATCCTTTCGCCGTGGCCGTGGGCCAGGACGGTGAGATCGACAAGGCGGCCGCGTTGCAGTCGTTGGCCGCCTCCATCGCCGCACCCTCCTTCCTGGAGCCCCAGGCCCAGCAGGCCTCGGACGACCAGCCCGCCAGCGACGGGCCCGTCGTCGAGGATGAGCAGGGAGAGATCCCCGAGGCTGACACCGTCGCCACCGAGACCGCCGAGGTGGACGCCCCCGAGGTCGAGGTCACCGACGAGATGCTGGATGCGGCCGAGGTCGAGGCCGAGGCCGAGGCCGAGGTTGAGTCCTGGTCGGACGACGAGGGTGGCAATCGCCGCCGTCGGCGCCGCAGGGGGGGTCGTCGTCGCCGCCGTGGGCAGGACGACGACTCCGCGGTCGATGGTGATTCCGACGAGGACGAATCCGAGACCGACGACACCGCCGTTGAGGAGGCCAGCTCGGAGGAGTCCGACGACACGGACAGCTCCGGTCGTCGTCGCCGCCGTCGTCGCCGTCGTCGTGGCGAGGACACCGCCGGTTCCGAGGACGACCCGTCCGAGGTCGTCGTGCGCGTCCGCGAGCCCCGCCGCAGCCGCAGCGCTGCCGACGAGGTGACCGGCATCGACGGCTCCACCCGCATGGAGGCCAAGAAGCAGCGCCGTCGTGAGGGCCGTGCCGCCGGTCGCCGTCGCGCGCCGATCCTGTCCGAGGCCGAGTTCCTCGCCCGCCGTGAGTCGGTGGAGCGCCGGATGGTGATCCGCCAAGGCGACGAGTACACCCAGATCGCCGTGATCGAGGACGGGATCCTGGTCGAGCACTACGTCGATCGCGCGTCCAGCTCGTCCCTGATCGGCAACATCTACCTGGGCCGCGTGCAGAACGTGCTGCCCAGCATGGAGGCCGCCTTCATCGACATCGGCCGTGGCCGCAATGCCGTGCTCTATGCCGGTGAGATCGACTGGGCGGGCTTCGGTGCCGCCGGCCAGGACAAGGCCGTCGAGAAGGTGCTGAAGAGCGGCCAGACCGTGCTCGTCCAGGTCTCCAAGGACCCGGTTGGCGCCAAGGGCGCCCGCCTCACCAGCCACATCTCACTGCCGGGACGCTATGTCGTCTACTCCCCGGGCGGTCACCTGTCCGGCATCAGCCGCAAGCTGGCCGACACCGAGCGCAACCGCCTCAAGGACATCCTCGGTGACCTGATCGGCGACGAGGCCTCGGTCATCGTCCGCACGGCTGCCGAGGGCGCGAGCGAGGGGGAACTCGTCCGCGATGTGAACCGCCTCAAGGCGCAGTGGGAGGTCATCGAGCGCAAGAAGCAGGGCAGCGCTCCGCAGCAGCTGTACGCCGAGCCCGACCTCACCGTCCGGATCGTGCGAGACCTGTTCACCGAGGACTTCAGCGAGCTCGTCGTCGCCGGCAACGGCGGCCCGGACGACGCCTACGAGGCCATCAACGGCTACGTCACCCATGTCGCCCCGCACCTCGCGGAGCGGCTGGTGCGCTGGGACCCCGAGCAGGGCGACCCCTTCTCCCAGCACCGCCTGGACGAACAGATCGCCAAGGCACTGGAGCGCAAGGTGTACCTGCCCAGTGGCGGTTCCCTGGTCATCGACCGCACCGAGGCCATGACGGTCATCGACGTCAACACCGGCAAGTTCACCGGCTCCGGCGGCAACCTCGAGGCCACGGTCACCTCCAACAACCTGGAGGCGGCCGAGGAGATCGTCCGCCAGCTGCGCCTGCGTGACATCGGCGGCATCATCGTCGTCGACTTCATCGACATGGTGTTGCCCAGCAACCGTGAGCTGCTGCTGCGTCGCCTCGTCGAGTGCCTTGGACGTGACCGCACCCGCCACCAGGTGGCCGAGGTGACCTCGCTGGGCCTGGTGCAGATGACCCGCAAGAAGATCGGTACCGGCCTGGCGGAGGCCTTCACCGAGGAGTGCGACCGCTGCGGTGGACGGGGCTACGTTCGCCACGATCACCCCGTGGAGACCCAGGCACCGGCCGATGGTGGGGAGCGTTCCCACGGGCGTCGGGGGCGTGGACGGAACAACAACTGAGTCGTCCCGCCGGCTGACGACTCGCGGCGGCCGGGGCCGGTTTGACCCTGTCCTGGCCCGCGGGTAGAGTTGGCAGTCGGTTTGGGTCAGGTCGTTGGACGTCCTGGAACTCACCCGCACAGACTCCAGCTGGCCTCCGGTCGGCTGAACTTTTCCCAGTAGACGAACGAGAGTAGGTCAGGCGTGTACGCGATCGTGCGCAGTGGCGGCCGCCAGCACAAGGTTGCCGTGGATGACATTGTCGAGATCGACAAGGTGTCGGCCGAGGTTGGCGAGAAGGTCGAGCTGACCCCGCTGCTGCTGGTCGATGGCGACTCGGTCACCTCTGACAAGGATGCCCTCGGCAAGGCCCAGGTCACCGCCGAGGTTCTCGGTGGCGCCAAGGGTCCGAAGATCCGCATCATGAAGTACAAGAACAAGACCGGTTACAAGAAGCGCCAGGGTCACCGTCAGCAGTACACCCAGGTCAAGATCACCGGAATCAAGGGCTGAGGTAGGCAGATATGGCACACAAGAAGGGCGCATCGTCCTCCAAGAATGGTCGCGACTCGAACGCGCAGCGCCTCGGCGTCAAGCGCTTCGGTGGCGAGCTCGTCAACGCGGGCGAGATCATCGTCCGCCAGCGTGGCACCCACTTCCACCCCGGTGACGGTGTCGGTCGCGGTGGCGACGACACCCTGTTCGCCCTGGTCGAGGGCAATGTCGAGTTCGGCACCCGGCGTGGTCGTCGCGTGATCAACGTCCAGCCCGTGGCGACCGCCGCGGAATGACGCTCTGAACAACCGCCGAGGGGCGGCTCCCAGCCGGGAGCCGCCCCTTTGCTTCGTCCACCCCCGGTAGACTCCGGGGGTCCCGGGTGTCGCGACCGACGCCCGGCCTCCAGCAGAAAGCAAGACCCATGGCCATTCCCTCCTTCGTCGACCGTGTGACGCTGAACGTCGCTGCCGGAAACGGCGGTCATGGCTGCGCATCCGTGCACCGCGAGAAGTTCAAGCCACTGGGTGGCCCCGACGGTGGCAATGGTGGTGACGGCGGCTCGGTCGTGCTGCGCATCGACCCGCAGGTCACCACGCTGGTCGACTACCACCGCATCAGCACCCGCAAGGCCCCAAATGGCCAGCCGGGCATGGGCGACCACCGCAACGGTTCCCGGGGCGAGGACACAGTCCTCCCAGTCCCCGAGGGGACGATCGTCGTCGACGCCGACACCGGTGAGCAGCTGGCCGACCTGACCGGTGACATCGAGGAGGTCGTCGTCGCGCAGGGTGGAAGGGGCGGCCTGGGCAACTCCGCCCTCGCGTCCTCATCCCGCAAGGCTCCGGGATTCGCGCTGCTGGGCGAGGAAGGCGAGAGCCGACGCATCCAGCTGGAGCTGAAGGTCGTCGCCGACGTCGGCCTGGTGGGTTTCCCCTCGGCCGGCAAGTCGTCGCTGATCGCCGCTATCAGCCGTGCCCGTCCGAAGATCGCCGACTACCCCTTCACCACGCTGGTCCCGAACCTGGGGGTCGTGGTGGCCGGCGAGACCACGTACACCGTCGCCGACGTTCCGGGCCTGATCGAGGGCGCAAGCCAGGGCCGTGGGCTCGGTTTCGACTTCCTGCGCCACATCGAGCGCTGTCAGGCGATCGTCCACGTCGTCGACTGCGCCACCTATGAGCCCGGACGTGACCCGCTGACCGACCTCGACGTCATCGAGCGCGAGCTGACCGAGCACGGTGGCCTGGCGGACCGGCCGCGACTGGTGGCGCTCAACAAGGTCGACATCCCCGACGCGCACGAACTGGCCGACATGGTCAAGGCCGACGTGGAGGCCCGCGGCCTGAAGACCTTCGTCATCTCCACCAAGTCGGGGGAGGGCCTGCAGGAGCTCACCTTCGCCATGGCCGAACTGGTCGCCGCGCGCCGGGCCACCCTGCCGGCCCCCGCACCCAGGCGCATCGTCATCAGCCCCAAGCCGGTCGCGGACAAGACCCCCTTCACCATCCGCCGGATGGGTGACGGCGACGGCGGCTTCGTGTGGCGCGTCGAGGGCGAGAAGACCGCCCGCTGGGTGCGCCAGACCGACTTCAACAATGCCGAGGCCGTCGGCTACCTTGCCGACCGGCTGAACCGGCTTGGCGTCGAGGAGAAGCTGCTCGAGCTTGGCGCGGTCACCGGGGACGCGGTCGCCATCGGAGGTGGCGACGACCCGGTCGTGTTCGACTTCGCCCCGCAGGTGGAGATCGGCGCCGAGATCCTGGCCCGCCGCGGTGAGGATTCCCGCCTGGAGCACGAGCGTCCGTCCGCGGCGCGTCGCCGTCAGGAGGACGCCGACTACCAGGAACGCCGCGGCGGGATGCACCGCGACGCCTGGCGCGTCGTCAACGCGGCCATGGGTGCCTGGGAGGACGACGAGGACGACGACGTCGCGCCGGTGCAGGCCGTCCGTGCCGACTTCGACGAGGTCTTCGACGAGGAGGCACCGACGGCTCCTGCGCATGAGCGCGAGCCGGGGCTGGAATGAGTCGCGAGGCCATCCGCCACGCCGAGCGGATCGTGGTCAAGGTCGGTTCGTCGTCCCTGACCACGGCCGAGGGCGGGATCGACCCCGCCCGGGTGCAGCGGCTGGTGGACGCGGTGGCGGACGTGCGGGCGCGTGGCTGTCAGGTGGTGCTGATCAGTTCGGGCGCCATCGCGGCCGGTCTGGCCCCGCTGGGCTTCACGAAGCGTCCGCGTGACCTGGCCAGCCAACAGGCGGCGGCCTCGGTGGGTCAGGGCCTGCTGATCAACGAGTACACCCAGCGCTTCGGCCAGCACGGCTTCCGGGTCGGGCAGGTGCTGCTCACCGTGGACGACCTGACCCGGCAGGCTTCATACCGGAATGCGCTGCGCACCTTCGCCCGGTTGCTGAAGCTGCAAGCGATCCCGATCGTCAACGAGAACGACACCGTCGCGACCCATGAGATCCGCTTTGGTGACAACGACCGGTTGGCGGCCCTGGTGGCCCAGCAGATCCGCGCCGATGCGTTGGTGCTGCTCAGCGACGTGGACGCCCTTTACAGCGCCCACCCCAGCGAACCCGGCGCCGAGCGGATCGGCGTCGTGGCCGACATCAACGCCCTCGAGGTCGACACCCATCGCGCCGGCACCGGCATCGGGACAGGGGGCATGACCACCAAGCTCCAGGCCGCTCGGATCGCCACCAGCGCAGGGATCCCGGTGGTGTTGGCTGCCGCCTCCGAGGCCAGGGCAGCGGTGCAGGGCCAAGACGTCGGCACCTGGTTCGAGGCCACTGGCAAGCGCCGTCCCCGCCGGTTGTTGTGGCTGGCGCACGCCAGCCACTCCCGCGGACGCCTGGTGCTGGATGCCGGTGCCGTCCGGGCCGTCACCGAGCGCAAGGCCTCCCTGCTGGCCGCTGGCGTCACCAGCATCGACGGTGACTTCGTGGCGGGGGACCCGGTCGACCTGGTAACCGCTGAGGGCAGGGTGATCGCCCGTGGGCTGGTGGGCTTCTCGTCCGAGGAGCTCCCCGCCATGCTCGGGCGCAACTCCCACGATCTCGCCGAGTCACTCGGTGTGCAGTACGAACGCGAGGTGGTGCATCGCGACGTGCTGGTGCTCCTCACCCGCCCCCGTCGCCCCCGCGTGGCCTCCGTCGGCCAGAAGGACTGACCCGCCGCGCTGGCCCTGTTCGGCTGGATCTGCGCCGTCGGCGACTTCGCCAGCGTCCTGCCGCAGGTCATCAGTGTTGTTCTCCGCCGGCTCGCTGGGCGTGTCGTGCCTGGTAGCGGTGGCGCTCGCCCTACTGCGACGCACGGGCGCGCGCGGCCGTCGGCCCGCTGACGTTTCGGCTCAGTAGCCCAGGGTCGACAGGGTGCCGCGCAGCTGGTCGGCCGACGACAGCAGGGACGACACCTCGGAGGCGTCCATCGGAACCTCCAGCACCCGCTCGATGCCCGCGGAGCTGACCAGGGTGGGCAGGCTGAGCGCGACGTCGTGCAGGCCGTAGTAGCCGTCCACCACGCTCGACAACGGCAGCACGGTGCGGGTGGGGGAGAGCAGTGCCTCCACGAGACGTGCGCCAGCCAGGCCGATCGCGTAGTTGGTGGCGCCCTTGCCCTCGATCACCTCGTAGGCGGCGTGGGCCGCCTCGTGGGCGAGGTCGGCGAGCACCTGGTCGCTGAAGGGACGTCGTCCGGCGTAGACCCAGTCACGGATCGGGACCGACGAGATGTGCGCGCTCGACCAGACCGGGAACTCGGAGTCACCGTGCTCGCCGACGATCGTCGCGTGGACGTTCGACTGCGAGACCTTGACCTTGTTGGCGATCAGCCAGCGAAGGCGTGAGGTGTCCAGCATGGTGCCGGTGGAAAAGACCTGCGCGGTGGGCAGCCCGGAGACCTTCTGGGCAACCACGGTGAGCACGTCACAGGGGTTGGTGACGAGCACGTAGAGGGCATTGGGTGCCTGTTCGACGAGCTGCGGCATCAACTTCTCGAGGATCTTCGTGTTGGTCGCGGCGAGGTCGAGGCGGGTCTGGCCCGGCTGCTGGCGGGCGCCAGCGGTGATGACCACCACCGAGGAGTCCTTGACGACGGAGATGTCGTCGCCCCCCATGACGACGGAATGGGTGAACTGGGTACCGTGGGAGAGGTCCTTGACCTCGGCCTGCACCTTCTGGGATGCGATGTCGTAGATGCTGATCACGTTGGCTGAGCCGCGGATCAAGCAGGCGTAGGCAAGCGAGGTGCCCACGGCCCCCGCGCCGATGATGGAGACCTTCGAGGAGTGACGGTGTGATCTGGCCATGCCCTCAACAGTAGTTCCTGGGCGCAGGCGGTGCGGCAGGGTCAACAGGTGCGTGCGGTCAGTGCCCTCATCCGTTCCCCCTGGAGCAACATGGACGCTGCCAGGCAGGCGCCCACACCCTCTCCGCAGCGCAGCCGCAGGTGGAGCAGGGGCTCGAGCCCGAGCGCCTGGAGCACCTGCTGGTGACCCATCTCCCGGCTGGCCTGTCCGGCCACGAGGTAACCCTGCACCGAAGGTTGCAGGCGGCACGCCAGCAAGGCGGGAACGGAGGCCGCCAAGCCGTCCAGGACGATCGCCGCACCTGCCTGCGCGGCACCCAGCACGACTCCGGTGAGCACGGCGAACTCCCCACCGCCCAAGGCAGCCAGCAGGCTGATGGGCTCGGCGGCGTCAGGGAGCACCCGCCAGCGATCAACTGCGGCCTGTACCACCTCGACCTTGCGCGCGACCATGTCGGAGTCGGACCCGGCTCCCTGCCCGACGACCTCCTGCGCACCGAACCCCAGCAGGGCGGACGCGAGCGCCGCCGCCACGGTGGTGTTCCCGATCCCCACCTCTCCCAACACCACCAGGCCGGCCGAAGCAACCTCAGTGCCGATCTGGATGCCCTGCTGGAGAAGTGATTGCGCGTCTTCGTGCATCAAGCCGTCAGACGAGACGAGATCACCCCGTGGGCCGCTGGGACGAGCCTGGCGTGCGCCCTCGACGGGGCGCGCAACGCCAGCGTCCACCACGATGCTCGACAGGCCAGCGCCCTGCGCCGTCACCACACCCATTCCGCTGCCGGCGACGCTGGCGGCCAGCACGTCATGGGTGACCGACGGCGCGAAGGCACTGATGCCATGGGCGACGACGGGATGGTCGGCGCCGACCAGCACCAAGGTGCCGCCGCTCACCCGTCCGCCGTGGATGGCCTCAACCCGGTTCAACGCCCGGTCGAGCACTCCCAGGGAACCGGTAGGGCTGAGCAGCTGGTCGGCCTGGTCGGTCGCCGCCACCACCCGGGGTGGCGCCGGGGCGACGACGTCTGGTTGCTCTCGCGACAGCGCATTCGGCGGGCTGGTGGGTTCATCGGATGGCCACCTGTCGTGCAGGATCAGGTCGTCCAGCGGGAGCTTCTTCGACCAGGCCAGCCGTTCCAGCCCGGGGGAGGGAGGGAGTTCGTCGGGCCACCCGATGCACAACCATCCCAGGGTCTCAACGCCCTCGGGCAGGCCGAGCAACCCGGCCAGTTCGTCCGGTTCGAAGAGCGTCACCCAGCCCATGCCCAGGCCTTCGGCGCGGGCAGTCAGCCACATGTTCTCGATGGCCGCCGCGCAACTCCACAGGTCCGCATCGACGAAGGTGGCCCGACCCAGCACTCCGGTGGCCGGGGTGCGACGATCGCAGGCGACGACCAGGCCCACAGGTGCCTCGCGCAATCCCTCGAGCTTGAGGTCCAAGAGGTGCTGGCCGCGCTCGGAGGTCATCATGGCCGCCTGCCGAAGGCGTTGCCGGTCGGCCATCGCCGCGGCCGCGTCCCGCAGCGCGGGGTCCCTGACCACCAGGAAGCGCCAGGGCTGGGAGTGCCCGACGCTGGGCCCGGCGTGCCCGGCCTCGATCACCTGCCGCAGCACCCCCTCGGGCACCGGGTCGGGCCGGAACCGGCGGATGTCGCGCCGCGCCTCGATCACCCGGCGCAGGGCGGCGCGGGTCGTCTGGTCCATCTGCCAGCCACGCGGGTCCTCGCTGCGCTGCCGGGCGCTGCTGGCGTCACCGATCATGGGAGTGGGTCGGGGCCAGACGGGCGCGGATTCCATGCCTGGCAGCCTATGGCCTGGCGGCCGGGCTGAACCGTGAACGCAGTGCCGCGCAGGCCCCTCGTCCACCTACTCTTGGGCGCATGTCGACCTTCACCGACCAGGCCCACCTGGCCAGCACCGCTGCCCGCCAGCTCGTCACCTTGAACCGTGGCCGCAAGGATGCCGCCCTGCACGCGATGGCCGATGCCCTGTCTGCTGCCACCTCCGACGTCCTGGCGGCCAATGCGGTGGACGTCGCCACCGCGACCGCGGCAGGGACGGAGGCCTCGCTGGTCGACCGCCTGCGGCTGGACGAGTCCCGGGTGGCAGGCATGGTCGCCGGGCTGCGGGAGCTGGCCGCGCTGCCCGACCCGGTCGGCGACATCGTGCGCGGTTTCACCACCCCCGCAGGCGTGCGGATCAGCCAGGTTCGGGTGCCCTTCGGCGTGATCGGGATCATCTACGAAGCCCGCCCCAATGTCACCGCCGACGCCGCAGGCATCTGTCTCAAGTCCGGCAATGCGGCGCTGCTTCGCGGCTCGTCGTCCGCACTGAACTCGAACCGGGCCACCATCGCCGCGCTGCGCGCCGGGCTCGAATCGGTCGGCGTCGACGCCAACGCGGTCTGCCTGGTTGAGGGCGGTCGCGAGGTCACCACCGAGATGATGACCGCCCGCGGACTGGTTGACCTGCTCGTCCCCCGCGGAGGCGCCGGGCTGATCAACCATGTCGTCCAGAACTCCACCGTGCCGGTGATCGAGACCGGCACCGGAAACTGCCACCTCTTCGTCGAGAGGTCCGCCGATCAGCAGATGGCGATCGAGATCATGCTGAACGCCAAGACGCAACGCCCGAGCGTGTGCAATGCACTCGAAACCCTGCTGGTCGACCAGGAGATCGCGGACGAGTTCGTCCCCAAGGCACTGGACGCGCTGGCTGGCGCGGGGGTGACCGTGCACGGCGATGAGGCTGTGTGCGCTTTCTCCGAGGCCGTCATCCCCGCGACCGAGACCGAGTACGACGCCGAATACCTCTCACTGGACCTGGCCGTGCGCGTCGTCGACGACATCGACCAGGCGATCGAGCACATTCGTGAGCACAGCTCCGGCCACTCGGAGACGATCATCACCAACGACACCCGCGCTGCCAACCGGTTCACGGTGGAGGTCGACGCGGCGGCGGTGCTGGTGAACGCCTCATCCCGCTTCGTCGATGGCGGTGAGTTCGGCTTCGGTGCGGAGATCGGCATCTCCACCCAGAAGCTGCATGCCCGTGGCCCGATGGCGCTGCCGGAGATGACGGCCACGAAGTACGTGCTCATCGGTGAGGGACAGACGCGCGCCTGAACAGAACTTCGCTAGGCTGCCGCCATGTCCATGATGCTTCTCGAATCCGAGATCCCAACCTGGGTCGCCGGTCTCGTCATGCTCCTGCTGCTGCTGGGGGCGCTGTCGTTCGTCCGCCAGGTTGGCCACAACCGCCCGCACAGCTGATGGCAGAACCCACGGCGCTCGCGGCGGCCGCCGAGGCGGATGGTCGCCGCTGGCGCCTGGGCGTGATGGGTGGCACCTTCGACCCCATCCATCACGGCCACCTCGTGGCCGCCAGCGAGGTCGCGGCTCGCTTCGGGCTGGACGAGGTCGTCTTCGTGCCCACCGGCGTGCCGTGGCAGAAGGCCGGACGCGACGTCTCCGAGGCGGAGGACCGCTACCTGATGACGGTCGTCGCGACGGCCTCCAACCCGCGCTTCTCCGTCTCCCGCGTCGACATCGACCGTGAGGGCAACACCTACACCGTGGACACCCTCAAGGACCTGCGTCGCTTGCGTGGCGACAGCGTCGACCTCTTCTTCATCACCGGTGCGGACGCGCTGGCGAAGATTCTCACCTGGCACGGTGCGGACGAGTTGTTCGACCTCGCGCACTTCATCGGTGTCAGTCGGCCCGGCGTCCCGCTGGGGGAAAACGACATCACCCACCTCCCGGCTGACAAGGTCACCCTGCTCGAGGTGCCGGCCATGGCCATCTCGTCCACCGCCTGCCGCGATCGCATCCGCGAGGGCATGCCCATCTGGTACCTGGTGCCCGACGGCATCGTCCAGTACATCGCCAAGCGGGGCCTGTACGGCTCCGTCCGGGGCCGCTCCGAGCCGCTACTGGCGCACGTCGACTCCTCTGCCACGCCCGACGAACTGGCCGCCTTGGCCGCCTATCCGAACGAAGGTCCCACCACGTGAGCGCCACCGAAATCGCCATCTCCACCGCTCGTCTCGCCGCGCAGGCAGCTTCCGACAAGAAGGCATCGAACCTGGTCGCCTTCGACGTCTCGCAGGCGCTCGCGATCACCGACATCTTCTTGGTCGCTTCCGCCTCCAACGAGCGTCAGGTCGGTGCCGTCGTCGACGGCGTCGAGGAGGCCTTGTTGGCCCACGGTCTCAAGCCCGTCCGCCGCGAGGGCGACCGGGAGAACCGCTGGGTGCTGCTCGACTACCTGGACGTCGTCGTGCACGTCCAGCACTCCGAGGAGCGAGAGCTCTACTCGCTCGAACGTCTCTGGAAGGACTGCCCCCAGATCGACCTCAAGGTCGTCGAACCTGAGCCTGACCAGGACGAGTCGGAGACACCTCTGCGCGAGGGTCAGGGCATGGTTCCCCCGCAGCAGCGGACCCTCTGAGGTCTCGATTTGGCACCACCCGCGAACACGGTGTAGTGTTCTTCGAGTCCCAAGGGGAGAGAAGTTCTCCGCAAAGACAGTTTCACAAGGGGCTATGGCGCAGTTGGTAGCGCGCTTCCATGGCATGGAAGAGGCCAGGGGTTCGAATCCCCTTAGCTCCACACAAGATGGCAAAATCGAGACTGGCCCCGCCTGATGGCGGGGCAGTTTTGTTTCTGCGGTGACTTCGGCCGGGGCATCGATGCTGGTGTGGGCGAGGACTCTGGGTCGCTTGCTCGCCTGAAGCGCCCAGGTTCTGTGCCCACGTCTGTGGAATGGCCAGACAGGCCGCCCCTGTCCGGCAAGCCACGCATCGAGGGCGGCTTTCGGGTCAACGGGCCGCGCTCGCTCCCGCCACCACGAGGTCGACAAGGCGGCGCAGCGCCTCGTCAATGTTCTCCCCGCTGATTCGCTTCTGCCGGGAGCGGTTGAGCTCGGCCAGCGCCCCTGCGACGATGAGCCGGGCGCCAGCTTCCGCAACCGCACCGGGTGCATCGCCGGCGGTGCCTGTCGCACCGTCCCGCGCCGCTCCGAGCGCACCTGAAGCGTCGGCTCGGCCATCCCGCAGGCGCGCGGCGATCTGCTCTTCGAGGTTGGCGACGCGGTCGAGGACGTGGCGGCGGTGCGGCATGTCCGCACCGAAGAGGATCTCGCGGGCGACCCACGTCGCGGGCTCCGGCCAGCGCCGCATCGCGGTGACGAGCGGCGAGATGATCGTCGCGATCTGGGCCGCGGTCTCCCCGCCCACCGGCGCGGTGCCGGCCCCGCTGGGCGCGGCGAACGCGGAGCGCGCAGCGGTGGTCGTCGCGTGCTCGTGAGCTCCCCACAGTGCATCGACGACCATCATGAGCAGCTCCGCCTTCGTCGCGGCGTACAGGAAGACAGTCCCCTCAGCCACATCCGCTGCGCGCGCGACCTCGCTCATCGAGGTGCGCTCGAACCCGCGCTCCTCGAACAGCGCGCGCGCCGCAGCGAGAATGCGGGCGCGCTTCTCCGCCTTCGCCCGCTCGCGCCTGCCCGGTGTCGCCGATCGCACCAGCATCGTGTCATCCCGGGTACCCATCCCCCCATTGTAGAAGACTCAATCCTGAGTAGACTCGGTGATGAGCCGGATGACCGGCATCCGGCACGCGTCGGGAAGGATGAACCATGCAGCACACGGCAGGTAACTACGAGGCGTTCGCGCGTCCCCGCCCCGCACAGCACGCGCAGGAGACGAAGGCCTACATCGTCGGCAGCGGGCTGGCCGGGCTCGCGGCGGCCGTCTTCCTCATCCGCGACGCCGGGGTCCCCGGCGCCAACGTCACGATCCTCGAGAAGGGCGAGATCGCCGGCGGTGCGCTCGACGGCCTCGACGTCCCGGAGAAGGGCTTCGTCATCCGCGGCGGCCGGGAGCTGGAGAACCACATGGAGTGCCTGTGGGACATGATGCGCTCCATCCCCTCCCTCGAGCTCGAGGACGCCTCCGTGCTCGACGAGTTCTACTGGCTCAACAAGGACGACCCCAACTACTCGCTGCGCCGCGCCACCGTGCGCCGGGGCGAGGACGCCGGCCACGAGGGCCGCTTCGACCTGCCGAAGCGGGCGCAGAAGGACCTGTTGAAGATCTTCCTCGCCGAGCGCTCCGAGATGGAGGGCAAGCGCATCGACGAGGTGATGGGCCGCGAGTTCCTCGACTCGCCGTTCTGGATGTACTGGCGGACGATGTTCGCCTTCGAGGAGTGGCACTCCGCGCTCGAGTTCAAGCTCTACCTCCACCGCTTCATCCACCACATCGGCGGGCTGCCCGACTTCACGGCGCTGAAGTTCACGAAGTACAACCAGTACGAGTCCTTCGTCCTGCCACTCATGCACTACCTCACCGAGCACGGCGTCGTCTTCCGCTCCGGCACCGAGGTCCTCGATGTGGACTTCGCCCACCGCAACGGCGAGATCCGCGCCACCGCGATCCGCTGCCGCCGCGACGGCGCCGAGGAGACCATCGAGCTCGGTGAGCACGACCTCGCGCTGATGACGATCGGCTCGCTCGTGGACAACTCCGATGACGGCGACCATCACACGCCCGCAGTGCTCAACGAGGGCCCGGCCCCGGCCTGGGACCTGTGGAAGCGCATCGCGAAGAAGGACCCGGCGTTCGGGCGCCCGGAGGTCTTCTGCTCGACGATCGAGGAGACGAAGTGGGAGTCGGCCACCGTCACGACGCTCGATGAGCGCATCCCGGCCTACATCGAGCGCATCGCCGAGCGCGATCCGTTCAGTGGCCGCGTGGTCACCGGCGGCATCGTCACCGCCGAGGACTCCTCCTGGCTGCTGAGTTGGACGGTCAATCGCCAGCCGCATTTCAAGAAGCAGCCGAAGGATCAGATCGTCGTCTGGGTCTACGGACTGTTCGTCGACGTCGACGGCGACTACGTGAAGAAGCCCCTGGCGCAGTGCACCGGCGAGGAGATCACCCAGGAGTGGCTCTACCACCTGGGCGTGCCCGTCGAGGAGATCCCAGAGCTCGCGGCGACCGGCGCCCGGTGCGTGCCGGTCATGATGCCCTACGTGACGAGCTTCTTCATGCCCCGCCGCGCGGGTGACCGGCCGCAGGTCGTGCCGGAGGGAGCGGCGAACTTCGCGTTCCTCGGGCAGTTCGCGGAGACCGGCCGCGACACGATCTTCACGACCGAGTACTCGGTGCGCACCGGCATGGAGGCCGTCTACGAACTCCTCGACGTGGAGCGCGGCGTGCCGGAGACCTGGGGCTCCACGTACGATGTGCGCGACCTGCTCGAGGCCTCGTCGCGCATGCGCGACGGCAAGAAGGTGGAGATGCCCGGCCCGGCCGCGCTGCGCGGCTACCTGCGCGGCAGGCTCGAGCACGGGGAAATCGGCCACCTCCTCGAGGAGCACGGCCTGATCTGAGCCTTCGCCCGCCCCTCGCGGGCGCGCCCCGGCCCCGAGGCGCGCTCGGGGGTGCCCGGCGGAGGTCGGTGCACCTGCACGGGCTGCCCGCCGCCCGCCATCCCCATGTCATGGTCCAGCCGGTCGCCGTCGAGACGGAACACGCGCTGATGTGCTCCACCCATTACGCAGATGGAGTAACCAGGGCCCCATGTCGAGGCCCTTTGTCGACATCTCCATAGAGTGGACGAATCATGGCTACCAGCGACAGAAGACACCTCGAATCCCAGCTGCATGACCGTCTGAACGCGGCCAGCGCCCGGAACCTGCGCGCGATCAGCCGGTTCGCAGGGGCCAACGGCTTGGTGTTGTCGGACCTGCGTGCGCTCATGCAGCTGAAGACCGCTGAGGATGAGGGGGCGGCCCACCTGACACCCGGCGACCTGGCCAAATTCCTGGAGCTGTCCAGCGGGGCGGTGACCTACCTGGTCGAACGGCTGTCGCGGGCCGGACTGGTCGTCTCCGAGCGTGACCCGGACGATCGACGGCGCGCGCGGGTACTGCTGACGGCCGAGGGCACGCAGGTGGTGGCTCGCCTGACCTCGGGCTTGCACGGCGTGGAGGTCTTGGCGCTCACCACGATCAGCGATACCGACCTCGCGGCAGCCGTCCGGGTACTGGAACTGTTGGACTCGGCCCTGGACTCATATGCGGGGCGTTTCTCGAACTGATCGGCAGCCAAGTCGTGCCCGGGAACGACGAAGGCCCCCTCGCGGGGGCCTTCGCCCACAATCGGGATCGACGGGATCAGCGGAACATGTCCAGCTTGCCGTAGTGCTCGGCGAGCAGGTAGTAGACGGTGAGTCGCGAGTTTCGGCCCGGGATTTTCTTCACGACGTCCATGATGGCCTTGTCGATCGCTTCGTCACTCTCGGAGACACCCAGCTTCTTCTTCACGAAGTTCTCGCGCACGGCCTTGAGCTCGCCGGTGTCACCTTCCGAGACCGTCGCGCTGTCGGGGCGACTGAGCACGAGTCGGTAGGTCTTCTCCATGTTCGCGACGACGGTGTCGTCGACTGTCGAGGCGTACTTCTTGATGTCTGCAAGATGGTCCATCGATGGGCTCCTGTTCGCTTGCCGGCCCGGGTTGGCTCGGGGCCTGAACCAAGCATGTACCCCTTTGGGCGAGGGGAGGAAGAAAATCCTTCCGCCACCTGCGAAAGTTCTGGTGGCCTCGGCGATGGCTTGGCCACAGTGGAGGTCATGACCGATCAGTTGAACGATGACCTGGAGCCCATGGACCCGTCGAGTGACGTGCTGGAGGAGGCCGAGATCAGAAGCGACTGGGAGCAGTCCCAGAGCACACAGGACGCGCTGGACGACGGAGTCGACCTGGCCGTCCAACTGGACGACTCGAAGCGCTCCGATGCTCGCCTCGATGGCGTCGTCCCACTGGACGAGGAGATCGTCACCGATGACCTGACCACCTCTGAAACGATCGAGGACCGCATCCAGCAGGAGGAACCAGACCCCAACAGCGACATCGTCCCGCCGAACCCCGGGCGTCGCAACTGATCGAGCGCCCTAGGCTGACGGGCATGCCCCAGAGTTTCGAGTACGTACACGGCCCCGATGGCTACACACTGCGCATCAAGGCCCGTGGTCGGGAGGTGCTGACGAACCCGCTGACGAACCTGGGCACCGCCTTCACCCGCGAGCAGCGCATCGCGCTGGGGATCAACGCCCTGCTGCCGCCGAATGTCATGACGATGGCCAAGCAGCTCAAGCGGGTGTACGCGCAGTTCTCATCCCAGCCGGACGACTTGAGCAAGTACGTCTACATGAACACCATGCAGGAGCGGAACGAGACGCTGTTCTACCGCCTGCTGACCGAGCACATCGAGGAGATGCTGCCGATCGTCTACACGCCGACCATCGGCGCCGCGATCGAGACCTACAGCCACTGGTACCACCGGCCGCGCGGCATCTACCTCAACATCGACGACCCGGATGGCATCAACCCCGGTCTGAAGAGCTACGGCCACGGCTGCGAGGACGTCGACCTGGTGGTCGTCACCGACTCGGAGGGCATTCTCGGCATCGGTGACCAGGGCGTTGGAGGCGTCGCCATCACCATCGGCAAGCTGTCGGTGTACACGGCCGCGGCCGGCATCCACCCCAACCGTGCGCTCCCGGTGGTGTTGGACGTGGGCACCGACAACCTCGACCTACTCAACGACGAGTCCTATCTCGGGGTTCGCCATTCGCGGGTTCGAGATGCGCGTTACGACGAGTTCGTGGACCGCTTCGTGCAGTCGGTGACCGCCCTCTACCCGAACGCGATGATCCATTGGGAGGACTTCGGCGCCAACAACGCCCACCGCATCCTCGAGAAGTACCGCGAACAGATCTGTACCTTCAACGACGACATCCAGGGCACGGCAGCCGTCGTCGTCGCCGCCGTGCTGAGCGCGGTCAAGCGGAGCCGGACGAAGCTGTCGGACCATCGGCTCGTCGTCCACGGCGCAGGCACCGCAGGTGCCGGCATCGCGAACCTGCTGGTGGAGGAGATGGTCTCCGAGGGCATGAGCCGCGAGGAGGCGCTGAGGCACTTCTGGGGGCTCGGCTCGGGCGGCCTGCTGCGGGAGGGCTCGAGACTCCGCGACTTCCAGAAGCCCTTCGCGCGCAGATCCGACGAGCTGGAAGGGTGGACGCTCGACCATCCGGGCCGGTACGAACTGGCGGACGTGGTGCGCAATGTGCAGCCGACGATCATGATCGGTACCTCGGCGCAGCCCGGTGCCTTCTCCGAGGCCATCGTGCGAGAGATGCACGCGCACTGCGAGCGTCCGATCATCATGCCGCTGTCGAACCCGACCTCCCTGTCGGAGGCGACCCCGGCCGACCTGCTTCGTTGGACCCGGGGCAGGGCCCTGATCGCCACCGGCTCGCCGTTCGAGCCCGTCGAGTACGACGGGGTGACGCACCACATCGCCCAGGCCAACAATGCCCTGGTGTTCCCCGGACTGGGCCTGGGTGTGGCCGTGGCACGGGCCTCCCGGGTTAGCGATGCCATGATCGCCGCGTCCGCCGAGGCCGTGGCCTCCGTCGTGACGGACCGTGCTCCTGGCGCTTCCCTGCTGCCCAGCATGGACAAGCTGCGCTCGGTCTCCGCGCGGGTGGCGATGGCGGTCGCTCAGACGGCCAAGGACGAGGGACTGGCCCGCGCCGAGCTCGACAACCTCGTCCAACAGGTGCACGAGGCGATGTGGGAGCCCGACTACCCCAACGTCGAGGTCGTCTGAGAGTGACTGACGAGGCCTTTGCTCGGCCGGTACTCCCGTCACAGGTGTGGCAGGCTGCGCGTGAGCAGCACCGTTCCCGGGCCCACGGGTTGCTGGCGTCGGTTCAGCGACGCCGGAGCCGGGGCGAGAAGCACCCGGTCGAGGACTTCCTGTTCGAGTACTACAACCTGCGTCCGGGGCAGCTGGAGGCGTGGCATCCCGGGGTGGGCGTCGTGCTGGACGACCCGGATGGCGCGTTCGCGGGCGTGAAGTTCTACGTGCACGAGGCAGCCCACAGCCAGGTCGACGTCGAGGGTTTCATCGCGCGTCGCGCTGGCACCCTGGAATGGACGCGGAAGCTGCTGCGTGGCACCGCCAGCCGCCCGGCCCAGCTGGGCTGTTTTGGGATGCACGAGTGGGCGATGGTCTACCACCTGCGGCCCGACCAGACTCGCCACCCCTACCTGGGCCTGCGACTGTCACCGGAGGAGGTGGCATCGGCGGTGGAGTCGGTCGGGCTGCGCTGCTCGCACTTCGACGCCTTCCGCTTCTTCACCGACGACGCGGTGCCGCTGAACCTGTCGGCGCCGACGCGCGAGTCACAGCCCGAGCTGGACCAGCCGGGGTGTCTGCACGCGAACATGGACCTCTACGGCAAGATTGCCTGCAAGCTGGTTCCCGTGTACAGCTCAGAGCTGGTGCTTGACGCTTTCATGCTGGCCCGTGACATTCGAGAGCTGGACATGCGCGCCAGTCCTTATGACCTGGCCGATTGGGGCTACGGGCCAGTTGAGGTCGAGACTCCGGGTGGACGGGCTGAGTACGTGAGGCAACAGCGTGGGTTTGCAGAGCGTGGGGCAGTGATCCGGCAACAGCTCCTGGACGTACTCGACTCGCTCGGAAGCGATCGTGGACGGGGCGGGGCCTGACCCCGGTTCCTGGGCACGCTGCAACCAGCACCTGGTGCTGGGAGGCGAGATGATCTGGGAATCGTGGACAGGAAGGACTACTCCCGTCACTCAGGCGGGTTGGCCGACGAGCTCGCGCTCGTCGCTGCCGCTGGGCGCGGGCGTCTCGGCGGCCACCTCGGCCCGAAACGCCCGCACGCTGTAGGCGACAGCGGCGATCCATCCGGCCCACACGAGGCCGTAGACGACCCACTTCGCGGCGTCGTCCAAGGCGAGGCCGTCCTTGCCCATGATCGTCCTGGAGTTGGTCAGGACGATGAGGCCACCGACCAGCGAGCCGAGGATCCGTGGAGGGATCGCGCGCACGAGCCAGGCAGCGATCGGTGCGGCGATCGCCCCGCCGATGAAGAGCATCGCGACCCAGGAGAAGTTGATGCCCTGAGAGCCGAGGGCGGCGAGGAAGCCGATGCTCGCGGCGACCGAGATGAGGAACTCGCTGGCGTCGATCGAGCCGATGACCTTGCGCGGCTCCAGCCGGCCGCTGGCGAGGATCGCCGGGGTGCCGACAGGCCCCCAACCGCCGCCACCGGTCGCGTCGACGAAGCCGCCGAAAAGTCCCAGGGGAGCGAGGAAACGCTTGCGCAGCGGGGTGCCGATGCGGTCCTTGCGCAGCCCCTTGAAGGTGAAACGCAGCAGGACGTAGAGCCCCAGCGCGAGCAGGATGCCCGACATGAACGGCTTGGCCGTCGAGGTGTCGAGGCTGGCGAGGAAGGTGGCGCCGGCGAAGGCGCCGACTGCCCCGGGGAGGCCGATCTTGAGCACGACCGTCCAGTCGACGTTGCCGAAGCGCCAGTGCGAGGCACCGGAGACGAGGGTCGTGCCGATCTCCGCGAGGTGGACGGTGGCCGAGGCGGCGACGGGGTTGGTCCCGATCGCGAGCAGCAGCGTGGTCGTCGTGACGCCGTACGCCATGCCGAGCGATCCGTCGACGAGCTGGGCGAGCAGGCCGACGATGGCCAGGAGGACTAACTTGCGCATACCAAGGACTCTTTTCCGTGAGGAGTGTGCGGCGCTCCGTGGTCCATATGTCCCACGTAACAAGTAGGAGTTTCAGGGAACCCCCTGCTGTTGGTCAAGCAGCGACACGTGATGTCTCAGGACGTGGTCACCACCGGCGATCCCAGCCCGCCATACTGAGGGCATGGACATCTCGGCCCGATCCGATTACGCGGTGCGCGCCATGCTCACCTTGGCCGCAGCCGCCGACGGAGGAACCCCGGTCTCGGTCGTCCGGCTCGCCGACGAGCAGGAGTTGCCGCGCAAGTTCCTCGAGGCGATCCTCGCCGACCTGCGACGGGCCGAGCTCGTCGTGAGCAGGATGGGTGCCGGCGGTGGCTATCTCCTCGCCCGGCCGGCGACGCAGATCTCCATCGGTGCCGTGATCCGTGCCGTCGACGGGCCGCTCGCCGAGGTGCGGGGGGAACGCCCCCAGGCCATGACCTACGACGGCGCCGCCACCCACCTGCGGACGGTCTGGGTTGCGGTCCGGTCGAGCGTGCGCTCCGTCCTCGACGGGACGAGCCTGGCCGACGTGCTGCGCGGTGACTTCCCTGCCGCCGTCGAGGAGGCCCTCAAGGCCCCCGACGCTTGGGAGAATCGCTGAGGCCCTCTCGTTGCGGTTTGGTCCGGTACGGGGAGGCGTGGAGCAACCCTCTCCGTACGGCACGTACCAACCCACCGAGGAGCCCTGGCTCATCGACATCGACAGCGACTGCGAGCAGTGCTGGTTGTGAGCCTCAGCGACGGACGGGTGGAGCGGTCGAAGATGCGGGATCAGATAGTCGTCAATTGCTCCCATGCAGACACTGCGAGCCGCGCCATGGACCGGTTCTTCACAATCCAGGGTGTAGATCGGTGGCGGGACCCGCGGGCGCGGCTGTTGGCGGTCATGGACGACGTTTTCGCGCTGCGGAACCTCAGCCCGTCACCTTGAGCGCAGCCACCTGACGGCCACCGGAATCGGTGAAGAAGATGGTCGTGGTGCCCGGGTCCTTGGTGAACTGGACGGTGCCGGTCACCGTCTCCCCAGCGCTGATCTGTCGTCCCTGCAACGAATCCGGCACCTCGTCCGGGTCGTAGTCGGTGGTCGTGGTGTTGTCGAGCGCGAAGAAGCCCAGACGCTGGTTCCCCTGGTCGAGGGTCACCCGGACGCTGAGGGTGAGCACATTGCCGCTCCAGCGGTAGTTGAGGATCTCGAAGGTGCCACTGGACCGGTCGGTGGAGTTGGTGAACGGGACCGAGCGGGTCGCAGCGACGCTCGTGGGCGCGCTGGCAGCCGACGTGCTGGCCCGGGCCGTCGGAGTGGGCGTCGGGGTCTCCGGGGCGCTGGGTGAAGAGCCCCCGAACTTGAACATGGCCGCCAGGATCGCACCCACCGCGAGCAGCACCAGCAGGCCCAGCCACAGCGGACGACGGCTGTTGGGCTGCTTGAAGTCGTCGATGCTGACCGAGCGGTGCTCGGTGGCCTGGAAGGGGGTGCCGGGGTTGTGCGGCTGGCTCGGGGGAGTGAAGGGCTGCTGCGGCTGCGGGGTCCACGTCGACTGCTGGTAGGCACCCTGCGGGTCCTGGCCGGTCGGACGTGACTGGTAGGGCGCCGAGTAGGTGCCGTAGGGCTGCTGGCCGGGTGGGAGTGGTTGCGGCTGTTGCTGTTGGGGTTGCTGTGGGGGCTGCCCCGAGCCCTGCGGGGGCCAGGTGTTCTGGTTGCCGGACTGCGGGGTGCTCATTGCGCCAGCGTAACGCCCGGTTGTCCACAGCCCACAGGGCGATGGAGGAATTGTCCACAGCCCATGTGCGCTGGTGGTGGGAGCCCGAGGCGAATTCCTATTGGTAGAGGTATGACGACGACGACCGAATCCGCCCAGGCCCGCCTCACCCTGCACGACACCGAGGACTTCCTCGCGATCGCGCCCTACCTGCTCGGCTACCAACCCGAGGAAAGGCTGGTGGCCGTGGTTCTCTCGGGGCGCCGGCTGGCCGTCACCGCGGCGATGCCGCTGGCCGCCTTCGACGACGTCGTCGATGCCTACGAGGCCTTCATGCCGCCCTTCGAGCAGGTACGGGACCCGAAGGTCGCCCTGATGGCGTGGACAGACGACGCCGAGCTGGCCGAGTACGCGCTGGGATTGGCGGAAGTGTGGGTTGGCGCCGAGCACCTGCTGGACTCGGTGGTGGTCACCTCTGACCGCTGGTGGTCCCGGGACGGGTGGGGCGCCGGTCGCACCGAGGAGCTGGCGCACGGCAGGGCGGCGGCCGAGGCGGTGCTGGCCGGGCTCGGCGTCGCCGGCAGCCGCGACGACGCCGTGCGGGCCGTCCTGGGCCCCGACGCCGTCGACCCGGCGGTGTTCGACGCGGTCGAGCGGGCCTGGGACGGGCGTCATGTGCGTCCGGCCGACGCGGTGGGGTTGGCACGTCAGCTGATGGAGCGGCCGGGGGACCTGCCGCTGGACCAGGTGGCGGCCCTGGTGGTGATGGTGCAGGACGTCGACGTCCGTGACGCCGTCTGGCTGGCGATGGACCGTGCCCATGCAGAAGGACACCTGTCGCTCTGGTCGAGGATCGTGGCAGTCACGCCCTCCGAGTGGGCGTTGGTTCCGGTGTTGCTGCTCGGCTGCGCCAGCTGGGTGTCCGGTCAGGGGGCGGTGATGGTCGCAGCCATCGAACGTGCGCTGGACCTCGACCCCACCTGCTCGCTCGCGCACCTGCTCTCGGACGTGAACCGTCAGGCCCTGTCGCCCCAGGTCTGGGAGGAGAGCCGCGCAGCGATGGTCTTCGGCCTGCCCGGCCCACTCAATGTGTCAGACCGCCTCGGGTGGGAGCGGTGAGCAGCGCCCGCGCCGACGACTACAACCGGGCCCGGATGGAGTACCTGCGAGCTGGCAGACCGGCCACCCACCGCGGCCCGAGGTATGCCGGCGCGGAGGAGGATGACTGGCTGGCCGAGCAGTGGTTGCTGGACGAGTTGCAGCCGGACGAGGTCGAGGACGAACCAAGGCCGTCGCTGGCTGATCGGTCGCCGCAGCTTGGTCGGGCCGTCACCTTCGGGCGCCAGCACGCGCGGGCGCTCGGCGTGGTGGCGCTGCTCGTCTGCCTGCTGGTCGGGGTCTTCGTCCTGCGCGCTGGCAGCCGCAGCGTGCCGCTGAGTGCCGTCCCGCTGGACCCAGGCAGCACCGGCCCGGCGGCCACCGCAGCGTCGGCGTCGGCCTCCATGGGTTCCACCCCGGTTCCCTCGGCGACCGCGAGCCAGGCGCCATTGCGGGTCCACGTTCTGGGAGCCGTGCGGCGTCCGGGCGTGGTCCGGTTGGTGGCGGGCGCTCGGGTCGCCGACGCGATAGCCACCGCCGGTGGGTTCACGTCGAAGGCGGCGCCGGGCGAGCTTAACCTGGCGGCTCCGCTCCTAGACGGTGACCAGGTGGTGATCGGCACCAAGCAGGAACCGCGGGGCGAGGTCCGGCACCCGGGCGAGGTAGCTGCCGTCCCGGGGCAGTCCGGATCGGAGCCCGGCAGCGGAACGAACGCTGCTTCGGCCGCGGAAGTGAAGGTCAACCTGAACACCGCTACCTCGGAGCAATTGGATGGGCTGCCGGGAGTGGGACCGGTCACCGCACAGCGGATCCTCGACTGGCGCGATGAACACCAGAAGTTCAGCCGGGTGGAGGAGTTGCAGGAGGTGGACGGCATCGGGCCCAAGACCTATGCCCAGTTGGCCGACCATGTCAGGGTCTGAGGACGGACGCCCCGCACCTGTTGCGCAGGAGGCCGAGCCCTTGGACCTCCGCCTCGTCCCGGTGGCCATCGCCGCCTGGGCCGGAGCCTGGTGGGGTCTGGCGCCCACCTGGGCCGCGGCGTTGGTGATCCTGGCCGCGGCTGTGGTCGGTGCCTGCTTGCTCCGAGGGCGACGCTGGCAGGTGGTGGCGATGGTGGGGGCCTTGCTGCTGGCATCGGGCGTGTCCCTGCTGCGTCAGGAACAGTTGGCGCACTCGCCCATTCACCGACTCGCCGAACAGGGGGCCGTCGGCCAGTTGGTCGTCGACATCACCAGTGATCCGCGGCGGATCCCACGACGCGGACCGATCCCCGAGTCGGTGCTGGTGCCTGCCACGACCGTCCACGGGGACGCGCGCGGCAATCGGGTGCGGCAACGGGTTCCGGTGGTGCTCAGGGCCTCCGGGGAGCGCGGCGAGGCGCTGGCGCACCTCGCCGTCGGCTCCCGCGTCCAGCTGGACGGACGGTTGCGGGCAGCCGACCCGGGTGCCCGTGAAGTGGCGCTGGTCACCGTGACCGCATCACCACAGCAGATCCGCGCGCCCGGCTGGGGAGCCCGGCAGGTCAACCGCTTTCGCGCTGGCTTGCGCCGCGCGGCAAGCCACAACCCTGCGAACCAAGCAGCGCTGCTGCCTTCCCTGGTGGTGGGCGACACCTCCGGACTCGACGCCGACCTGGTGGCCGACTTCAAGACCACCGGCCTCACCCACCTCACGGCCGTCAGCGGATCCAACCTGTCCCTCACCCTGGTCTTCCTGCTCGCATCAGCTCGCTGGGTCGGCCTGCGGGGTTGGTGGGTGCGCGGGATGTCCATCGGCGGGGTCGTCGCATTCGTCGTGATCTGCCGGGCTGAGCCATCCGTCGTGCGCGCCGCCGCAATGGGTCTGGTCGCTCTGGCCGGTCTCGGCGTGGCCGGGGGGAGGGCCCGCGGCCTGCGGCACGCCTGCGTGGCCGTCGCCGTCCTGGTGCTGGTCGACCCCTGGCTGGCGCGCTCGCTCGGCTTCGCGCTGTCGACACTGGCCACCGTGGGCATCCTGTGGTGGGCCGGTGACTGGACCCGCGCCATGGGCTGGGCACCCCACTGGCTGGCCGAGAGCATCGCCGTCCCGCTGGCGGCCCAGTTCGCAACCCAACCGGTGGTCACCGCCATCAGCGGGCAGCTCAGCGTCGTCGGGTTGGCAGCCAACGCGCTGGCGGCGCCGATGGTGGGTCCGGCGACCGTGCTGGGGCTGGTGGCTGCGCTGCTCGGCCTGGTCCACCCTTGGCCAGCCGCCGCCGTCGGCTTCATCGGTGGTTGGTGCGTGCAACCGGTCATCTGGATCGCCCAGGTCGGGGCGGCGCTCCCGGCGGCGGCTTGGCGGTGGCCGACGAGCCCGGTGGCGCTCACCCTGCTCACGGTCGTTTGTCTGCTGGTGCAGGGATGGGTGCCCGGGCTGCTCTCGCGGCGCTGGGCCTGTCTGGGGTTGGCCGTGGCGTTGGTGTGGGGCTGCTGGCACCAGCCGCGTCCGGCGGGCTTCCCCGGACCATGGCAGGTGGCCTTCTGCGACGTGGGCCAGGGCGACGCAACGCTGCTGCGGGCGGCCCCGGGCCACGGCGTGCTCGTCGACACGGGACCGGACGGCGAGGGCGTGGTCCGGTGCTTGCGCGCGCTCGGGGTCACGTCCCTGCCCTTGCTGGTGCTGACCCATTTCCACGACGACCATGTCTCCGGGCTGGACTCAGTGCTCGGCGCCGTGCATGTTGGACGACTGCTGGTGAACCCCGTCGCCTCCCCGGGTTTTGCTGCTGACCGGGTGCGCGCGGCAGCAAGCGCTCGTGGCATCCCCGTCGACGTGGCGTCCGTCGGGCAGCGCTGGGAGGTCGGACAGGTGCACCTCGAGGTGGCGGGGGTGGCGGCGGGCCAGGTGCTTGCCGGCAGCGGGGAGGGTGAGTCATCGGCAGAGAACGACACCTCCATCATTGCCGTGGCGCGGGTGCAGGGCGTCGGCGTCGTGATCCCGGGCGACGCCGAGCCCACCGCCCAGCAGGCTGTCGTGGCACGAGGGTGGTCACCCGGCCTGTCGGTGCTCAAGATGCCCCACCACGGCTCGTCCCGGCAGGACGAACGCTTCTGGTGCGACTCGGGCGCGAGCCTGGCCGTTGCCAGCGCGGGTTTGCGCAATGACTACGGGCACCCTGCGGCCGCGGCGCTGCGGTTGGCGTCCAGGTGCGGGATGGCGGTGGCACGAACCGATCTTGAGGGGACGGTCACGATGTGGCGCTCGGGAGACCGGCTCGAGGTGCGCACCGAGAAGGCTGCCCCATGACCGGGCCTGACTGAGCGAGACTGCCCGGCTGGGGACGCGGCGGAAAGCGTCGGTGGCAGCTGGCATGCTTGGGCGCATGGCTGCACAACCCGTCTTCGGAACCTGCGCGCTGGTGCTCGGCCCCGAGGGCCTGTTGGCGGAACGGGCCGTCGCAGCCAGGGTGCATTCCGCCCGCCGGGAGCGTCCCGACGCCGAGCTCTCGCGCGTCGACTCCGGCCAGCTGGAGGGGCACCGTTTCGCCGAACTGACCGGTGGGTCGCTGTTCAGCTCGTCCAACGTCGTCGTCGTGGACGACCTGGCCAACCTCTCCCAGGACCTCTTCGGCATCGTGCTCGCCACCGCCTCTGCGCCGCCGGAGGATCTCTGCCTGACGCTGGTGCATGGCGGCGGCCAGAAGGGCAAGGGCCTGCTCGACAAGCTCAAGAAGGCAAAGATCCCCGTCGTGGAGGCCATCGCCCCCAAGACCTGGAAGCTGCCAGACTTCGTCACTGACGAGGCCCGCCGGCTCAAGGTGCAGATCGACCGGCCCGCCGCCGAGGCACTCGTCGATGCCCTCGGTAGCGACATGCGCACCTTGGCGGGGGCGCTGTCCCAGCTCGCGAGCGACAACGACGGCCAGCCCATCACCGTCCAGGTGGTTGGGCGCTACTTCGGCGGTCGCGCCGAGGTGACCAGCTTTGCGGTCTGCGAGGACATCATGGCCGGCAACCGCGGGCCCGCACTGCAGAAGCTGCGGTGGGCTCTGGACACCGGCGTCGCACCAGTGCTGGTCACCAGTGCGCTGGCAGGCAGCCTGCGCAGCCTGGGGCGCTACTTCGACGTCCGCTCTGCCCGGATGTCGGAGGGGGAGATGGCCCGGGAGATCGGTTGCCCACCGTGGAAGGTCAAAGACCTCTCGCGCCAGTCGCGCAGCTGGTCACCAGACGCCGTCTCGCAGGCCCTGCAGGCGGTGGCGAAGGCCGATGCGCAGGTCAAGGGCGCCGCCAGCGACCCCGAGTTCGCTCTCGAACAACTCCTGCTGGCGGTGGACCGGGCCCATCTGGCCGGGCGCCGGTGACACGTCTGGTCGCAGCGGGCCTGGTGCTCGCGCCGCTCACCACGGACGCGGTGGCGCGGCGGCTCGCCGAGGACGACTTCACGATCGACGTGGACGGCGTCGGGCCGGTGCACTTCGGCGCCGAGTACCCAGGCGACCTGCTGGTTCTGTTCCCCTTCTACCTGGCCGGTATCCCGCGCGGGATGCCGGTGGATGGCACCTGGACGATCATCGACGCGGCTGCCCGAGAGGCGGTGGGGGTGATCGGGACCAAGGGGCCAGCCGACCAGGACGGCGCCGTCGAGATCGGTTACGCCGTGAACCCTTCGCACCAGGGCAGAGGGGCGGCCACCGCCGCAACCCGGGTGCTGGTGGATGAGCTTCGCAAGCAGGGCGTGCGCACCATCACGGCCGAGACGCGCACCGGCAATGCCGCATCCCAGGCTGTTCTGCGCAAGGCGGGCTTCAAGCCGATCGGTGAGCGCATCGACGAGCACGAGGGGACATTGGTCACCTGGGAACTGGCGCTGTCCCACACCTGTCAGCGACACACCTGACGACAAAAGCCAGCGGCCCGGCCCCCAGTCGGGACGAGTCGCTGGCTGTGTGACCGACCGGAGCTCACGCCCCTGAGGTCGAAAAAGTCGTTGTTACCCCTAGGGGAATGGTTCAGAGAGCCGCAGCCTTCTTGGAGATCGAGGACTTGCGGTTGGCGGCCTGGTTCTTGTGGATGACGCCCTTGGAGACGGCCTTGTCGAGCATGCGGTTGGCGGCCTGCGACAGCTCGGAAACCTTGGTGCTGTCGCCCGCGGCAACGGCGTCCTCGAAGCGGCGCACGGCGGTGCGCAGACCCGACTTGACGGCCTTGTTCCGCTGGCGCGCCTTCTCGTTGGTCTTGATGCGCTTCATCTGGGACTTGATATTCGCCACGTGAAAATCCTTAGGACTGGACTGGATCAGAAAGATCGAAACAAAATCTGGTGCGCCCTGCGGACGCGACTGCACACACTACCAGCGAGCCGGGGCCCAGCCCAAATGCGCAACCCAAGTGCGCACCGGGCACCGCTCAGATGCCCCGGGAGCCACCACTGTCACACAGGTGGCGCAACGAACCACGCCGCCTGAAGGGGCCAAAGCTTGAACTGCCCGGTGGTCAGGTCGTAGTGGTCGCCGCTGATCAATTCCTCGGCCACGGCTCCACAGTGCGCGCCGACCGTCCCCGCGGGGATCCACACCTCGTCCTCACCGAAGTTGTACATCTGCACCACCGGGCCGAGCGGGTGCTGGCGAAGCACCAGCAGCACCCGGTGGTCGGGGCTGGGCAGCACCGTCGACTCCACGCTGGCGTGCAGCTGCGGAGTGCGCCGGCGCACGCCGACCAGGTGTCGGATTCCCAGGAAGACCCAACCTGCGGGCTGGTCCGGCTTTTCGTGGATGTCATCGACCAGTTCCCAGGGCATGGACGGGCGATGCACCCACCGGTTGTCGGCGGCATGGGCCGGATCGGCAGCGAAACCATCGTCGTTGGGCAGCCCGAGCTCGTCGCCCATGTAGAGCAGCGGCACGCCGCCCCAGCCGAGGATGGCGGCGTGCAGCAGCAAGATGCGGTCCACGGCGAACGAGATCGCGCCGGGGTCACCGGACTCGACGGCGGTCTCAAGACCCGCCAGTGAGGCGAGCGAGCCGCTGATCCGACGGTCACCGGTCGCCGGGTTGGCCTGGAAGACCAGACCGCGGGCGAAGCTGCCCGGGAACTCGCCGGAGTAGAAGTCGGACAGGAAGTGCCGGTGGGCATGGCCGTTGAGGCCGACGGCGGCAGCGTCCTCGTCCATCACCGCCCAACCGATGTCGTCATGGCAGCGCACATAGGTGCCCCAGGTGGTCGAGGTGGGCTTGGCCGGCAGCCGGCGCAGAGCGGTCTCGGCCAACCTTGCGTCGCGGCTGGCCAGCGAGCTCCAAAGCTGCACCATCAAGGTGTTGTGGTAAGCCATGTCGCTGACCTGGCCGGTGTGGCGGCCGGTGCCCAGATAGTGGATCAGGTCGTCAGGGGCGACGATCGCCTCAGCCTTGAAGGCGAGGGCAGGGGCGACGATGCGCGCGGCGGCGCGAAGTGCCTCGGTCAGGTCGTGAACGGTCGGCAGGTTCTGGCAGGTGGTGCCCAGCTGCTTCCAGATGAACGCTATCGCGTCCAGACGCAGCACCTCGACGCCCCGGTTGGCCAGGTCGAGGATGATCGCCAGATACTCGCAGAAGACGTCCGGGTTCGCCCAGTTCACGTCCCACTGATAGGAGTTGAAGGTCGTCCAGACCCAGCGCTGCAGGGCATCGTCGAAGGTGAAGTTGCCCGGCGCGAAGTCAGGGAAGACCTCCGGCAGGGTGCGCTCGTACTCGTCCGGCTGGGTGCGGTCGGGGAAAGTGAGGAAGTAGTCGAGGTAGCGCTGCTCGCCGGCGCGGGCCCGGTCGGCCCACTCGTGCTCCTGCGCGACGTGGTTCAGCACCAGGTCGACCACCAAGGAGATGTGTTCCCCACGCAACGTCCTGGTGAGGTTCTCCAGGTCATCCATCGTGCCGAGGTCGGGGCGGACGCGCGTGTAGTCCGCCACGGCGTAACCGCCATCGTTCTCACCCTCGCGGGGCATCAGCAGCGGCATCAGGTGCAGGTAGCCGACATTCAGTTCGCGCAGGTGGTCCAGGTGGTCGGTGATGCCGGCCAGGGTGCCCGCGAAGCGGTCGGTGTAGCAGACATAGCCCACCATCTCGGGGCGCTGCAGCCAGTCGGGGTTGAGCAGGCGCTGCTCGTCCAGCACGCGCAGGTCTTCGGGGCGGCGTGCCGCGGCAGCGAGCGTCAGCTCGAGCACGCGCTGCAGCGTCTCCTCGAGGCTGCCCGAGTAGGCGGCGGCGAGGCACTGTTCCAGCGCGGGAGACCAACGGTTCCACCGGAGCCGGAAGGTGGTTGCCTCCGGGCCCGTGCCCAGGGCCTTGGTGATCAGCTGGTCGAGTTCGTCCTCACGCATGGCGGAAGCCTAGGGGTGATGCTGCGCAGCGTGGTCCGTGTCTGGCATCGCCCTTGTACAGGCATCGTTTCGAACAGGCACCGTTTCGAACAGGCACCGTCGGAGGCGGGGCCTAGCGTCGGGGGCATGTCGAGCAGAGTCCGATCAGAGCTGGGGGCCTTGGGCCAGCGCGCCGACGCCACTCGCGGGGCAGGGCGTCACGTCGAGGTCGACGTCGACGCCGAAGAGCCGTGCGCGGGGGTGTTGGTCGCTTGGCAACGCGGTGCGGTGGGCTGGCTGGCACACGTGGCGTGGGTGTGCGACGGCCAACTCGTGGTCGGGCTGCTCGACGCGGGCCGGGTCCGGCCTCTCTCGACTCCCGCAGGCGGGCCGCCCGGCGGGGACGGGGAAGTTGTGCGGGCATGAGAAGATGTGTCGTCCCATCGGGACCACCACCGCAGCAGCCTCGCCGCGAACACCTGCACCACGACGAACAGGAGTGCCTTGAGCGCGCCACAGCCGGGTTCGACCGCACCTGGGATCATCCGCAACTTCTGCATCATCGCCCACATCGACCACGGCAAGTCGACGTTGGCCGATCGGATGCTGCAGCTGACCGAGGTCGTGGACCCCCGCGCGATGCGCGCCCAGTACCTCGACCGGATGGACATCGAGCGCGAGCGCGGCATCACCATCAAGTCGCAGGCCGTTCGCATGCCGTGGACGGTGGACGGCGAGGTGCACGTGCTCAACATGATCGACACCCCTGGCCACGTCGACTTCACCTACGAGGTCTCCCGTTCGTTGGCCGCCTGCGAGGGTGCCGTGCTGCTGGTCGACGCCGCCCAGGGCATCGAGGCCCAGACGCTGGCGAACCTCTACCTGGCCATGGAGAACGACCTCACGATCATCCCCGTGCTGAACAAGATCGACCTGCCCGGGGCGCAGCCCGAGAAGTACGCGGCCGAGCTGGCCGGCCTGGTCGGCTGCGACCCCGAGGACGTGCTCCGGGTCTCGGCGAAGACCGGCGAGGGCGTCCCCGGACTGCTGGACCAGATCGTCGCGCAGATCCCCGCCCCCGTCGGTGATGCCACCGCCCCGGCCCGCGCGCTGATCTTCGACTCGGTCTATGACACCTACCGCGGCGTGGTCACCTACATCCGCGTCGTCGACGGGGAGATCAACCACCGCGAGAAGATCCTCATGATGAGCACCCGGGCCACCCACGAGGTGCTCGAGGTGGGCGTCATCAGCCCCGAGCCGATCCGCTCCGGCGCGCTGGGCGTCGGCGAGGTCGGCTACCTGATCACGGGTGTGAAGGACGTCCGCCAGTCCCGCGTGGGCGACACGGTGACAACGTCCCTTCGACCTGCCCAGCAGGACCTGGGTGGTTATCGCCACCCGAACCCGATGGTCTTCGCGGGCCTGTACCCGATCGACGGCAATGACTTCCCCGAACTGCGCGAGGCGCTGGAGAAGCTCCAGCTCAACGACGCCGCGCTGACCTATGAGCCCGAGACCTCCGGCGCCCTGGGCTTCGGCTTCCGCGTCGGCTTCCTCGGGCTGCTGCACATGGAGATCGTCCGCGAGCGCCTGGAGCGCGAGTTCAACCTGGACCTCATCTCCACCGCGCCCAACGTGGTCTACCGGGTCGTGATGGACGACGGCAAGGAGTTCATCGTCACCAACCCGTCCGAGTTCCCCGAGGGCAAGGTCGACAAGGTCTACGAGCCGGTCGCGAAGGCGACGATCCTGACGCCGACCGAGTACATCGGCACGATCATGGAGCTCTGCCAGACCAAGCGAGGCATCCAGACCGGGATGGACTACCTGTCCGAGGACCGCGTCGAGATCCGCTACGTGCTGCCGATGGGCGAGATCGTCTTCGACTTCTTCGACGCCCTGAAGAGCCGCACGAAGGGCTATGCCTCCCTCGACTACGACGTCGCCGGCGAGGAGGCTGCCGACCTGGTCAAGGTCGACATCCTGCTGCACGGCGAGCCGGTCGACGCCTTCAGCGCGATCGTGCACAAGGACAAGGCCTATGCGTACGGCGTCGCGATGGCCGCGAAGCTGCGTGAGCTGATCCCGCGCCAGCAGTTCGAGGTGCCCATCCAGGCCGCCATCGGCTCCCGGGTGATCGCCCGCGAGACCATCCGTGCCATCCGCAAGGACGTGCTGGCGAAGTGCTACGGCGGCGACATCAGCCGCAAGCGCAAGCTGCTGGAGAAGCAGAAGGAGGGCAAGAAGCGCATGAAGATGGTCGGACGCGTGGAGGTGCCCCAGGAGGCCTTCGTGGCCGCGCTGCAGACCGGTGAGGGCGGCAAGGACAAGGAGGGCAAGGGCGGCAAGTAGCCCTGTGCTCTCAGCGCAGACGAGCGGACGCACGCGCGCTGACGGTACGCTCGGGGAACCGGCGGCCAAGCCACTCCCCAGGCGGTCTGTCGGCGCCCACCCACCAGGAGGCCGCCCGCGATGATCCGTTTCACCGACGTCACGAAGGTCTACCCGGACGGCACGACCGCCGTCGGGGGCCTCGATCTGACGGCGCCCACCGGCCAGATCACGGTCTTCGTCGGCCCCTCGGGCTGCGGCAAGACCACCTCGCTGCGCATGGTGAACCGGATGATCGAGCCCACCAGCGGCACCATCGAGGTGGACGGCGTGGACACCGCCACGATGGACGCCAGCCAGTTGCGCCGGGGCATCGGCTACGTGATCCAGAGCGGGGGACTGTTCCCGCACCGCACCATCCTCGACAACATCACCACGGTCCCGCGGCTGCTCGGCGTCGGGAAGGCGCCCGCGCGATCGCACGCGATGGAGCTGATGGAACGCGTCGGCCTCGACCCCAAGCTCGCGCGACGCTACCCCTCGCAGTTGTCGGGTGGCCAGCAGCAGCGCGTCGGCGTGGCCCGTGCGCTGGCCGCGGACCCGCCCGTGATGTTGATGGACGAGCCCTTCAGCGCCGTCGACCCACAGGTGCGCGAGCAGTTGCAGGATGAGTTCCTGCGGCTGCAGGCGGACATCGGCAAGACGATCCTGTTCGTCACCCACGACATCGACGAGGCGGTCAAGCTCGGTGACCAGGTGGCCGTGCTGCGCGTTGGTGGAACCGTCTCCCAGATCGGCCCGCCGCACAAACTGCTCACCGACCCGGTGGACGACTTCGTCGCCGACTTCATCGGCCGCGACCGCGGTTACCGCGGGCTCGCCTTCGCCCACGTCCCCGACCTTCCCATCAATCCCGAACCGACGGTGCTGCTCGACTCCGACGCCGAGACCGCACGCCGCGTCGCCGGGAACCAGAAGTGGCTGCTCGTGGTCGACGAGGACAACCGTCCGATGGGCTGGACGGAACCCGCGACCGCGCCCGGGACGATCACCCGCACGCACCTGCACCGAGGCGGGACGGTTGCCCGTCGCGGCGGCTCCCTGCGCTCGGCGCTGGACGCTGCCCTGTCGTCCCCCAGCCGCCGCGGCGTGGTCGTCGACGAAGAGGGTGCCCTGCTGGGCACCGTGCTGGCCCACGAGGTGCTTGACCAGATCGAGCGGACCCCGGCGGAGGGGGCCAGCGCATGAACTGGTTCCTCGACCATGTGCCGCAGGTGGCCGAGCTGATGGGCAACCATGCCCGGCTCGCCGCGCTGCCGTTGGTGTTCGGGCTGTTGCTGGCGCTGCCGCTGGGCTGGCTGGCCCGTCGCGTCCCGGCGCTGTACACCCCGCTGGTCGCGCTGGCAGGCCTGCTCTACACGATCCCCAGCCTGGCGTTGTTCATCCTGATGCCCCTGGTGCTCGGCACGGGCATCCTCGACCCCACCAATGTCGTGGTCGCCCTGACGCTGTACACGGTGGCCTTGCTGGTGCGAACCGTCGCGGACGGGCTGGGTTCGGTGCCCGAGGAGGTCGCCCAAGCCGCCTCCGCCATGGGCATCGGACGGGTGCGTCGCCTGTTCACCGTCGAGTTGCCGCTCGCGGTTCCGGTGATCTCGGCCGGGCTGAGGGTGGCGGCGGTCAGCAATGTCTCCATCGTCTCGATCGCCGCCCTGATCGGGGTCCCGCAGCTCGGTTCGCTGTTCACCGACGGGTTCGCCCGCAACTTCCCGACCGAGATCGTCGTCGGCATCATCGCCTGCATCGTCCTCGCGCTGGTCTTCGACCTCGTCATCATCGCCGTGACCCGCCTGCTCACACCATGGGAGCGCGCCACGCGTGCGGTCAGGGGTGCCGCATGAACAAGATCTGGGCCTGGCTCACCGACCCCGCCAACTGGCGAGGTGACGACGGAGCGCTCGCGCTCATCTGGCAACACCTCGGGTACAGCGCGCTCGCGCTGCTGATCGCCTGCCTGATCGGAATCCCCCTGGGGCTGTTCATCGGCCACACCGGCCGCGGACGAGTCCTGGTGGTCAACCTGGTCAATGGCATGCGCTCGGTTCCCACCCTCGGCCTGCTCTACGTCGCGGTGCTGGTGGTCGGTCCGCGGATCGGGGGCGACAACGCCTTCCTCGTCCCGGCCATCTTCGTGCTCGTCCTGCTCGCCGTCCCGCCCGTGCTGGCCGGCGCCTACTCGGGCGTGGACTCCACTCCGCCCGGGGCCCGGGACGCGGCCAAGGGGATGGGCATGACACCCGGCCAGGTGTTGCGACAGGTGGAACTGCCGTGCGCCCTGCCGCTGCTGTTCAGCGGCATCCGCTCGGCCGCGCTCCAGGTGGTCGCCACCGCGACGCTGGCGGCCTTCGTCAGCCTCGGCGGCCTGGGACGGCTGCTGCAGTTCGGCCAGGCCAACCAGGACTACGGGATGATGGGCGCCGGTGCCGTACTGGTCGGACTGCTGGCGCTGGCCGTGGACGGACTCTTCGCGCTCGTCCAGCGCAGCGTCGTCTCACCCGGCCTGAGCGGACGACGCGTCCGCAGCCGGGCGCTCCCGGAACCACAGTCCTGACCTCGAAACCCCGAAGCCTCCAAACCCGGACCCCTCGAATCCCGTGACCAACCCACGAAGGAGAAGAAGATGAAGCGCAGGACCCTGCTGGGCGCCGGCACCGGACTCGCCGCCCTCACCACGCTGGCCGCATGCGGCGGGTCGTCCGATCCGCTGGCCACCGCTGACTCGACCGCAACGGCCGGTGGCAGCGCCGCCGGTGACTCGATCGTGGTCGGCTCGGCGAACTTCCCCGAGAGCGAGCTGCTGGCCGACATCTACGCCGGCGCGCTGAAGGCCAAGGGCGTCGCCGTCACCACCAAGCTCAACATCGCCAGCCGCGAGACCTACATCCCGGCGCTGCAGAAGGGCGAGATCAACCTCGTCCCCGAGTACACCGGCAACCTGGCCCGCTACCTCGACAAGTCCGCCGACATCAGCGATTCCGACAAGGCGCTGGCCTCCCTGAAGAAGGCGCTGCCAGACACGTTGACCGCGCTGACCCCCTCGGCCGCCGAGGACAAGGACTCGATGGTCGTCACCCGTGCCACCGCCGACAAGTACTCCCTGAAGGCGATCGGTGACCTGTCGGCGCATGCCGCCGAGCTGGTGCTGGGCGCCCCGCCGGAGTTCAAGACGCGAGTGGACGGGGTGGACGGCCTCAAGCGTGTCTACGGCCTCACCTTCAAGCAGTTCAAGGCGCTGGATGCCGCCGGGCCGCTGAGCGTCCAGGCGCTCAAGAACGGCCAGGTGCAGGTGGCGAACCTGTTCTCCACCGACCCGAACGTGGCCGCCAACGACTTCGTCGTGCTGGACGACCCGAAGTTCCTGTTCGGCGCGCAGAACATCGTCCCCGTGGTGACCAAGGCGAAGGCCAGCGAGGCCGTGACCGCGGCCCTGGACGCCGTCTCGGCCAAGCTGACCACCGAGGTCGTCACCGACCTGGTGAAGAAGGTGGTCATCGACAAGGAGGACGCGGCCGACGTCGCCGATGCCTGGCTGAAGGACAACCAGCTCGCCTGATGCCGCTTTCCTTTGCGGTTCGAGCTTTGCGGGGCCCGCACCTTTGCTAGTTTTCCGGGATCGGCCACAACTGGTCGTCGAACCTCCGGGAAGAAGCAACGATGCTCGTCCTCCACACCACCATCGCCATCGCAGCGTGTGTGCTGCTCATCATCAGGTTCAAGATCGACCCGGTGATCTCGTTGGTGGTCGCCTCGCTGTACCTGGGCCTTGCCGGCGGAGTCGGTTTCCCGGGGACGGTCGAGGCGATCACCAAGGGCTTCGGCAACATCATGACCAGCGTGGGCCTGCTGATCGGCTTCGGCGTGCTCATCGGTGCTCTGCTGCACACCACGGGTGCCTTCACCAAGATGGTGACGGCGCTGCTGCGCCTGTTCGGCCCCCAGCGCATCCCCTTCGGGCTCGCGTTGGCGCTGGGCACGATCTTCCCGTCGATCTACGTGGACGTGCAGGTGGTGCTCGCCGCCCCGGTCGCCCGGCAGGCGGCACGGCACATGGGACGCAACGGGCTCGGCCTGATGGCAGCTGCCCTGGGCATCGGCATCTTCTCCGGCTACGTATTCGTCGTCCCCGGCCTGTCGGCCATCTCGATCGCGGGCCTGATGTCGATCCCGCTGGGCACCTACCTGCTGTACGGCATCATCATCGGCCCACTCACGGCCTTCCTGACCGTGTTGATCTTCCGTGTGATGCTGCGGTTCGGGTGGTGGAATCCAGACACCGACGAGGACGATGCCGAGGCGCTGCGCGAGGTGGAGGAGCGCGAGCTGGCCGCTGCCCAGGACCTGTCCGGAACCCCGCCGCTGGCGCTCTCCCTGCTGCCGATCCTGGTGCCGCTGGTGATGATCGCGTTCGGGGCCTTCGCCGAACTGTTCGGGTTCACCAACCAGTTCATCGACTTCCTCGGCAACGCGAACGTCGCCCTCTTCGTCGGCCTGTTGATGGCCTACGTGCTGGCCCGCCGCACCGTCGGGCAGGACGCCACCCAGGAGGCCTTCTCGGACGGCCTGCACACCACCGGTGAGATCCTGCTGGTCACCGGCATCGGCGGCTCGCTGGGCGCGGTGATCAAGGCGACGGGGCTCGCCAAGGTGCTGGGCGACATGTTCGGCACCGACTCGGGCTCGTCGGCGGTCGTCGTCATCCTGCTGGCCTGGTTCGTCGCGGCCGTGCTGCACCTGGCCATCGGTTCGGTCTCGGTCGCCGCCATCACCGGCGCCGGCATCATCGCCCCGCTGATGAGCTCCATCGAGGTCGCGCCAGTCGCCGTCGGTCTGGCGATCGCCGCCGGCGCCCTGTTCGCGTTGCACGTGAACTCGAACTTCTTCTGGATGTTCAAGTCGCTGCTCGGCCTGACCACGAAGGGCTCGTTGAAGACGATGACGACGGTGACGACGATCGGCTCCCTGGTGGCGCTGCCGATGGTGATGGCGGTCGCCCTCGTCAGCTGAGCGGCTCGTTCGGCAGCGGCACTACTTCAGGCCGGAGGTCTCCACGCCCTCGACGAGGAAGCGCTGCAGGAACAGGAAGACACCGACGACGGGGATGATCGCCACCAGCGCCCCGGCGAACAGCACGGGGTAGTTGACGCCCTGGCTGGTCATGAACTGGCTGAGTGTCACCTGCACCGTCCGGGTGTTCTCGCGGCCGATCAACAGCGGCCACAGGAAGGCATTCCAGGAGCCGATGAAGGTGATGGTCCCGACCGCCCCGACGATGCCGAGCGAGTTGGGGGCGACGACGCGCCAGAAGGTGGTCCAGGGGTTGGCGCCGTCGACGCGGGCGGCCTCCTCGAGCTCCACGGGGAAGCCCAGGAAGTTCTGCCGGAACAGGTAGGTGGCGAAGGCGGAGAACAGGCCGGGCACCACCAGGCCGCGGTAGCTGTCGATCCAGCCGAGCTGCGCGGTCATCACGAACATCGGGATGAAGGTGACCGCGGCCGGAACCATCAGGGTGAACAGCGTCAGGCCCAGCAGTGCCCGGGACAGCCGATTGTCGTACCGGGCCAGGGCATAACCAGCGAGCAGCGAGATGAGCAGCGTGAGCGATGTCTGCGTGATCGACATCACCGCGGAGTGCAGCATCGAGGACGCCATCGAGACATTTCCGTCCTCGAACAGGGCCCGGAAGTTGGTGAGGTCGAGCTGGTCGGGCAGCCACCGCCAGCGCGCGGCGGTGATCAGCCGGTTGGATGCGAAGGCATTGCGCACCAGCACGTAGAAGGGCAGCAGGAAGAGCACCGCCAGCACGCACAACAGCGCATAGCGCAGGCCCAGCCATCCGCGGTTGCGTCCGCGTCCCGGGGCGCTCATCGTCGTTGCCTTGTCATGACGCGTCCGCCTTCTCGGTGCGATTGACCAGCCAGTTCTGCACGAGCCCGAAGAAGACGATCAGGGCGGTGATGATCATCGTCCCGGCGCCGCCGAGACCGAGGTCCTGCTGGCCGCCGCCGATCGAGATCAGGTACAGGTGCACCAGCGGGGGACGGGCATAGGGCGGGTAGGAGCCCATCGTGCCCAACAGGTTGAAGAACTCGTCGAAGGCCTGGAAGGCGCCGATCAGGAGCAGCATCAGCACGGCCACCGATGTGGCCCGCAGCTGGGGGAGCGTGATGTGGCGCAACAGCCGCCAGCCGGTCGCACCGTCGAGGGCAGCGGCCTCGTAGGTCTCCAGCGGGATCTTGTTGAGGCCGGCGATGAACAAGATCATGTAGAAGCCGGCCTGCAGCCACAGCCGCAGGCTGACCAGCACCAGCCAGTACCAGGAGTTCGTCCCACCCAGCCAGTTCACGTTCTCGCCGCCCACCTGGCGCAGCAGCGAGTTGACCAGCCCGAATCGGGTGCCGGAGAAGAAGGCCAGACGCCAGATCATCGCCGCGATCACGTAGGAGACGGCGGTGGGGATGAAGAAGACCGAGCGGAAGAAGGCCTGACCGGTCTTGATGCCGTCCAGCAGCAGCGCCAGGCCCAAGGAGGCCACGAAGGTGGCCGGGACGATGAAGGCACTGAAGCCGATGAAGGTGACGATCGACTGCTGGAAGAGCCGGTCGCCCAGCAGGTAGCGGTAGTTGTCGAGGCCGACGAACTTCGTCGGCGTGACGGTGTTGCGGGCGTCGAAGAAGGAGAGGTACGCGCTCCAGAAGATCGGGATGTAGACGAACAGCGCCAACCCGATCACGAAGGGCGCGACGAAGGCGAGGAACCACCAGGTGCTTCCCTGATGGCCCCCCACCCGTCGCAGGAATCCCTTCATCAGCCCTTGATGCGCTTGAGCTCGGAGGTGATCTTGGTGCCGACCGTGGCGAACTCCTTGGCCGGGTCGGCCTTCTTCTTGATCACATTGCTGACCGCGGCCGAGTAGGCATCACCCATGGCGCCCGACCACAGGATGTCGCTGGCGGGCTTGCCGAAGTCGGTGAGGATCTTCGCGGCATCGGCGCCGGCGCCGTCGGCGAGCTTCGTGCAGCGGGGCGCCAGCTCGGTCTGGGCGGGAACGTGGGTGCCGTAGTTGTTCGCGAAGTCCACCTGGTCGTCGACCTGGTCGACCCACAACCACTTCACGTACTGCTTGGCGGCCTCGACGTTCTTGCCCTTGGCGGCGACGCAGGAGCCGAAGGCGCCGAACATGGTCGCCTGCTTGCCGGCGGCCCCGACGGCGGGGAAGGGGATGACGCCGAAGTCGTCGCCGAGCGCCTTCTCGATGTCGGTCATCGACCACAGGCCACCCCACTGCATAGCGCACTCCTCGTTCGCGAACGGGGAGCCGTCGTACCAGTCCTTCGAGGCCGACTGCAGCAGCCCGCCACCGTTGAACAGCTTGTCGCGGTAGTCGGTGAGCGCGGTGTAGAAGTTCTGGTTCAGGAAGCCCGCGCCGGTGCGATCGGCGTTCAGCTGGGAGTTGCCGGACGCGTACAGCAGCGCCGTGCCGATCGGGCCGATGCCGTCGTTGCCGACGAACAGGCCGCCCATGTCCTTGGTCTTGACCTTGTTGGCCACGTTGACCAGTTCGTCGAAGGTGGTGGGAGCCTGCACGCCCGCCTTCTCCAGGATCGACTTGCGGTAGTACAGCAGGTGCATGTCGACGACCTGCGGGATGCCGTAGATCTTGCCCTCATAGGTCATGCGGTTGAGCAGCTCGGTGTTGAACTTGCTCTTCGCGTCGCCGATGACGTCCGTGAGGTCGGCCACCTGACCGGCCTGGATCATGTCGATGCTCGGGCCCATCTCGGACTCGAAGACGTCCGGGATGTCGGCCGTCAACAGTGCGGCCGACAGCAGCTTCGCGTAGTCGCCGACATTCCACTTCACGGTGACCTTGGCCGGGTCGTAGGCGGCGGCGTACTTCTTGACCGCCTCCTGGGTGCCCGCCTCGCCGTACTCGTGGTACCACTGCGTCAGGGCCACGGACGATGCGGAGCCTGCCCCGGAGGCAGCGGTGCTCGACGACGAGCCGCTCGACAGGCCTCCGTCATTGGAGCCGCAGGCGGCCAGGGCGGTGGCGGTGGCCGCCGCGCCGGACAGGGTGAGGAAATGGCGCCGGTTGAAAGTCATGGCCGGAGCCTATTGCGTCGGTCCGGCAAATCGGAGGATGCTCGGCACTCGATCCTGCCGGTCGGCTCACGGCGCAACCGGGTGGGCGCACCGGGGCGCTGGGTAGGGTTGGCGGGTGCCATCCACCCTGCCTGACGGTGAACCCGTCCCCACCGACGGTTCACTGCCGGCACCCGCGGTCGTGGACCTGACCCGAACACCCCTCTCGATCTACCTGCACGTGCCGTTCTGCTCGACGCGCTGTGGATATTGTGACTTCAACACCTACACAGCCAACGAGCTGCAGGGCACCGGGACGAGCGACTACCTCGCCGCAGCGCACGCCGAGATCGACCTGGCCGCACGCATTCTGGACGGCGCCCCGCCCGCGTCCACGATCTTCGTCGGCGGTGGCACCCCGACGCTGCTGACCGGCGCTGAGCTGGGTGGACTTGTGGCACACGTCCGAGACGTGATCGGGCTGGCGCCTGACGCGGAGGTGACCACCGAGGCCAACCCCGAGACCGTCACCCCCCAGTTGCTCGACGAGTTGTTGGCCACCGGTTTCACCCGGATGAGCTTGGGCATGCAGTCCGCGACCCCGTCCGTGTTGCGCCTGCTGGACCGCGTCCACACCCCCGGACGGGCGGTCGAGGTCGCCCGGATGGCCCACGCGGCAGGATTCGCCGACGTCTCGCTCGACCTCATCTACGGTACGCCGGGGGAGTCGCTGGACGACTGGCGCACTTCACTTGAGACCGCTCTGTCGGCCGACCCGGAGCACATCAGCGCCTACGCACTCATCATCGAGGACGGCACGCGGCTGGCCCGTCGGATCGAGCGCGGTGAGGTGCCGATGACCGACGACGACGACCTGGCGGACAAGTACCTGCTGGCTGAGGAGGTGCTCACCAAGGCGGGTCTGGACGCCTATGAGGTGAGCAACTGGTCGCGCGGCGTGCAGCACCGCGCACGCCACAACATGGCCTACTGGCTCGGGCACAACTGGTGGGGCATCGGGCCTGGCGCGCACAGCCACGTCGGCGGGGTCCGTTGGTGGAATGTCAAGCATCCGCGCAGCTATGCCGCCGCCTTGGCCGCGGGACGCTCACCCGGCGCGGGACGCGAGGTCCTGAATCCCGATGACCGGCGGGTGGAGCGGGTGCTGTTGGAACTGCGCCTCTCGGACGGGCTGCCGGTGGAAGTGCTGACCGACTCCGAGGCCGAGCGGGTCCACGCCGTGGTGGACTCGGGTCTGGGTGAGCTGCGCAACCAGAACCTGGTGCTCACCCTGCGTGGACGCCTGCTCGCTGACGCCGTCATTCGCGACCTGCTGGACTGACCGCCATGGCAAGCCCGTTCTTTCGTCTGGAACTGCTCGTCGATGGCGGGCCGGAGCAGGTCTGGGCGCGGTTGTGGGACCTCGACCGGCACACGGCCTCGGTGCCGCTCACCCGAGTTGGAAGTGATGACGGCGCCCTGCGCCACGGCTCCCGATTCGTCGCCCGGACCACCGTCGGACCGATCGGTTTCGACGACGTGATGGTCGTTGACGGATGGGAACCGCCGTCACTGGCCGCCATCACCAAGTGCGGCCGCCTGCTGACCGGAACCATCACCGTCGAACTGGCCGCCGAGGGCGAGCGCACCCGGGTCGTCTGGACCCAGCACTACGGCGCCCGCGGGGTCCCGGACCGGGCCGCGGCCCTCGTCCGTCCGGTCGTTGCAGCCGGGTATCGACGCAGCCTGCGCGCCATCCTCGCCCCGTGAGCGCGCGGCGGTAGCCTCGACGTCCGAACGGAAGGACGGATGTGGATCGCTACAGCAAGGACGTGCTCACCCCCGGGTGGCAGCGGGGCAACAAGCCCGTCACCACGGACGTGCCGATGGAGATCGGGATGGTCGTCGAGGAGCCCAAGACCGGCTTCTGCGGCGCCATCGTCAAGTGGGAGCACGGCGTGGTCGTCCTCGAGGACTACAAGCTGAAGCGGCGGTCGTTCCCCGTCGGCCCCGGTTTCCTGCTGGAGGGCCAGCCGGTGGCGCTGCGGGTGCCGCCACGGCAGGGCAGTGCCCAGGGCAAGTACACGGCCTCGGGTTCGCGGGCGGTCCCGTCCGGCCCGGCGAAGGTGGCGCTCCCGAGCCGGATCTACGTCGAGGGACGCCACGACGCCGAACTGGTGGAGAAGGTGTGGGGCGATGACCTGCGCCATGTCGGCGTGGTCGTGGAGTACCTGGGTGGCATCGACGACCTGGTCGGCATCGTCGCCGAGTTCCGTCCCGAGAAGGGACGACGTCTCGGCGTGCTGGTCGACCACCTGGTCTCCGGCTCCAAGGAGTCGCGGATCGCGGCCGATGTCGCCCGCGGCGGCTACGGCGACTACGTGATGATCACCGGCCACCGCTTCATCGACATCTGGCAGGCGGTGCTGCCGTCCCGGATCGGGCTGAAGAAGTGGCCCGAGGTCCCCAAGGACCAGGACTGGAAGAAGGGGACGCTCGCGGCGCTGAACCTGCCACACGCCGACCAGAAGGACGTCGCCCAGGCCTGGCAGGCGATCTTGGCCCGGGTCACCAGCTGGCGCGACCTGGACCCCAAGTTCAACACCGAGATGGAGAAGCTGATCGACTTCGTCACCCAGGACCACATCGACGAGGGCTAGCGGTCACGACGCCTAGCGGCGGGCATCGACCAGGGCGCACGCACCGCTGGACAGCACCAGCCTGTCGGCGGTGACTAAGGTGAGTGACTCGGCTTGCGCCTGCGCGATGATCAGCGCGTCGAATGGGTCGTTGTGGGGGAGCTCCACGCTCGCCGCATGCAGACTGTGCACAGCGGTGACCGGCAACTCCTGCACCCCAGCCATCTGGATGCCCTCAACGAGGCCTGGGCCGATGACGAATCGACCACGACGTTGCTTCAACACCAGTTCCCAGACCGAGGCAGCGGAGTAGCGGACGGACCCGCCCCCGGTGATCAGGCGCCGGGCGGTGGGCCCGAGCCGCTCCGAGTCCTCCAGCAGCCAGACGAGGACGTGGGTGTCCAGCAGCAGGTCAGAGGAGTTCGGCATCCGTGGGGCTCTCCGTGAGGGCGTCGACCAGGTCGTCGGGTCCGTCGAGGAGGTCGTCGGCGTCGGCGTCCGAAAGCAGGATCTGCCCCCTCATGGTCCCGAACACGATGTCGGCACGGCGATGGGGGACGAGGTCCGCGACCGGCTTTCCCGCCCGTGCGATGGTGACGGTCTGACCTGCCTCGACCGCCTCGAGCAGGCGTGAGAGGTGGGTTTTCGCCTCATGGATGTTGACCGTGGACATGCCGCCATTGTGCGACTTAGTCCGACTTAGTTCAAGCATCTGGTCGATGTAGCATGACCACATGGCAGGCATGGATGAGGTCCTCACGCTGATGCAGGAGGTTGCCGCCGAGGTGATCGATCCTCGCTTCCGGGCGCTCGCGTCCGGTGAGGTGGACCAGAAGAACCCGGGCGACTACGTTACGATCGCCGACCGCGAGTCCGAGCTGTTGCTCACCGCGGCCCTCCCGAAGCACTTCCCGGGAGCGGTGGTCGTGGGTGAGGAGGCCACCTTCCTCGACCCGACCATCCTCGACCGACTGGACGACGAACACGTCTTCCTCGTCGACCCGGTCGACGGCACCCGGAACTTCGTCAAGGGCAGCCCCGACCACGGCGTGATGGTCGCCGAACTGCAGCGCGGTGAACCCGTCCGCTCCTGGATCTGGCAGCCGCAGCACGGCGTCGCCTACCTGGCCGAGAAGGGTTCCGGGGCCCACCGCCGCGACGCCAGCTCCGACGAGGTGCTGCGGGTCGGAGCGGCACCCGAGCAGCCGCGTGGGGCGACCTCCAAGGGCTCCCGATTCGGCTTCGATGCCGACGGCCGCCTGGCCTCCGTGGTCTCCAGCATCTGGTGCGTCGCCCTGGACTACCCGCGCGTCGTCGAGGGCCAGCTCGACTACCTCGTCTACAAGAACCTGAAGCCCTGGGACCACGTGCCCTGCACCCTGTTGCTGCGCGAGGCCGGTGGGGTTGCCATCACCTTCGACGGGGACGACTACCGTCCCGCCTCGACCGGCCCCGGCCTGGTTGCGGCGGTCTCGCCAGAGGTTGCGCAGTTGGTCGTCGACACCTGGCAGGCGCCCTGACCGCTCCCGGCTCGGGGCGAGTGGGCCGGCTCAGTGCGCGTGCGGCTGGTTCAGCAGCGGCAGCATCTTGTCCTTGGTGACCCCGGCGCGGGCCAACTCGTCGAAGACCAACGGCAGCCGGTCGGCGACGTCCTGGCGGTCGAAGGGCCAGTCGTACTGCTCGGCGCCGTTGAGATCGGCCAGGGCCTCGTCCAGGGAGACTCCCTTGCGCACCAGGTCTTCGGCGACGCCGTAGAGCGCCGACAGGTCGGCGCGCTGCTGCAGCACCACGTCCATCCCGACCGGGTCGCCGTGCCCGGGGATGAACAGCACGTCGACGTCCTCCCGGAGGTGCTTCACCGCGCCGTCGATCGCCTTGGGCCAGTCCTTGAGCGTGGAGTCGGGCCCGATCGCGGGCGCACCGGAGGTCTCGACGAGGTCGCCGGTGAAGATCACCTCGGCGTCGGGCACCAGCACGAACAGGTCACCGTCGGTGTGTCCCTTGCCCAGGTGGACGACCTCGACGTGGCGGCCCCCGAGGTCAACGGCCTTGATCATCCCGATCTCCTGGCTGGGTGCCACGACCTCCGAGAGCTCGAAGCCGAGCTGCTCGCGCACCACCTCGGCGCCGATGTCGGGATCGTCACCGCTGAGGTGGGCCATCAACGAGTCGTGCCCGATCGAGGTGACGTCGGGGATGCCGGCCAGGCCGAAGAAGTGGTCGAAGTGCCAGTGGGTCACCACGACATGGGTCACCGGGCGGCCCACCAACTCCTTGGCGGACTCGGCCAGTGCCCGTCCCTGTTCGGGCGAGGAACCCGTGTCCACCAACAACACCCCGGTCTCGCCGACCACCAGGCCGGCGTTCACCGAAGCCGGTTCCAGGCGCACCCAGAAGACGCCGTCGCGGACCTGCTGCCATTCACCCATCGAGAACTCACGCACGCCGTGAGGCTACCAAGCGGCCGCTAGACTGGCACTCGCGTTGGGTGAGTGCCAAACTGCCGTGCTGGAAACCTGACGCGACGGCGGCTTGGAACAGGGGAGGGACGAATGCTGGACGACCGCAAGATGGACGTGCTCAAGGCGATCGTGACCGACTACGTGTCCAGCCAGGAGCCCGTCGGGTCGAAGGCGCTGGTCGAGCGCCATCAGCTCAAGGTCTCCCCGGCGACCGTCCGCAATGACATGGCGGTGCTGGAGGAGGAGGGCTACATCACCCAGCCCCACACCAGCGCCGGACGCATCCCCACCGACAAGGGCTATCGCCTCTTCGTCGACCGGATCGCCACCGTCAAGCCGTTGTCGGCGGCGGAGAAGCGCGCGATCCAGGCCTTCATGACCGGAGCCCTCGACGTCGACGACATCGTCACCCGCACCGTCCGGTTGCTGGCCCAGATCACCCAGCAGGTCGCGATCGTCCAGTACCCCATCGCCTCCTCGGCGGTCGTCCGGCACGTCGAACTGGTCCCGCTGACCATCGACCGCGTGCTGGTGATCGTGATCAACTCCACCGGACGGGTGGAGCAGCGCGCCATCGAGGTCGTCGCGGACGAGTCCGCGCTGGCGCGGCTGCGCGACCGCCTCAACGCCGCGCTGGTTGGGCACGCGCCCGGCCCGGCGGCCGAGCGGCTCAGCAACCTGTTGGGGGAACTGCCGGCTGAGGATCGCCACGGTGCCGCGAGCGTCGTGGCCACCGTGCTGGAGATGCTGGCGACCGACCCGTCCACCCGTGTCGTGGTCGGTGGCGTGCCGAACCTGACCCGCTTCGGCGACCAGTTCGAGACCACGGTCAAGCCCGTGCTCGAGGCGCTGGAGGAGCAGGTCGTCCTGCTGCACCTGCTCGGCGAGGCCTACGGCAGCGCCGGCGACGTGACCGTCCGCATCGGTCACGAGAACCCCTATGAACCCCTGCAGACCACCTCCCTGGTGGCGAGCACCTATGGGAACCCCGACGACGCCTTTGCCACCCTCGGCATCGTCGGCCCCACCCGGATGGACTACCCCTCCACGATGGCCTCGGTGCGAGCCGTGGCCCGCTATGTCGGACGATTCCTGGCAGAAGGATGAGCAAGCAACCCCATGAGCGCTGACTACTACGAGGTCCTCGGGGTCTCCCGCGAGGCGAGCCCCGAAGAGATCAAGAAGGCCTACCGCAAGATGGCGATGAAGGTCCATCCGGACGTCGCCACCGAGCCGGACGCGGCCGAGAAGTTCAAGCAGGTGCAGGAGGCCTACGAGGTCCTGCATGACCCGAACAAGCGCGCGATCTACGATCGCGGCGGCGATCCGCTGGGCTCCGGCTTCGGCGGCGGCGCGGGTGGCTTCGGCGGCTTCGGGAACTTCGGCGGCGCGCAGGGTGGTTTCGACTTCACCAACCTGGTGGACGCGATGTTCGGCCAGGCGGCCTCGCGTGGGCCGCGGTCCCGCACCCGTCGCGGCCAGGACGCGCTGATCCGCCAGTCCATCTCGCTGGCCGACGCCGCCTTCGGCACCACGCTCCCGGTGAGCATCGACACGGCCGTCCTGTGCCCCCGCTGCGAGGGCACCGGCTGCTCCGACGGTAGCGAGCCCGTGACCTGCACCACCTGCGAGGGCCATGGTGAGGTCACCCACGTCCAGCGCAGCTTCCTGGGCGACATCCGCACCTCCCAGCCCTGCCCGGCCTGCCGCGGCTATGGGACTACCATCCCGCACCCCTGCGGTGAGTGCTCCGGCGAGGGACGTGTCCGTTCCACCCGCACCCTCGACGTCAAGGTGCCGGCGGGCGTCACCACCGGCAACCGCCTGCACCTCGACTCCCAGGGCGAGGTCGGCCCCGGCGGCGGCCCCGCCGGCGACCTCTACGTCGAACTCGTCGTGCAGAACCACGAGGTCTTCAGCCGCGATGGTGACAACCTCGAGATGGTCGTCAACATCCCCATGACCGCCGCGGCGCTGGGCACCACGCTCGACCTGGCGACCCTCGAGGCCGACCGCGAGGACAGCAACCCCGACGACCGCCAGGTCACCATCGACGTGCCGGCAGGCACCCAGTCGGGCACCCGCATCGCGCTGGCCGACAGGGGCGTCCCCCGGTTGCGCCGCAATGGCCGCGGTGAGCTGGGCATCACGCTGGTGGTGCAGACCCCGACCAAGCTGGACGAGCAGCAGCGCGAGCTGATGCGTCAGCTGGCCGCCATCCGTGGCGAGGAGACCGTGACCGGTCGCGTGCAGAAGGGCAAGAAGGGCTTCTTCGACCGGATGAAGGAAGCCTTCTAGTGACCGACGCCCTCTTCCTCGCGCCGGTTTCCGGCGCCGCCGTCGGTGACCTGGTGGTCGTCGACGGTGACGAGGGCCGCCATGCGGCGGTCGTGAAGCGGATCGAGCTGGGGGAGTCGGTGCTGCTGGCCGACGGCAAGGGTCGTGCCGTACGCGGTCCGGTGACCGCGGTCAGCAAGCAGGGCATCACCGTGCGGGTCGCCGAGGTGCTGGGCGCCGTCGAGCGCGCGCACCGTTGGGTGGCCGTCCAGGCGTTGGCGAAGGGCGACCGGTCCGACCTTGCCGTCGAGACGCTCACCGAGTTGGGCGTGGACGAGGTGCTGGCCTGGCAGGCGTCCCGGTCCATCGTCCGCTGGAGCGGCGACAAGGCAGACAAGGGCGTTGCCAAGTGGCAGTCGACAGCGCGGGAGGCGACCAAGCAGTCGCGCCGGTTCGTCGTCCCGGATGTTTCGGCCGCCGGCACCAAGCAGGTGGTCGGACGCATCGAACAGGCAGCGCTCGCGCTGGTGCTGCACGAGTCGGCCAGCGAGCACATCGCGGACGTGGAGTTGCCGCCGTCGGGGGACGTCGTGTTCATCGTCGGGCCCGAGGGCGGGATCAGCCCGGACGAGCTCGCTGCCTTCGAGGCGGCCGGGGCGCGCACCGTCCTGGTCTCGGACGGGGTGCTGCGGACCTCAACCGCCGGGGTCGTCGCTCTGGCGCAGCTCCAGCTCAAGGCCGTGGAGATGTCGCATGCCTGAGGCAGACCAGAACGGTCCAGACCAGCTGGGCTCCGACCAGTTCGGCTTCACCCACCGCACCGTCCTGCCCAATGGCGTGGGACGCACCGGGACGATCACGACGCCGCACGGTGAGGTCCAGACCCCCGCCTTCGTCGTCGTGGGCACCAAGGCGACCGTCAAGACCGTCCTGCCGGAGACGCTCGTCGAGCTGGGGACCCAAGCCGTCCTCGCGAACGCCTACCACCTCTACCTGCAGCCCGGCGCCGACCTGGTCGACGAGGCCGGCGGCCTGGGCCGGTTCATGAACTGGAGCGGTCCCACCTTCACCGACTCCGGCGGCTTCCAGGTGATGAGCCTCGGTGCCGGGTTCAAGAAGGTGATCAGCATGGACGCGTCCACCGCGAACAGCGACGACGCGATCGCCGAGGGCAAGGAGCGCCTCGCGCACGTGGACGATGACGGCGTCACCTTCAAGAGCCACCTGAATGGCGACAAGCACCGTTTCACGCCAGAGGTGAGCATGGGGGTGCAGCACCAGCTCGGTGCCGACATCATGTTTGCCTTCGACGAGCTGACCACCCTGCACAACACCCGTGGCTACCAGGAGACCTCTCTGGAGCGGACCCGGCTCTGGGCGGAGCGCTGCCTGGCCGAGCACCGTCGGCTCACGCTGGAGCGGTCCGACAAGCCCTATCAGGCGCTGTTCGGGGTGCTGCAGGGGGCGCAGTACGAGGACCTGCGTCGCAAGGCAGCCCACGACCTGGGGACGATGGAGGTGGACGGGCAGCGCTTCGACGGCTTCGGATTCGGCGGCGCGCTGGAGAAGGAGAACCTGGGCACCATCTGCACCTGGATGGCCGAGGAACTGCCCTTTGACAAGCCGCGACACCTGCTGGGCATCAGCGAGCCGGACGACTTCTTCGCCGCCGTCGCCGCCGGTGCGGACACCTTCGACTGCGTGAATCCCTCCCGGGTGGCGCGCAATGGGGCCATCTACACCGCCGACGGCCGCTACAACATCACCGCCGCCAAGCACCGTCGCGCCTTCGTCCCGCTGGAGGAGGGGTGCGACTGCTACACCTGTGCCCACTACACCCGCGCCTATGTGCACCACCTGCTGCGGGCGCGGGAGATGGTGGGTTACACGCTCGCGACGATCCACAACGAGCGCTTCACGGTGCGGCTGGTCGACCAGATCCGCGCGGCGATGGACGCGGGGGACTTCGAGGCACTGCGCACCGAATACCTCGGACGCTTCTACGCCTCCCGCACGCCGTCGGCGAGCTCCTCGGTGGGGAATGCCACGAGCAGTTCGGACGTTGATCCCAAGAGCGTCGTCAGCGCTTCGGAGAGGACATGATGAACGACCCCAGGGAGCTTTACCGACTCACCGCCGTGCCCGGCCAGCCGGGACCGGTGCTGATCTCGCTCAGCGGTTTCATGGATGGCGGCCAGGCTGGCCAGCTCGCCGTCCAGCACCTGATCGAGAAGCAAGCGGGGAATGTCATCGCGCGCTTCGACGTCGACCAGCTGATCGACCACCGGTCGCGGCGCCCGATGATCACCTACGCCGGTGACCACTACGAGGACTACCAGCCGCTGGAACTCGTGGTCCGTGAGCTGAGCGACGACGCAGGCAAGACCTTCTATCTGTTCACCGGACCCGAGCCCGACTACCAGTGGGAGCGCTTCGTCCAGGCGGTCACGATCCTGTTCTCCGAGATCGGGGTGAACCTGGCGCTGACGCTGCACGGCATTCCATGGGGCGCGCCGCACACGCGTCCGATCGGGCTGACGGCGCACTCGGTCGACCCGACGGTGATGGCTGACTTCCCGTCGCTGCACGACCGGATGCAGCTGCCCGCCTCGATGGAGGGGCTGCTGGAGCTCAAGCTGCCGCAGGCGCACATCCGTGCCGGCGGTTTCTCGGTGCACGTCCCGCACTACCTGGCGGGCTCGGAGTTCCCGGCCGGTGCCGTGCGGCTGATCGACTCCGCAGCCGAAGTGGCGGAGCTGTCGCTGGCTGTGCCGGACCTGCGTTCGGCAGCGGACGAGTACCTGCGCGGGATCGACCAGCTCGTCGCGCAGAACCCGGAGAACGCCGAGGCGATCGGTCAGATGGAGGCGGCCTACGACGCCGCCACCGCTGGCCGGGAGCTGACCGGTGATCGTCCGACGCAGCCGGTGGACGAGTCTGACATCCCCAGCGGCGACCAGTTGGCCGCCGAGTTCGAGCAGTTCCTCAAGGACACCGACAAGGGACACAAGGACGGCGGTCGGGGAAGCAGCGGTGAGGGCGACGGTGGTCCCAGCTGGGGCTGACCGGCATCCGGCACCGCCCCCAGGCGCAGGCGGACCGCTGGCATGATCGGTTCATGGCGGACAGCAAGCGCAAGGTCAGGCCCTCGATCAAGGCCCTCATCGTCAGCGAAGGGCGCCTGCTGGTCACCGTGAACTCCGACGAGACCGACGAGTTCTACCTGCTTCCCGGCGGGGGGCAGGACTTCGGCGAGTCTATGGTGGAGACGGTTCACCGCGAGTGCCGCGAGGAGATCTGTTGCGAGGTCGTGGTGCGCGACCTGGCCTATGTGCGCGACTACATCGGCTCCCGGCACGAGTTCGCCGATTGGGACTCCGACTTCCACCAGATCGAGATGGCTTTCTGGTGCGATCTCGCCCCCGGCCAGGTTCCCGCGATGGGGGTCATCGAGCCCGACCAGTTCCAGACGGGTGTCGCCTGGGTGCCCTTGGACGAGTTGTCCGACGCGCCGATCTATCCTGCCGAGCTGAAAACCTGGCTGCTCGAGGACGCCTCGGCGCGTCGGACCTACTTGGGCCCCGTGAACTGAAGCGTCCCAGCGGGTGCTCTCCCATCCCCCGAGCTTGGCTTGTGCGTTCCTCGTGCCTGTCGGGGTTCCTCGACAGGCTTCGGCAAGGTGGAGCGCGCGCTCGGGGAATGTCAGAGGAGGACGCCGACCTGGGTGGCCAGGCGGCGGACCAGGTCGTCCGATGCCTTGGTCTGGTCGAGCTCGATGCGGGCCAGCTCCATCCCGACCCGGCGGAGGGCGTCCAATGTTTCGGCTGCTCCCAGAACCCCGCCGCGGTGGGCCACCAGGGCCGCCTGCTGCATGTGCCGCAGAGCGTCCCGTGCGGAGCGGTTGGCGTCCAGCCAGTCGACGACCCCGATCCGGTACCGCACCTCACCCTCTGCGGCTCCGGGAACCTCGTCCTCGACAGCCCAAGCGAAGAACTCGTCCGCGACCATGCCCAACTTCTCCATCACCCGGCGCGAGCCCGCGTTCACAACCATCGTCTCGGCGTGCACCGACGCTACCCCCAGCTCCCCGAAGGCGTACTCCAGCAGCGCACGGGAGCCCTCGGTTGCGAGCCCCTGACCCCAGTATTCGGGCCGTAGACGGTAGCCGAGTTCGGGGTCGAGGATGTCGTCGTGGTCGGGGCCTCCCGGGCGCAGGTGGAACCAGCCGGCGAACGCATCCTCGCTGTCGAAGGCTGACCAGTTGCCGTAGCCGTGGTGCAGTCGCGCGCCAGCAAGAATTCTGGCGATGGATGCCTCGGTCTCGGCCAGCCTGGGCGCGCTGGACGAGATGAAGCGCAGCACTCCGGGTTGCTGGTTCATCGCGAGCCAGTCGGAGGCGTCGGCTTGTTCCACGGGGCGCAGCAGAAGTCTGGGGGTTCGAAGCCTCACCGGGACATTCTGGCAGCTGGATCTGTCGCGCCTGGGGCAGACTGTGCGCCGTGAGGATCCTGGCTGACGTCGACACCGGCATCGACGACCTGTGCGCGCTGCTCCAACTGTGCGGCACCCCAGGCGTCGAACTCGTCGGCGTCACGACGACCGGAGGGAACACCACCGCCGAACAGTCCGCTGCCAACACGGCGGGCGTCCTGGAACTGTGCGGACGACCGGACGTCCCGGTCGTGGTCGGGGCCTGCCAACCCTTGCTCAAACCCCTGGTGACAACGCCCGAGACCCACGGGCCCGATGGTGTGGGGTGGGCACACCTGCCTGACGTCGCCCATCGCGTCCGACTGGACGGCGCTGTCGACTTCTGGCTGGATGAACTGCGCCGACACCCTGGGCAGACGACGATCCTGGTCACCGGACCCTCCACCAACCTTGCCTTGGCGCTGCTGGCCGAGCCGCGCCTGTTCGAGCTCGCGCAGCGGGTCGTCATCATGGGCGGCGCCTTCTGGTACCAGGGCAACACGACCCCAACGGCCGACTGGAACTTCTGGTGCGACCCGGACGCCGCCAAGGAGGTCTTCGCCGCCAGCCACCGGGCCGCAGAGAATGGCCTCCCCAGTGGCAAGCTGCCCGTCCTGTGCTCCCTGCAGGTGACCGAGCGCTGCGAGTACCGCCCCGACCTGCTCGACGACCTGGTCGTCCGCGCCGGTGCCAAGCTGTTGGGCTACACCGCGGCTCGCCCGCGGGCGGAACGACCCCAGGCCGACACCGGATCGGTCCTGCTGGACGTGCTGGCCGATGCCCTGCGCTTCTACTTCGAGTTCCACCACGACTATGACCAGGGCTACGTGGCACACCTGCACGACCTGCTCGCCGCGCAGGTCGCCGCTGGGATCGCGACGATCACCACGACCGTCAGCGCCGTCGACGTCGGAACCGACTCCGAAATGCTCCGTGGTACCTCCGTCCGCGACGACCGGAAGATCTGGGGACGGGTGGGCAACTGTCAGGTCGTGGATGACAACCACCCTGAGGAGGTCTTCGACGCATTCGCCGCCGCGGTCGCGAGGCTGGTGCGCCCCAATGACGCTCAGGCCGGACGGTAGCTGGGCTCGACCCTCTTCAGGTACCGGATCACCAGCAGCGTCACGGGGACGATGCACACCTCGACGAGGCACTTGTAGACGTACCCGGTGAGCGTGTAGTTGAACAGTTCCGCGCCGGTGATCGTCCCGGCATAGGCGATCGAGCAGAACAGCAGCGTGTCCACCAGTTCGGCGATCAGCGTGGACGTGATGAGTCGGAAGGCCACCCGGCGCTCGGCCATCCGGGACTTCAACCGGACCACGACCAGCGAATTCAACAGCTCGCCTGCCAAGTACCCGGCCAGCCCCGCGACGGTGATCCGCCACACGGGTGCCAACACCGTGTCCCAGTTCTCGAAGCCGGCGACCGGACGGGTCAGTGAGACCACCCAGTAGGTGACCGCGGCCAGAAAGGTGAGCGCGAAACCGGTCCAGATCGCCCGTTTCGCGCGGCGCCAGCCGTAGACCTCGGTCATGATGTCGCCGATCACGTAGGACAGCGGGAACAGGAAGGCGCCGCCGTCGAAGACCAGTGGCCCACCGCCGTAGAAGAGGTCACTGATGAACGGGATTCGCGGGCCCTCGAACAGCTTGGTCGCGCCGATCCCGGAGATCAGCAAAAGCCCGACGAAGCAGGCGAGCACGATGTCGTAGTAACCGTGCTGGGCATCCGGCGAGGCGGTGGACGCGAGGTCGAGGCTGGGGGTGGTGGCTGTCACGAGGAGACATGCTCCCATACCCTCTGGCCCCCGAGCAGCCGCGCCGAGGCTTCAGGCCTCTGTCGAGTGGGCGGCCGGCGAGAAGCGGGCCTGCTGGTTCATCACCAACAGCGCATCGCTGGCAGGCGGCTCGCGCTCCCGGGATGGGAGCATGACCCGACCTGACCAGTCGCTCCTGGCGCCAGGTCGCCGTCCGCGCCGCACGCGATCAGCGACGCGGCGGCCGGATCATTGGTCGGCCTCAATCTCCGCGTGCTCGGTTGACTCCGACACCGGGCGTGAAAGTGGGCGTGACTACACACTTCGACGCCCTTTTGGTGGCAGGATTTGGTCATGGCAGATGACATCGATATCCCGGACGAATCGGAACAGCTCGACCAGCTGCAGTCCGAAGACACCTTGGTTGACCGGGGTGTCGACGACGTCTTGGACGAGGGCTACATCGCCCCTGACCACTGGTCCCCGGCGCAGGGCTTCGGCAACACCGCCGACGAGCAGGCGAGGGGAGAGACCCTTGACATCCGCATCACCCAGGAGGTGCCCGACGCCGACCCGACCGTCGACGTGCCGTTCTGGAACGAAGGCGGGGAGTCACGCGAAGTGGGCAGCCGTCGCGCCGGCCGCCTGATCGCCGGCGACAACTCCGACGGCGAGCCGAACGCGGCCGAGGTCGGCATCGACGGTGGCGTGGCCTGCGCCGAGGAGGCCGCGATGTACGTCATCGAGGGCTCCGAGGACGAGGACCCCAAGCCGATCGACTGAGCGCCGGTAGGGCAGGATCGTCGGCATGACGTCCGATGATGCCCTCAACCCCACAGCCCCGCTTCGCAAGCCCACCGACATCGTCGAGGGCATCGAACTGCACCCAGAGCGGGAGCTGTACCCCCCGGTGGGGCCCCATCGCACCGGGATGCTGGACGTCGGCGACGGCCACCGCGTCTACTTCGAGGAGTCCGGCAACCCGGACGGCAAGCCAGCGCTCTTCCTGCACGGCGGCCCGGGTGGGGGAGGCGGCACCGACCGTCGACGCTTCTTCGACCCGGCCCGCTACCGCGTCATCTGCCTCGACCAGCGGATGTGCGGCCAGTCCACCCCGCACGCGGGTGAACCGGGCGCTGACCTGTCCACCAACACCACCTGGAACCTCGTCGACGACATCGAGAAGCTCCGCGAGCTGCTGGACGTCGAGCGCTGGCTGGTCTTCGGCGGATCCTGGGGCAGCGCACTGGCACTGGCCTACGCCGAGACCCACCCGGACCGGGTGAGCGAACTGGTGTTGCGCGGCATCTTCACCCTGCGCCGCAGCGAACTGGACTGGTACTACAACGAGGGCGCCTCCCACTTGGCGCCGCAGTGGTGGGAGTCGTTCTGCGCCCCGCTGCAGCGGGCCGGGCACGACTTCTCGTCCGACAACATCGCGAAGTACCACGAGCTGCTCTTCGACTCCGACCACGAGACGGCGCTGGCGGCGGGCTGGGCGTGGACGACCTGGGAGGGGGCCACCAGCCACCTGCTGTTCGACGAGCACGACGTCAGCTACGAGTCACCCGAGTACGCACTGGCCTTCGCGCGGATCGAGAACCACTACTTCGTCAACGCTGGCTGGTTCGACGAGGGCCAGCTGATCCGCGACGTCGACGCCATCCGCCACATCCCCTGCGTCATCGTGCAGGGCAAGTACGACCTGTGCTGCCCGCTGCGGACGGCCAACGACCTGGCCACGGCCTGGCCGGAGGCCGAGCTGCACGTGGTCGCAGCCGGCCACTCCGCCTTCGAGCCGTTGATCGCCTCCGAGCTGGTCAAGGCGACCGACCGCTTCGCCGGCCAGACGCCCTGAGCCCCAAACGCCCCTTCCTCAGACGCTGGGATCCACCTGGGCGTGGCCGTAGCGGTGGGTGGTGCGGCTGATTGCCTGTTCGTGCACGAAGGCCAGCAGCTCCCTTCCGCCGGTGGCCAGCACCGGGCCGGTCAGCAATGCCACGCCCGGGTTGGTCACCCGCAGGCTGCCCGGGTTGCCCACCACACGCACCCGCAGGTCGTCCTCGCGCTCCATCCGCTCGTTGAAGCCGGCCGCGCTTTCGGTGGTCACCGGGTGACCGGCCACCTGCTCGGGCAGGTTCACCGTCGGATCAGCCGAGACCTCCAACCGGACCTCCGTCACCGCGGCGGCGGCGACCAGGCGCACCAGGTCAGCCGCCCGGGCACCGGTCTGCAGCCGCACCCCGAGACGGTCCAGCGGCCGGTAGCGGAAGACATTCAGCTCGCTACGCAGGCCGGAGCGGTCGTGTTCGGCGCCGAACTCGGTGCCGATCGCGGCAGCGTCCGACTCCGCAGCCACCCGCACCCAGGCGCGGTCGTCGGCCGACAACTCCAGCCCCAGGTCTGCCTGGGCCCGGTCCACGGCACGCTGTACCTCGGGGGTGCTGGACCCCCGGAACTGCGGGATGCCGTTCGCCTTCCACGCACCCAGCTGGGCCACGTAGTTGGGGCCGCCTGCCTTGGCGCCGGGGCCCACCGACGAGCGCTTCCAGCCGCCGAAGCTCTGCCGCTGCACGATCGCGCCGGTGATCTGCCGGTTGACGTAGGCATTGCCCACCTCGACGTGGTCGAGCCACCAGGCGATCTCCTTCTCGTCCAGCGAGTGCAGGCCGCCGGTCAGGCCGTAGCCGGTCGCATTCTGCAGGCCGGTCGCGGTGGCGAGGTCCTTGGCGGTCATCAGGCCAAGCACCGGTCCGAAGACCTCCGTGGTGTGGAAGTAGGAGCCGGGCGCGACGCCCGTCTTGACCCCGGGGCTCCACAGCCGTCCCTCGTCGTCCAGCTGGCGGGGCTCGACCAGCCATTCCTCGCCCACATCGAGCTGGGTCAGCGCGCGGTGCAGCTTGTCGCCGGGCGCCTCGATCAGCGGGCCCATCACGGTGCCCGCATTGGTCGTGGGCCAATCGACGACCAAGGATGAGACGGCGTCGACGAGTTGGTTTCGGAAGCGCTCGGAAGTGGCGATCGAGCCCACCAGAATCGCCAGCGAAGCGGCCGAGCACTTCTGGCCGGCATGCCCGAAGGCCGACTTCACCAGGTCGGCGACCGCCAGGTCGAGGTCTGCGGCGGGGGTGACGACCAACGCATTCTTGCCCGAGGTCTCACCGAAGACGCGCGGCCCGCGGGGGTGCTCGCCCCGCCAGCCAGCGAAGACCTCGGCGGTGCGGGTGGCGCCGGTCAGCAGCACGGTGTCGACGTCTCGGTGGCTGACCAGGTGCTGGCCCACCTCGTCCTCGTCGGTACGCACCACTTGCAGCACCTCACGGGGCACCCCGGCCGCCCACAGCGCCTCCACGGCGGTCTCCAGGCAAACGGGGGTCTGCGGGGCGGGCTTCACCACGACCGCCGCACCGGCGGCGAGCGCGGCCAGGCAGCCACCGATGGGGATCGCGACCGGGAAGTTCCACGGGGGAGTGACGAGCACCACGCGGTCAGGCAGGAACTGTGCGCCATCGGCGGCCAGACCCTGGCCGAGCTGCAGCGCAGACTCGGCGTAGTACCGCGCGAAGTCGACCGCCTCACTGATCTCAGGGTCGGCCTCCACGAGCGTCTTGCCCGCCTCGTGTGACATCACCGACAACAACAGGGGACGGCGCGCCTGCAATTGGCGTGCCGCTTCGCGCAGCAGTTGCGCGCGTTCGGTGGCCGGTCGGGCCGCCCACCCCTTGCCCGCCTGGGTGGCGGTCTCGATGACGGCGTCGACCTCGGCGGTCGAGGCCAGCCAGGGGGAGCGGGCCTCTCGCGCGGGGGTTGCCAGCGCGTCCAGACCCATCTCGCGGTTGGGCGGCAGCGCGGGGTCGGTGTCGGGGGTGTTCGCGAACGCGTCGCCGATCTCGGCCGGTCCGGACGGCCGGCGTGGCCCGACCGACGCGCGGTCGGCGTTGGCGACCGACGCGCGGAATCGGCGCTCCTGGTCGTCCATCTGCGTGGGCGAGTTGGAGAAGAAGGCGTGGACGAAGTTCTGCGGCGCGGCATTCTCCTCGAGCCGACGGACGAGGTAGGAGACGGCCACGTCGAAGTCCTTGGGCGCCACGACCGGGGTGTAGAGGATCACTTCACCGACCGTGTCGCGCACGGCGCGGGCCTGGGAGGGGCTCATGCCCTGCAGCATCTCGACGTCCATCATCTCGGTGATGTCGCGGGTGGTGGCCAGCAGGTGTGCGAGTGCCAGATCGTAGAGGTTGTGCGAAGCCACGCCGACGCGCAGGGAGCTGCTCACCTCCGGACGGAGCACGCGCTCGAGGCAGCGGATGTAGTTGGCGTCGGTCTCCTCCTTGGACGGGTAGGGCGCCTGCTCCCAGCCGTGCAGTTCGGCGTCCACCGCTTCCATCGCCAGGTTGGCGCCCTTGACCAGCCGCACCTTCAGCGGCGCCCCACCCTCGGCGACCCGACGGGCGGAGAAGTCGATCACCCTTTCCAGGGCGGGCATGGCGTCGGGCAGGTAGGCCTGCAGGACGACGCCAGCCGAGATGTCCTTGAATTCTGGCTCGGAGAGCATCGCTTCGAACACCGCCAGCGTGAGGTCGAGGTCGCGGTACTCCTCCATGTCGAGGTTGACGAACTTGTGCGGGCTGGCGACCATCGCGGCGCGGTACAGCGGGCGGAGCCGGTCCAGACAGCGGGCGACGGTGCCCTCGAGGTCCCAGGTGACGATCTGACTGACCAGCGAGCTGACCTTGATCGAGACATAGTCGACGTCGTCGCGTTCCAGCAGCGCCTGGGTGCGCTGGGTGCGGCTCGCGGCCTCCTTCTCACCCAGAACGGCCTCGCCCAACAGGTTGATGTTCAGTCGAAAGCCTTCACTGCGGGCCTGTTCGAGGTGCTTGGTGAGGGCTGCGTCGTCGGCGTCGACGACCAGGTGGCCCACCAGTTGGCGCAGGCGCCGGCGTGCGGCTGGGACGACGACCTGCGGTGACACCCGCGCGGCAAGTGCCCCGGCGCCCAGCAGGGAGCGGTCCACGCGACCGAGGAAGTTCGCCTCACGCACGCCCAACCCGGACAGTTCGCGAGCCGCCACCTTGATGTCCTCGGGCCGTGCGACTCGGTCCACGAAGCGAACGGCCAGGGCCAGGCCCGCCGGGTCGGCGACGAGTTGGGCCAGCTGACCGGCGGTGGCTTTCTCCCTGGCGGTCTCCCCGGCGGCGGTGGCCAGGGCCCAGGTTTCGGCCAGTTCGACGGCAGGTTCGACGAGGGGTTCGAGTTCGACGGTGACGCTCATGGGACCAACGTAGTGGGGTGCACTGACACTCCCAATCGCCGCTCCCCAACACAGCGGGCCACGGAGGGGCCGGGGCAAACACTGCGACCCGGACAAGAATTCGCGCCGTGGGAGAAATGCCCGGGTGAACTGTCGGCGCCTGCCCGTAGACTCATCCGCGATGACAACACCTGAACAGTCCGTCCCCGCCGGAGATGACGCCCGGGGTGCCGAACGGCGCATCTCGCGCCTGCCCGCCACGCGCCGCCTCGAGGTGCCCGCGTCGATCCCCATGGTCAACGTGCTCGGCCCCCGCGATGAGTTCCTGCGCCTGCTCGAAGGTGAGCTCGACGCCGACCTGATGGTTCGCGGCAACGAGATCACTCTCACCGGCAGTGCCGCCGACATCGCGCTGGCCCACGACGTCTTCGTCGAGATGATCACGATCCTGCGCACGGGCCAGGGCCTGACCAGCGCGGACGTCGAGCGGATCGTCGGGATGACCTCCTCCGACGAGCACCCCTCCGAGGTGCTCACCGCCAACATCCTGTCCAACCGGGGCAAGACCATCCGTCCCAAGACGCTGAACCAGAAGCGCTATGTGGACGCGATCGACGCCCACACGATCGTCTTCGGGATCGGCCCGGCCGGTACCGGAAAGACCTACCTGGCCGTTGCGAAGGCCGTCCAGGCGCTGCAGCGCAAGGAGGTCAGCCGCATCATCCTGACCCGTCCCGCGATCGAGGCCGGTGAGCGGCTGGGCTTCCTGCCCGGCACCCTGAACGACAAGATCGACCCCTACCTGCGCCCGCTCTACGACGCGCTCCACGACATGATGGAACCCGAGGCGGTCCCGAAGCTGTTGACGGCCGGGACGATCGAGGTAGCGCCCCTGGCCTACATGCGCGGACGGACACTCAACGACGCCTTCATCATCTTGGACGAGGCCCAGAACACGTCCATGGAGCAGATGAAGATGTTCCTCACCCGTCTGGGCTTCGGTTCCAAGATCGTAGTGACCGGTGACGTGACCCAGATCGACCTGCCGAACGGCCAGCCCTCCGGCTTGCGCGGTGTGCAGCAGATCCTGGACGGCGTCGAGGACATCGCCTTCTGCAACCTGACCGCGCGCGACGTGGTTCGCCACCGTCTGGTGGGGCGCATCGTCGCCGCCTATGACCAGTTCGAGAGCACCGACGAGCCCCCCGTGCAGGTCAACCGCGCGGCCCGACGAGCGTTCGGCCGCCACGAACAGGGCCGCCACGAACAGGGCCGCCACGATTCGGCACGGCCAGACCGGGAGCAGCGCAAGTGATCGACATCAACAACGAGTCCGGGATGAGCGCAGACGAGCAGGGGCTGGTGCGCCTGGCGGCCTTCGCTCTCGACGAGCTGCGGATCCACCCGCAGAGCGACCTGTCGATCCTGCTGGTCGACGAGGCCACGATGGAGAACTACCACGTGCGCTTCATGGACCTGCCCGGACCAACCGACGTCCTCAGCTTCCCCATGGACGAGATGCGTGCGCCGATCCAGGACGAGGAGCCGCCGCGCGGACTGCTCGGTGACATCGTCCTGTGCCCGGCGGTCACGCAACGCCAGGCGGCCGAGAACGGCCGTCGTCCCGACGAGGAGGCCGAGTACCTGCTCGTCCACGGCCTGCTGCACCTGCTGGGGCACGACCACGCCGAGCCGGAGGACAAGGCCGTCATGTTCGGCCTGAACGACCGGATCATCGCGGCGTGGAACCAGCGCAAGGCCGACTGAGATGGCCCAGCACCAATGGATCGAACTCTCGATCGCCCTCGTCTGTGCCCTGCTCGCCGGCCTGCTGTCGGCAGCGGACGCTGCCCTGGCGAACATGTCCAGGGGACGCGCAGAGGTCTTGGTCGAGGAGGGGCGCTCCGGCGCCCGCCGCGCCAAGCAGATGGCCGATGATCCCGCGCCCTATGTGAACACCGCGCTCTTCCTGCGCACCACCTTCGAGATCGTCTCCATCGTGCTGGTCGGCATGGTCGTCTACGACCACTTCCGCAGCGAGTGGCAGCAGGCGCTGCTGACCGCAGGCGTGATGGTGCTGGTCAGCTTCATCCTGTGGGGCGTCGCACCGCGCACCATCGGGCGCCAGAAGGCTGACAAGGTACTGCTCTCCCTGGGTGGGCTGCTGAGCCTGCTCACCACCGTCTTCGGGCCCGTCGCCAGCCTGATGATCCTGATCGGCAACGCGCTGACCCCCGGCAGGGGCTACACCGACGGCCCCTTCGCCTCCGAGGCCGAACTGCGCGACCTGGTCGACCAGGCCGAGGCCAGCGACGTGATCGACTCCGAAGAGCGGGAGATGATCCACTCGGTCTTCGAGCTGGGCGACACGATCGTCCGCGAGGTGATGGTGCCGCGCACCGACGTCGTGTTCATAGACCGTTCCCGCAACCTGCGTCAGGGCCTGTCACTGGCCCTGCGGTCGGGCTTCAGCCGAATCCCCGTCGTGGGCGAGGGCCTCGACGACGTGCTGGGCATCCTGTACCTGAAGGACCTGGTCAAGCGCACCTTCGACAACCCCGGCGCCGAGAAGACCGAGACCGTCGAGTCGATCATGCGTGCGCCGCACTTCGTCCCCGACTCCAAGCCGGTCAGCGAGTTGCTGCGCGAGATGCAGACCCAGCGCAACCATGTCGTCATCGTCGTGGACGAGTTCGGCGGCACCGCCGGCGTCGCCTCGATCGAGGACATCCTGGAGGAGATCGTCGGCGAGATCGTGGACGAGTACGACCCCGAGCCGATCCCCACCCAGGAGGTCGAGCCAGGTGTCTTCCGCGTCGCTGCACGGCTCAATGTCGAGGAGCTCGGCGACCTGTTCGGGATGGATCTGGACGACGAGGACGTCGACTCGGTTGGCGGCGTGATGGCCAAGGTGCTGAACATGGTGCCGATTCCTGGCAGCACCGTCGACTATGAGGGCCTGCGGATCGTCGCCGAGACCGCCGGGGGCCGCCGCCACCAGATCGAGACCTGCCTGGTCAGTCGCGTCCCAGAGGATGCGGACGAGGACGAGACCGTCGAGGAGAGCCATGAGTGAGCAGGACAAGTTGCCGAACCGGATGCCCACGCTCGCTGAGCTGATGGACGACGACTTCGATCCTGACGCCCCCGACTTTGGAGTGGGGCCAAACGGCGCGTCCGACGTCGACTGGACCGGCGACAAGACCTTCCGGTCGGGCTTCGCGTGCTTCGTCGGACGGCCGAACGCGGGCAAGTCGACGCTGACCAATGCCCTGGTGGGCAGCAAGATCGCCATCGCGAGCTCGAAGCCGCAGACCACCCGCCACACCATCCGCGGCATCGTGACCCGACCGGACGCGCAGCTGGTGCTGATCGACACCCCCGGCCTGCACAAGCCCCGCACCCTGCTCGGCCAGCGCCTCAACGCGCTGGTACACGAGACCTGGGGGACCGTCGACGTGATCGGTGTCTGCCTGCCCGCGAACCAGCACATCGGCCCCGGCGACACCTTCCTGGTCAGCGAGATCGCCAAGCTCCCGAGGGCCCCGAAGCTGGTGGCCCTTGCCACCAAGACCGACATGGTCAGCTCCGAGCGGCTGCGCGGGCACCTGATGGACATCGCCAAGCTCGAGGAGAGCCTCGGGGTTCGCTGGGAGGCGATCATCCCGTGCTCGGCCGTATCCGGCGAGCAGGTCGACGTCGTCGCCGACGAGCTGGTGAAGCTGCTGCCCTATGGTCCGATGCTCTACCCAGAGGGCGAGGTCACCGACGAGCCCACCGAGACCCTGGTCAAGGAGCTCATTCGCGAGGCCGCGCTGGAGGGCGTTCGGGACGAGCTGCCGCACTCCATCAGCGTCGAGATCGACGAGATGGGCCTGCGTGAGGGCCGTCCCGAAGACCGTCCGCTGCTGGACGTCTTCGCGTCCATGATCGTTGAGCGGGAGTCGCAGAAGGGCATCCTGATCGGCCACAAGGGCGAGCACATCAAGGACATCGGCACCCGTGCCCGCCAGCAGATCAGCGCCCTGCTCGGCACGCCCGTGCACCTCGACCTCAAGGTCAAGGTGCTCAAGGACTGGCAGCGCGACCCGAAGTTCCTCAACCGGCTGGGTTTCTGAGTCGGACGCCCACAGCAACCGGGCCGGTCTGTGTCAGGATCGAGCCATGGCCGACGAAGACCTTGTCCTGGAGAGTTTCCACACCCGCGGTGGGGTGAAGACCGGCGTGCTCGTGCGCAGGGTGAGCCCAACGAGCCTCGCGACGCTGACCTGCTTCACCGAGCCTGGGCTGCTGCACCACGTCGAGAACCGAGTCGAGTTCGACAGCGACGACCCCTTCAGCTGGACGCACTATGTTCACCACGATGGGGAGACCTTCCTCGAGCGCGAGCACGAGGCCTCCGACCCCGGCGAGACCGTGCCCAGCCACGCCGAGTGGCTGTTGGTCCATCGTCTGCTGCAGTCCGGCGACCGGGAGGTGGCCTTCACCCGGCTGGACGAGGAGACGGGCGAGACGGCCCCCGCGATCCTCATGCACGAGGCGGATGAGGTGGTGCTGTACATCGACGGCCGGGCCACCAACCGGCACCGCGTGGTGGGCGACGAGGTGCTGGCTTCCGACTGGGGCGGCATCGGGTCGCGGCCAGTGGCCGAGATGGCCGAGCTGGTGGAGGGACTCGACAACCAGGTCGCCGTCCGGTTGCGCAACTTCGTCGATTCCTGAGCCTCAGCCCCGGCTGGGGTGGGTCGTTGCCCCAGCGACGAGCGTGAGCGCGGACGTGAACCCGGCCAGCCGGTTGACGTCCACGTCGAAGGGGTTCTCGTCCAGGACCATGAGGTCGGCCGGGCTGCCCGGCTGCAGCGTGTGGACGCCATTCGTGGACGCAAGCAGTGCTTCGGACAGCGTCAGCCGTTGGGACGGGTGTTCGGCGGTGACCGCTTCGGCGACCGCTGCCCACGGCGACAATGGAACCACCGGCGCATCACTGCCCAGGAACAGTTCCACGCCCGCGTCCGCAAACTCCCGCAATGGTTGGACGCGTGCCGCGCGTGCCCCGAGGCTCGCCGTGCGTGCGGCGGGGGAGAGCCCCAGATGGGCGGGTTGCATCGAGGCGCCCACCCGCAGTCGCGCCATCCGCTCGACGTCGCCTGGGCGCACCAGACAGGCGTGCTCGACACGTCCCATGGCGCCGGTGGCCTGCATCGTGTCCAGCGTCAAATGCACCGCGGCGTCACCGATGGCATGCAGTGCCACCTCGATGCCGTGCTCGCTGGCCATCGCCAGCAACCGCGTGAGTTCGGCGGCCGGGACCGACAAGACGCCCCGAGAATCCGTGCCCTGGTAGGGATCATCAAGCCAGGCGGTGCGCGAGCCCAGCGACCCGTCCACGATCACCTTCAGCGGCCCGCACTCCAGCAGCGGCGACAATCGGCGTCCGGTGCGGAAGCCGTCGGCGATGGCGTCGTCCAAATGCTGTGACCAGATCGACGCCCGCACCCGCAGCAGGTCGAAGCCGGCGTGCATTCGGCGCGTCCAGTCGAGGTCTCCGCGGGCACATTCGACGTCCGTGATGCCGACCAGGCCCAGGGTCGCGGCTTCGCGCGCCGCATCGGTGACCCACTCGTCCAAGGTCGCCGTCGGCACCTGGGAGATCGCCAGTTCAACGTCGAAGGCGTCCTGCTCGACGAGCCGACCCACGATCCTCGAGCCTGTCCCGTCCTCGATCCCCGAGCCGGTCGCGGGGCCCACCCCGAGATGTCGCAACCCCGCCGTGTTCAACCACACCGAGTGCATGTCGGCGCTGACCAGCACCACGGGAACCTCGGGGACGTGGCGGTCCAGAGCCGCGGCGGTGGGCGGCTCGGGCCAGTTCGCGTCCATGTAGCCGACGCCGACGAAGACCTCGCCACCCGGCAAACCCGCGACCTCCTGGGCGACCAGCGCGGCAGTCTCGTCGGCGGAGCGCGTCGGCGGCACCTGCCACCGGTGCCGATGGATCGCCCACTGCCCCAGGTGGACGTGCTGGTCCCACAGGCCCGGCAGCACGAAGCGTCCGGCCAGGTCGACCACCGGGCCCCCGGTGCCTGCGCCGGGCGCCACCAGCACCCCATCCACGACCTCCAGGTCGGTTGGGGCTCCGGCCCGGCCGGTGGTGAGGCACACCACACGCGCATTCCGCAGGATCATGGCCCCATCCAACACGTCGTCCCAACAGGTGGCGAGACGACGCTCAGCGCAGCAGTCGTGTGGTTAAAATGTCCGCCATGGTGACCGAGTCGCGTCCCGCCCAGTTGAGCGGTCGACTGCTTCTTGCGTGCCGCAGCGAGGCCCGGTAACACACCCGGCCAGGCATCCTCGCTGCGGAGCCCTGTTGAGCGCTGACTCAGACGCCTGAGCACCCCGTCCACAGCAAGGAAGCCACAGACATGTCCAACTTCGGTACCCGTCCCCAGAGCGGACGCCCCGTGCAGCAAGCCTCCCCGATGCCGTTCGGCCGGTACACCGCCTTCGAGCCCGTGGTCGTCCCCGATCGCACCTGGCCCGACCAGAAGATCACCAAGGCCCCGCGCTGGCTGTCCACCGACCTGCGCGACGGCAACCAGGCGCTGATCGACCCGATGACCCCGTCCCGCAAGCGCCGCATGTTCGACCTGCTGGTCGCCATGGGCTACAAGGAGATCGAGGTGGGTTTCCCGTCCGCCTCGCAGACCGACTTCGACTTCGTGCGCCAGCTGATCACCTCGGACGCGATCCCGGACGACGTCCAGATCTCGGTGCTGACCCAGGCCCGTGAGGACCTGATCGAGCGCACCGCGCAGTCGCTGGTGGGTGCCAGGCGCGCGAACATCCACATGTACAACGCCACCGCGGAACTGTTCCGCCGTGTGGTGTTCAAGGTCAGCGAGGCCGAGTGCATCGCGATGGCCGTGCGCGGCACCGAGATGGTGATGAAGCACGCCGAGGCCAACCTGGGCGACGTGGAGTTCGGCTACCAGTACAGCCCAGAAATCTTCACCCAGACGCCGACCGACTTCGCCGTCGAGGTGTGCAATGCGGTCTCCGACGTGTGGCAGCCCGAGGACGGCCGGGAGGTCATCTTCAACCTGCCCGCCACGGTTGAGATGAGCACTCCGAACACCTACGCCGATCAGATCGAGTACTTCTGCCGCAATGTGCGCAACCGCGAGAACGTCGCCGTCTCGCTGCACCCGCACAACGACCGCGGGACTGCCGTCGCCGCCGCCGAGCTGGGCCAGATGGCCGGCGCCGACCGCGTCGAGGGCTGCCTGTTCGGCCACGGCGAGCGCACCGGGAATGTCGACCTGGTCACCCTGGGCCTGAACCTGTTCAGCCAGGGCATCGACCCGCAGATCGACTTCAGTGACATCGACGAGGTGCGCCGCACCGTCGAGTACTGCACCGGCCTGCCCGTGCACCCGCGCCACCCCTACGCGGGTGACCTGGTCTACACCGCCTTCTCCGGCTCGCACCAGGACGCGATCAAGAAGGGCCTGGAGGCGCTGGAGCAGCGCGCCACCGAACAGGGTGTCGGCCTGCACGAGATCGCCTGGGAGGCTCCCTATCTGCCGATCGACCCGCACGACGTCGGCCGTTCGTACGAGGCGGTCATCCGCGTGAACTCGCAGTCGGGCAAGGGCGGCATGGCCTACCTGATGAAGAACGAGCACAAGCTGGACCTGCCGCGTCGCCTGCAGATGGAGTTCAGCCGCGTCGTCCAGGCCCACACCGACTCCGAGGGCGGCGAGGTGAACTCGCAGCAGATCTGGGACATCTTCTCGGCCGAGTACCTGGACAACACCGAGCCGCTGAAGCTGGTCAGCACCCGCACCGCCAGCACCGACGACGGCACCCACACCATCGACGCCACCGTCGCGTGGAAGGGCGCCGAGAAGGTCATCTCCGGTGAGGGCAATGGCCCGGTCTCCGCCTTCGTCGACGCGCTGGGCCACCTGGGCGTCGCGCTGCGGGTGCTGGACTACACCGAGCACGCCCTCACTGCCGGTGGGGACGCGCAGGCCGCCGCCTATGTCGAGTGCGAGGTGGGCACCGACGACGACGCGCACGTGCTGTGGGGCGTCGGGATCGACGCCGACATCACCAAGGCGTCGCTGAAGGGCGTCGTCAGCGCGGTCAACCGCATCTGATCGGGCTCGGGCACAGAACCGGGGTTGGTTTGCACCGCTGTCGGTGCAGGCCAACCCCGGTTCCGCGTTGTCGGGGGCTCAGCGGGGCTCGACCTCGTTCGGGATCGCGCCGCCGAAGCGCCGGTCCCGGTTCACGTAGAGGCTGACGGCGTGCCACAGGTCGCGCCGGTCGAAGTCGGGCCACAGCCGGTCCAGGAAGACCATCTCGGCATAGGCCGCCTGCCAGAGCAGGAAGTTCGACGTCCGCTGCTCCCCGGAACTGCGGACGAAGAGGTCGACGTCGGGCACCTCTGGGCAGTACAGGTGCTGGGCGATCGTCTTCTCGGTGATCCGGTCGGGTGAGATCTTCCCCTGGGCCGCCAGACGGGCGATCTCGCGGACTCCGTCGGCGATCTCGGCACGTCCGCCATAGTTGACGCAGAACTGGAGCGTCATGGTGGTGTTGTCCTTGGACTGCTCCATCGCCTCCTCGAGCTCGCGGATCACCGAGCCCCACAGCCGCGGACGACGACCGGCCCACACGACCTTCACGCCGAGCGCGTCCAGTTGGTCACGGCGGCGGTGGATCACGTCCCGGTTGAAGCCCATCAACCAGCGCACCTCTTCGGGGGAGCGCTTCCAGTTCTCGGTGGAGAAGGCGTAGGCCGACAGACAGGGGATACCCATCTCGATGGCGCCCTCGATCACGTCGAAGAGTGACTCCTCGCCGCGGGCGTGCCCGTCGGTGCGCTTGAGCCCACGTTCCTTGGCCCAGCGGCCATTACCGTCCATCACGATCGCCACGTGCCGCGGCAGCAGCTTCGGGTCGATCTGCGGGGGACGGGCGCCGGACGGGTGCGGGGTGGGCGCCATCTTGGCGGGACGGTCATGTTTCCTTGCCACGGCGCGAGACTACCGCGCAGCCTTCGGCCATGCGCCTGTACCTGTCGTCGCATCAGCTCGGTGGGCAGCCACAACACCTGACCCCCTGGTCGGCGGGAAGCGGCGGGGTTGGGTTGGTGCTCGACTCGCTGGACGAGATCATCGGACGCCTTCGTCCACGCGGGGTCAAGCGCCGGTGGGTGCGTGCTGGCGCGGCGCTGGGGGTGGAGGGCGACACGAGCGAGGTCATCGGCTGAGCTTGGGCCGGGTGGGAGAATCGGACCCATGCCCACCTACCGCGACCAGGCCGTCGTCCTGCGCACGCACAAGCTGGGTGAGGCAGACCGGATCATCACGCTGCTCTCGCGGGAGCACGGCAAGCTGCGCGCGGTGGCCCGTGGGGTGCGGCGCACCTCGTCCAAGTTCGGGGGACGGCTGGAGCCCTTCAGTCAGGTCGACATCCAGTTCGCTGAGGGACGCTCGCTCGACATCGTCGCCCAGTGCGAGTCGATCCGTCCGCTCGGTGAGGCGCTGGTCAACGACTACGAGGCCTTCACCGCTGGCCAGGTGATGCTGGAGACCGCCGACCGGCTCGTCTCTGAGTACCGCGAGCCCGCGCTGCAGCAGTACTGGCTGCTCGTCGGTGCCCTGCGAACGCTTGGCGACGGCACCCCCGACGGGCCACGGACCTCCGCCATGATTCTGGACAGCTACCTGGTGCGGGCGCTCGCCATTGCTGGCTGGGCCCCTTCGCTGACCGACTGCGCGCGCTGCGGAACCGTCGGACCGCACCAGTACTTCAACCCCTCGATGGGCGGAATGGTGTGCGTGTCCTGCCGTCCGCCCGGCTCAGCGCGTCCCGACCCGGCGACCATTGCCTACCTGCAGGCGCTGCTCACGGGCGACTGGGCGGCCACCCGTGAGGTGCCACCGATCCGGCAGCGCGAGGCGTCCGGTCTCGTGGCGGCCTTCGTGCAGTGGCATCTGGACCATGGCCTGCGCTCCATGCCGCTGGTCGAGCGCAGCTGGGCCTGAGGGAACTCAGCAGTCAAGACACCGCAGCAGTCCTCAGCAGTCAGAACACAGCCCGAAGAGCTCGAGTTCGTGGCCGGCGTCGCGGAAGCCGTGCTCCTGCGCCACCTGGGCCGCCCAGCGCTCGACGACCTTGCCCTCGATCTCGACCGTACGTCCGCACGTGCGGCACACCAGGTGGTGGTGGTGGCCGGTGCTCTCGCAGCGGCGGTAGACCATCTCGCCGTCGTCGGAACGGATCGCGTCCACCTCACCAAGCTCGACCATCGACTGCAGCGTCCGATAGACCGTCGCCAGGCCGGCCGTGTCCCCGCCGGCACGGAGTTCGGCGTGCAGTGTCTGGGCCGATTTGAAGGCGTCTGCCCGCTTCAGCAGCTCACCGATCGCGATGCGCTGCTTGGTCACCCGTCGCACCGGACGGCCGGAATCAGTGCTTGTGGAATCAGTGCTCATCGAATCAGTGCTTGTGGAATCAGTGCTCATCGAAGTGGTCTCCGTGGGGTGCGTGGCGGTGTCCGTCGTGCAGGTAGTCGACGTGGTCCCCGTGCAGCAGGGCCTGCTCGCCAACCGGTTCGCCGCTGTTGGCATGCGCGATGACATGCGGTTCGGCCGGCTCATCGGCCGCGATGGTGCGCGCGGCGACGTGCTGGCGGTGGTGCAGCCAGGCCGCCAGCGGCCAGCTCAGCAGGAAGACCGCGATCGCGCAGACGACGATCGTCGCGCCGGAGGCGGTGTTCCAGTAGTAGCTGCCCACCGTGCCTCCGGTGGCGGTCAGGGCGCCGATCGCCATCGCACCGAAGAGCGTCGCCCGGAAGCTCACGAACAGGTTCTGCGCCGTCGCCACCGGCACCACCATCATCGCGCTCACCAGCAACAACCCGACGGTGCGCATCGACAGCGTCACGGTCAGCGCCGCGAGCACGACCACCAGCAGGTTCAGGGCCCTCACCGGCAGGCCGAGCACGCGGGCGAAGTCCTCGTCAGCACAGATCGCGAACAATTGGGGCAGCAGCCCGACGCACAAGGTGACGACGATCACCCCGAGCACGCCGATCACGAGGATGTCGTTGGGGCTCACCGTGGTCAGCGAGCCGAACAGGAACTGCGACAGCGCGCCGGCTCCTCGTCCGCCGAGACCGGCCATCATCACCCCCGACGCGAGGCCGCCGTAGAACAAGATCGCCAGCCCGACGTCACCGGTCGCCCGTCCGTGCTGACGCAGCAATTCGACGGCGACGGCCCCGAGGACGCATACGAGGATGGCCGCCGGCAACGGAGCGGTGTTGGTCAGGAAGGACAGACCGACGCCGGCGATCGCGACGTGGCCAAGACCGTCACCGAGCAGGGACAGCCGGCGCTGCACGATGAAGGTGCCGATGGCTGGGCTCAGCAAGCCGCTGAGCAGTGCAGCGAGGATGGCGCGCTGCATGAAGGCCTGGGAGAGGAAGTCCATCTTCAGTGACTCCTGCGTTCGGTGTCGGTGTGGACGTGCCAGCTGGGCTGGGGCAAGACGACGGGGGAGCAGTTGGCGTCGATGTGGTGGGCATCGGACAGCCCGACCCCCTCCAGCAGCGGGCCGTCGTGGATCACTCGTCCCTGCCGCAGCACCACCGAACGGTCGATCAGGTCGGCCAGTGGACCGAGTTCGTGCAGGACGACCAGCATCGCCAGCCCGTCGGCCTTGAGAGCTCCCAACAGGCGGGCCAGGGACGACTGGGTGGTCAGGTCGAGTCCAGCGAGGGGTTCGTCCAGCACCAACAGGTCCGGTTCACTGGCCAGCGCGCGAGCAATCAGGGCGCGCTGCTGCTGTCCGCCGGAGAGGTGGACAAGCTGTTCGCGCCGCCGCGTGGCGAGGTTCACCCGTGTCAGGGAGCGTTCGACCGCGGCCCGGTCGGCGGCACTGGCGGGCCAGAAGGGCTTGCGGTGCGCGAGTCGTCCGGAGCGGACGACCTCGTCGACGGTCGCATTGGCCACCTGCAACTGGCCTCGCTGGGGCACATAGCCGACGCGGTGCCAGTCGCGGAAGCGTCCGAGCGGTTGCCCGAAGACCTCGGGCGCGGGGCTCGAGGGCGCCAGGCCCAGCAGGGCGCGCACCAGCGTCGTCTTGCCCGAGCCATTGCCGCCGAGCAGGGCGACGGTCTCGCCGGCGTGCACCGTGATGTCGACGCCGTGGAGGATCTGGTGGCCATCCAGCCGAACGTCCAGGCCATGCGTCTCCAGGACGGAGTCCGCCTGACGGGAAGGGGGGGAATCAACAGTGGTCACTGGCAGCCGTTCGCGGTCTTGAGGGCGGTGAGGTTGGCGTTCATGACCTCGAAGTAGTTGGTGCCCGGGGAGTCAGGGGTGATGCCCTCGACGGGGTCGAGGACGGCGGTGCGGAGCTTGAGGTCGCCGGCGATGGACGTGGCGATGTCGGGGGAGACCAGTGTCTCGTAGAAGATCGTCGTGACGCCATGTTCGGTGGCCAACTTCTGCACCTCGGCGATCCGAGCGGGGGAGGGCTCCTCGTCCGGCGAGAGGCCGCTGATGCCGATCTGGGTCAGCCCGTACTCGTGCGCGAGGTATCCGAAGGCGGCGTGGCTGGTGATGAACTCGGTTCGCTCGCAGGTGGCGAGCCCCGTGCTGAAGTCGGCATCGAGCCTGCCGAGGCTCGCGGTCAGCGCCGCGAGGTTGCTGGCGTAGTCGGGGGCGTGTTCGGGGTCCACCTCGGCAAGCTTCGCCTCGATCCCGGTGGCGATCTTCACCATGTTCTTGGGGTCCAGCCAGATGTGCGGGTCGGTGCTGCCGTGGTCGTGGTCCGCACCTTCCACCTCGCCCTCATGGTCGTGCTCCTCCTCGGTCGTGGTGAGCAGGGTGGCCAGGCCGGTGGCGTCGACGACCTGTTGCGGAGAGGTCGTCTCGACGGCATCGTCCACGGCGCCCTGGAAATCGGACTGGTAGACGAACAGGTCCGCCTGGCCCACGCTGGCCACCTGCTTGGCGGACAGTTCCAGATCGTGGGGCTCCTGTCCGGGCGTGGTCAGGGAGCTGACGGACGCGTGGTCGCCGGCGATCTGTTCGGTCAGGAAGGCCAGTGGGTAGAAGGAGGCGACGACCTCGAGCCCGCTGCCGGACGCGTCCTGGGCCCCAGAGGAGTTCTGGGAACCCCCGCAGGCGCTGGCGGTGGCCAGCAGGGTGCAGGCCAGGGCGATCGGGGCAAGACGTCGATAAAGCTTCATGGAAACCATTATCAATTAGCTGTGGGCACGACGCAAGCCGGCAGCGCCTAGCATTCGTCCCATGCTGGTCATCAACCGCTTCCGCTCCGAGACGCCCGACGCGACCGGGGTGCTGGTCGGGGTCGAGGTGCTCGCCGACGTCTACCGCGCTGCCGCTGGCAACGAGTCCGTTGAACTGGTACAGAACCTTGATGAACCCGAGCTCGTGGCACTGGTCACCCGTTGGACGAATGTCGGCAGCTATCGCCGCGCGCTGTTCGGGTTTGCGGCGCAACAGGCCTTCGTCGGCCTGCTGGCGTGGATGGTTGACGAGCCGTCCGCCTACCTGCACCCCACTGACGTGGGGGAGAACATTCCGCGCTCGAACAACTGACTGGCGCAATCCCTGCCCCCGGGCCCCTTCTAGCGCGCCGGACGACCCAGCCACCGACGGCTCGTCGAGGCTGGCCTGGCCTCGGTTGGCGGTGGGCTCTCGACCAGCCGATAGGGTTGGGACCAGCGCCGAAGGCCCCGCACGTCTGCGGAACCGGCGCGTCGTCCGGCACCAGCCTGGTGTCCGGAGCCAATGAGGACTTGGAGAAGAACAAGTGGCACCCACCAGCGCGCTCGACAACGTCATCAGCCTGTGCAAGCGGCGTGGCTTCGTCTACCCCTGCGGTGAGATCTATGGCGGCACCCGTGCCGCCTGGGACTACGGACCCCTGGGCGTCGAGCTCAAGGAGAACATCAAGAAGCAGTGGTGGCGGCACATGGTCACCAGCCGCGACGACGTCGTCGGCCTGGACAGCTCGGTGATCCTGCCGCGCCAGGTGTGGGTGGCCTCGGGCCACGTCGGCGTGTTCACCGACCCCCTGGTCGAGTGCCTGAGCTGCCACAAGCGCTTCCGCTTCGACCACCTCGAGGAGGACTTTGAGGCCAAGAAGGGGCGCCTGCCCGAGGGCAAGGAAGAGATCAACTGCCCCAACTGCGGCAACAAGGGCCAGTGGACCGAGCCCCGTGACTTCAACATGATGCTCAAGACCCACCTGGGCGTCATCGAGGACGAGTCCGGCCTGCACTACCTGCGTCCCGAGACCGCGCAGGGCATCTTCGTGAACTTCAAGCAGGTCGTCCAGACCCAGCGCATGAAGCCCCCCTTCGGCATCGGCCAGACGGGCAAGAGCTTCCGCAACGAGATCACGCCCGGCAACTTCATTTTCCGCACCCGTGAGTTCGAGCAGATGGAGATGGAGTTCTTCGTCCAGCCCGGCACGGATGAGGAGTGGCACCAGTACTGGATCGACGAGCGGACGAACTGGTACACGGGCCTGGGCATCCAGCGCGAGAACCTGCGCCACTATGAGCACCCGAAGGAGAAGCTGTCGCACTACTCGAAGCGCACCGTCGACATCGAGTACAAGTTCGGCTTCGCCGGCAGCGAGTGGGGCGAGCTCGAGGGCATCGCCAACCGCACCGACTTCGACCTCAGGACGCACTCGGAGCACTCGGGCCAGGACCTGTCCTACTTCGACCAGGCCAAGGGTGAGAAGTACATCCCCTACGTCATCGAGCCTGCCGCGGGCCTGACGCGCTCGCTGATGGCCTTCATGGTCGAGGCCTACACCGAGGACGAGGCTCCCAACACCAAGGGTGGCGTTGACAAGCGCACCGTCTTGAAGCTCGACCCACGCCTGTCGCCGGTCAAGGCCGCCGTGCTGCCGCTGTCGCGCAACGAGGACCTCTCCCCGAAGGCGCGTGACCTCGCCAAGCAGCTGCGCCAGAACTGGAATGTCGACTTCGACGACGCCCAGGCCATCGGCAAGCGCTACCGCCGCCAGGACGAGATCGGCACCCCCTTCTGCATCACGGTCGACTTCGACACCCTCGAGGACAATGCCGTGACCATCCGCGAGCGCGACACCATGTCGCAGGAGCGCGTGGCGCTCGACCAGGTGCAGGGCTACCTTGCCCAGCGCCTGATCGGCTGCTGACCAGGACGAT
>NZ_BAAAKI010000003.1:148927-275220 GCF_039527675.1 Luteococcus sanguinis
GCTTCAGCGGTGCTGCCTGGCCATCCACTGGAACAGATGCTTGCCGTTGGGCAGCTGGGGGTCATTGTGGGCGACATAGATCCACGACCAGTGCCCGTTGTAGGTGGTGCCGTCCCATACGACGTCGGGGTAGGCGGTGAGGTGTGCATTGCCGATGACATCGCTCGCGTGCTGACCATTGGACTCGAAGGGAACCACGGGATCATTCTTCGCCTGGACGATCCACGTCGGGGTGCGCCGTGCGGCCAGCAGCTGGGCGTCCGGGACCAGGTCCGTGTCCCCGAGCTTCAGCGGCGGGCAGATGGGGACCGCCGCCGCGAAGTACTTGGGGTAGCGGGTCTCCAGCGCGAGGGTCTGGTACCCACCATTGGAGGCGCCCACCACGTAGATGCGATCGGCGTCGACGGGGTACTGGGCCACCAGCTCATCCAGCAACGACTTGAGCTTGGCCGAGTAACCCATTGCTGGGTCGTTCATCCAGAAGTCCGTCGCCTGCGGGGCCACCACATAGGCTCCGCCGAAGATTCGCTGGGCCTTGGGGGTGCTGAAGCCGAGCGCGCCACGGTTCCCGAGCAGGGGGAGCGCGGAGTCCTGCGCCGCCGACCAGCCACCCTCACCTGCACCGTGGAGCCAGACGATCAGGGGGCGGCGGTTGGACTTCTTGGCCTCGCGCGGGATGAAGAGGCGGTAGTTGAGGCCGCTGTCCGAGGTGCCGGTGGAGTAGTCGTCCACCTCCGGGTCAACCACCGCGCCCTGCGTGAAGGACGAGAAGGTGAGCGGGCGCCCAGCTGCCCGCAAGGGCTGGCGTTGGGTGAGCGTGTATTCGAGGTCGAGCTGGACATTGCGCCCGGCCATCTTGGTGGCGGCATCCGCAGCGTAGGCATAGCCGAGGGTGGACGCCGCTGGCGCGTCCGGGCCGCTGAGGAGCTCGATGACAACGTCGCCGTCGGAATTGAGGGAGACGCCGGTGACGGTCCGGTACTGGTCGTAGGTGCCCAGCACCGCCGAACCGAGTTCCGCAAAGGGGTTCGTGCCCTTGGCCCTCACCTGGAAGGTGTTGACCGACAGGCCCTTCGGGTTGATGCGGTACCTGGTGGTCTCCAACGTGATCGAGGTCACCTGCTGGCCACCGTCGAGCACGGCGGCATTGAGGGTGAACGAGGTGCTGGAGGCGGCGTGGGCGGGCTGCGAAACCGCGCCCAGCGGGAACGCGAGGGTGGCACTGAGCAGGCCCATCAGGGCCGCACGGGACTTCTTCATCGAAATCCTTCTTCACTTGTCAGGGGTGGGTGGGGCAGATGCGCGCCCCACGCTAGAACCGCCCTGGGCCGCCGTCAACGGTGCGGTCACGCGGAATTTCCTCTCGCAGACTCCTTGACTGGTCGAATATCCGCAAGTTACTTTCTTCGTGAAACAAACATTCCTTCCCCGAGCCCGTCCAATGGAGGACATCGTGACCCTCGCGATCGCGCTGCAGAACGACTCGACCTCGCTGGTGCTGTTCAGCGACGGCTGGCTGCCCGAGGTGGTGCACTGGGGTGCGCCGCTCGGTGAACTTGATGCCGACGCCGTCGCCACCCTGCGCGCCGTCGCGCAGCCCCCGGTCGCTGGCAACGGCATCCCCGAGGAGCACGGCCACCGGCTGTCGATCCTGCCCGAACAGTGGGCTTCATGGACCGGCCACCCCGGCATCAGCGGTTCGCGTCAGGGCTCGGGCTGGGCGCCGCGCTTCCAGCTGCACCGCACCACGCTCGACGGACAGATCGTCAACGGCTTCGCAACCGCCGAGCAGGGCACCGTCGTCTTCGAGGCGAAAGACCCTGACGCCGGTCTCGCACTCGGGCTGACCATCGAGCTGACCCCGGAAGGGCTGGTGCGGGTGCGTACCGAGCTGACCAACACCGGCGCGGACGGCTACCAGCTCAACCAGTTGGTCGTCTGCCTGCCCGTCCCCTCCCGCGCCACCGAGGTGCTCGACTTCGCCGGGCGCTGGGGCAAGGAGCGCTACCCGCAACGCTCCACCCTGGGCATCGGCACCCACTGGCGGGAGGGACGCCATGGCCGCACCGGCGCCGACTCGGCGTTCGTACTGCATCTGGGCACGCCCGGCTTCGGCTTCCAGGGCGGCGAGGTGTGGAGCGTCCACACCGCGTGGAGCGGAAACCATGTCCACTACGCGGAGAAGATCCTCACCGGCGACCAGGTCGTCGGCGGGGGAGAGCTGCCGCTGCCCGGCGAGGTCGTGCTCGACAAGGGGGCCAGCTACACAAGCCCCTGGGTGGTCTTCAATCACGGCGCCGGCCTCGATCAGATCGCGCGCAACCACCACGCCTTCCTGCGCCGCACTCATCCGCTGCAGGGGGAGCGTCCCGTCACGCTGAATGTCTGGGAGGCTGTCTATTTCGACCACGACGCCGACCGCCTCAAGGACCTGGCGCACCGCTCCGCGGAGGTAGGCATCGAGCGCTATGTGTTGGACGACGGCTGGTTCGGCGCCCGCCGCGATGACCACGCCGGGCTGGGCGACTGGGTGGTGTCGAACGACATCTGGCCCGACGGACTGCACCCGCTGGTCGATGAGGTCACCGGTCTGGGCATGCAGTTCGGTCTGTGGTTCGAGCCCGAGATGGTCAACCCCGACTCCGACCTGGCCCGCTCGCACCCCGAATGGGTGATGCAGGTCCCCGGCCGGATGCCGCTCGAGTCGCGCCACCAGTGGCTGCTGAACATCGGCATCCCCGGTGCTTACGAACACGTCAAATCGCAGATCAACGCGTTGCTGGACGAGTACGCGATCAGCTACATCAAGTGGGACCACAACCGCGACGTCGTCGATGGCGGTACCACCCCGGACGGACGTCCCGGCGTCCACGAGCAGACGCTGGCCTTCTACCGGATGGTCGACGAGCTCAAGGCCGCCCACCCCGGCCTGGAGATCGAGAGCTGCAGCTCCGGCGGCGCCCGCATCGACCTGGGCGTGATGGAGCACTGCGACAGGGTCTGGGTGAGCGACAACATCGACCCCACCGACCGCCAGCAGATGATGCGCTGGACCGCGCAGCTGCTGCCGCCCGAGCTGCTGGGCTCGCACATCGCGTCCGGTGCCTCGCACACCACCGGTCGCATGCACGACATCGGCTACCGCGCCGCGACCGCCGTCTTCGGCCACCTCGGCGTCGAGTGGGACCTGGCGAAGGCGACGGACGACGAGATCGCCCAGCTCAGCGCCTGGATCGCCTGGTACAAGGAGCACCGCACCACGCTGCTCGGTGGGCAGATCGTCCGCGTCGACCTGCCCCAGCCGGGCAGCTTCCTGCACGGCGTCGTCACCCCGCGCCAGGCGGTCTTCGCCTACACCGAGCTGGAACTGGCCCCCGTCTGGAGCCCCGGCATGGTGCCCCTGCCCGGTCTGGTCGCCGACGCGACCTACCGCGTCACCCACCTCGACCTGACGGCCCACGGCATGACGCTGCCCGAGCCGGTCGAACTGACCGGATGCCAGCTGGCACAACGCGGAATCCGCGCCCCACGGGTCAATCCGGAACGCACCCGGATCCTGGTCGTGGACCGCGTCCGCAGCGGACAGTGAGCACAGTGCCGTCCGCTTGGCGGCACCTCGACGCAACCACCCGCCAGGTCTTGCTCGAGGTATTGCTCCACGGCCCCGTGGCGCGGGCCGACCTGGCCCGCGCCCTTGACCTGTCGGCGCCGACGGTGACTCGGGCGGCGAGGTCCTTGCTGGAGCAGGGATTGATCATCGAGGGTGAGCCGGTGGCGCAGTTGACGACCGGGCGTCCGTCGTTGCCGCTAGCGGTGGACGCCGCTGCCGCCAGTTTCGTAGGGGGCAAGATCACCACCCAGGCCTTGCACCTGGTGCTGGTTGACCTGCACGGGCAGGTGCTGCGCACCCACACCGCCGAGGGTGTGACTGGGAGCAGGGACGAAACGATCGCTGCGCTGGGTGCCTGGATTCACGAGCTGGCCCGCGAGGACATCCGTCCGCTCGCCGTGGGGCTCAGCCTCGCCGCGACGGTCGACGCCGAGGGCATCACCACCCGCTCGGCGTACCTCGACTGGGAGGCCGGACCTTTGGGTGAGGTCGCCGCCCAGGCGCTGGGGATCCCTTGCGTGGTGGACAATGACGTGAACGCCTTCACCGTCGCCGAGCACTGGTTCGGCCATGGCCGCGGGGTTGGGGAGTTCGCCGTGGTCACCGTCGGGGTGGGAACCGGACTGGGTCTGGTCACCAACGACGAGCTGGTGCGTGGGCACAGCGGAGCGGCCGGGCAGATCGGGAAACTGCGGACGTTGTCCGGTGACCTGTTGACCGAGCAGGTCGAGTCGAAGCCACTGGCGCGAGCAGCGGGGGAGCTGTTGGGACGCACGATCGCGCGCGATGAACTCCCCGCGTTGCGGCATGAGCCAGCCTGTCAGGGCCTGTGGGCCACCATGGCCACGGCCGTGGGAGAGTTGGTGGCGACCACGTCGATGGTCGTCGCGCCGAAACGGGTGCTGGTTTCCGGGGAGAACGCCGACCCGCTGCACGACCACCTAGAAGCGTTGTGGCAGGGCTTCGATTCCCTCGCGGGAGCCGGGACGGTGCGTCCGGAACTGGCCGTGCAGGCCCTGGACTTCACCGAGTGGGCCCGCGGTGCGGCCGCCGTCGCGATCCGGCAGACTCTGCTCGGCTGAGCGAGACACCGGCACCCACCAACCGCGACAATTCAGGGGACAGGGCAGACTGCCCTCAGGAGGACATGATGACCACACTGCACACTGCCTGGGACGACGCCGAGGGTGCGCGCCGCGCGACGGAGTTGTTCACCACGAGTTTCGAGGCCGAACCTCACGGCGTCTGGGCGTCTCCCGGGCGGGTGAACCTGATCGGTGAGCACGTCGACTACAACGGCGGGTTCTGCCTGCCGATCGCGTTGCCGCACGCCACCTACGTCGCGGCCGCGAAACGCGACGACGGCCTGTTGCGCCTGGTGACCGAACTCGGGGACGTGCAGCGTTGGGAGGGGACGCTCGACGAGGTGGGTCCCGGCGCGGTCAGCGACTGGGTGGCCTACTCGGCCGGTCCGCTGTGGGCGCTGCGGGAGACCGGTGCGGAACTGCCCGGCTACGACCTGGCCATCGTGTCATGCGTCCCTGCCGGCGCCGGGCTGTCGTCGTCCGCTGCGGTGGAGTCGGCGGTGCTGCTGGCCGCCGCGGAACTGGCCGGATTGCCGACCGAGGGGGACGCGCGTCGCGCGGAGCTGGCGGCGCTGGGCGTCCGGGCCGAGAACGAGGTGGCCGGGGCACGCACCGGAGGCATGGACCAGGCCGCGTCGCTGCGGTCGAAGGCCGACCACGGCCTGCTGCTGGACTGCGAGCAGGACTCGGTCGAGCAGGTGCTGTTGAACCTGCAGTCGCAGGGTCTGGAACTGCTGGTCGTGAACAGCAATGCGCCGCACATGCTGGCCGACGGCCAGTACGCGTCGCGTCGCGCGGACTGTGAGCGGGCCACCGAGGTGTTGGGCCTGCGCTCGCTGCGCGAGCCGGTCGACGGCCCGCGCGCTGGGCTCGGGGAGCTGCTGGCCAAGCTGGACGAGGATGTGTTGGTTCGCCGCGTCCGCCATGTCGTCACCGAGAGCTGGCGGGTGCTGGACTTCGTCGAGGCGCTGGCCGCCGAGCGGGCTGGGGAGGCGGGCGAGCTGATGGTCGCCTCTCATGACTCGCTGCGTGACGACTACGAGGTGACCGTCCCGGAACTGGACTCGATCGTGGTGGCGGCGATGTCCGCTGGCGCGCTCGGGGCCCGGATGACCGGCGGCGGTTTTGGTGGCAGCTGTGTCGTCCTGGTGTCGGTCGACGACGTCCACCAGGTCGCCGGGGCCATCGACGCTGCGGCCGTCGAGGCGGGCTTCGCGCGTCCCGACTTCCACCTCGCCACGGCCGCCGACGGCGGACGCCGGATCAACTGACCTCTCCCCAACCCCGACCACCCACACCCCGATCTGAGGAGCCTGCGATGAGCGACGAAGGACTGGCACTGGCCACGAAGGCCATGAATGCGGCAGGGCAGGACGACGCGATGGTCGCCGACTTCGCGTCCCGCTATCGCCTGCTGGAGCAGGGCGGCTCGGGGATGATCCCCGAAGCCACGATTGCACCGCTGTTGGAGGTCGACCAGCTCGACCAGGTGCAGGTCGACCCGGAGCAGGCCCGCGATGCGCTGGCGCACACGGTAGTCCTGCGGCTGAACGGTGGGCTGGGAACGTCGATGGGGCTCGACCGGGCCAAGAGCCTGCTCGAGGTGCGCGACGGCCTGAGCTTCCTCGACATCACGGTCCGGCAGGTGCTGGCCGCCCGCAAGCGCTACGGCGTCCGGCTGCCGTTGGTCTTCATGGACTCCTTCCGGACGCAGGCCGACACGGCCGAGGCGCTCGCGAAGTACCCCGAATTGGCCGTCGACGGGTTGCCGATCAGCCTCCTGCAGGGCCAGGTTCCCAAACTGCGCGCCGACGACCTGACGCCGGTGTCGTGGCCAGAGGACCCATCGCTGGAGTGGTGCCCACCGGGGCACGGGGACGTGTATCGCGCGCTGTACAGCTCCGGTCTGTTGGACCAGTTGGTCGAGGCCGGCTTCAGGTACCTCTCGCTGAGCAATGGCGACAACCTGGGCGCGGCACCGGACGAACGGGTGGCCGGGTGGTTCGCGTCCACCGGAGCGCCCTATGCCGCGGAGCTGTGCCGCCGGACTGCGAACGACCGCAAGGGCGGGCACCTCGCGATCCGGAAGGCGGACGGGCAACTGGTGCTGCGCGACACCGCGCAGACCCCGGCCGAGGAGATGGACTACTTCACCGACGAGCACCGTCACCCCTTCTTCCACACCAACAACCTCTGGGTGGATCTGCGGGCGCTGCAGTCGGTGCTGGGCGAGCGGGGCGGGGTGCTGGGGCTGCCGCTGATCCGTAACGACAAGACCGTTGATCCCTCCGATGGTGACTCGACGCCGGTGGTGCAGGTGGAGAGCGCCATGGGGGCGGCGATCGAGGTCTTCCCCGGTGCCACGGCGATCTGCGTCGGGCGCGACCGTTTCCTGCCGGTGAAGACGACCAATGAGCTGCTGCTGTTGCGCAGCGATCTCTACGAACTCGACAACGACTACCGGCTGGTGGCGCACGCTGAGACGCCCGCGGTCAAGCTCGGCAAGCAGTACAAGCTCGTGGGCGACTTCGCGCGGTTGGTCCCGCATCCGCTGGCGCTGCGTCAGGCACGCTCGCTGGCTGTTGACGGGGAGGTCGCCTTCGGACGTGACGTCCAGGTCGTCGGGGACGTTGCCATTGAGGCCTCGGAGCCGACCACGATCGCGGACGGGACGGTCCTGGAGGGCTGATGCGGCCCACGGTTCCCGAGCCTGATCTGGCCCCGGTCCCCGAGCCTGTCGTGGGGTTGGCAGCAGGCCGTCGCCACTCGGTCGTCATACGCAACGACGGTACGGTCACCGCCTTCGGACACGGTGGTGCCAGCGAGTGCCGCGTGTCCGAGTGGAGTGACATCGTCGCCGTGGCTGCGGGAAACGTCCACACCTTCTCTAACACCGGCAAGTCGCACACGGTCGGGCTGTGCCGCGACGGCACCGTCGTCGCTGCAGGGTGGAATGGGCACGGTCAGTGCGATGTCGGGGACTGGACCACGGTCCGTGCGGTGGCCGCGGGTTGGCGCTTCACTCTGGGCTTGCTTCGCGACGGAACCGTGCTCGGCGCTGGCCGTTGCGTCGAGGGCCAGCTGGCCGTCGAAGGCTGGCGCGACATCGTCGCGATCACCTGCGGTGACTGGCACAGCGTCGGTGTCACGTCCGCCGGGCGCGTGGTCGGCGCTGGGGTCGGACGAGCGGGACAGCTCGACGTCAGCGACTGGCGTGAGGTCGTCCAGACGTCCGCGGGATACCTGCACACCCTGGGTCTCACGCATGAGGGACGCGTCCTGGCTGCAGGCGACCGGGGTAGTGGTGCCTGTGAGGTTGGCGCATGGCAGGATGTCGCTCACGTGTCGGCCGGCAGCCACCACAGCATCGGGCTTCATCGATCGGGACGGGTGATCGCGGCAGGCTCGAACAGCCACGGCCAGTGCGACACCGAGGGTTGGAGAGACGTGGTCGCGGTCGCAGCGGGGTCCTTGCACACGCTGGGATTACGCGCGGACGGAACCGTTCTGGCGACCGGGTGCAACGACTATCAGCAGTGTGATGCGCCTTGCTTGGCTGCTGGATGAGTCTCTCGAACATAAATCGCCGAACCCCTTGTGCGCGCCGTATCGGGATGTAGAATTAGGACATGAGTTCGATGATGACTCCTCCGGCAGGTCACGCGGTGACGCTTCCCGGGTCGGCCTTCCCGGCGACGCGGCGTGAGTTCCTGGCCGAGTTGCGGGCGTCGGACAAGGCCTTTCGGGCGATCCAGGCGCGGCGGTTCGAGTTGTTGGCGCAGGTGGACGTGTTGTGGTCGGCGGCCAGCGGTGAGGGTCCGGTGGTGCCGGGTCTGGAGCAGCTGGTTCCGGCGGGTTCGGACGGGACACCGTTGGTTGCGGAGTTCGCGTCGTTGGAGTTGGCGGCGGCGATGCACCTGCGGCCCGAGGCTGTCGACGTGGAGTTGTCGTTGGCGACTGATTGTCTGCACCGGTTGCCGTATGCGTGGGCTGCGGTGATGGCCGGTGACCTGCCGGTGTGGTTGGCGAAGAAGCTCGCGAGCATGAGTGGTGATCTCGGCTTCGATGGAGCGCGTGCGTTCGATGCGGACCTGCGGGACGTCTATGGGCGGATGCCGGCGTCCCGGTTGGAGGCGATGGCGAAGGGGCTGGTGTTGGAGCACCTGCCCGCGGATCAGGCTGATGAGCGTCGCGCGGCGGAGCGGGAGCGTCGGCACGTGGATTTCCGGGACGACGACTCCGAGGGGTTGCTCGGCAGGGTGGACGCTGTCTTGGACAAGCTCGACCAGCGTGATCTTGAAGCGCAGGTGTCGCGGTTGGCGTTGATCCTGCGCCGGGCGGGGGTGCAGGACACCGAGGACGGGATCCGCGCCCGCGCGCTGGGCATGTTGGCGAATCCGGCGCTGGCGCTGCAGATGCTCCAGGCCTCGCTGCTTGACGAATGCACGTTCCCCGGGCTTGTCGAGGGTCCAGCGTGCGAACTCAAGGGCCGCCTGGGTCACACCTGCGGAACCATCACCGTCGACCCCCACAAGCTGCTCCCCACGGCGAAGGTCGTGGTCCACCTCACCGACTCCACCGTCAAGACCGGCCAGGGCATCGCTCGCATCGAGGGCATCGGCCCCGCGTTGAGTGGCTGGTTGAAGGACCTCCTGGGTGACCGGAGGATCACCGTCCGACCCGTCCTCGACACTGCCGCTCTGTGCCCGGTGGACTCCTACGAGGTCCCTGATCGGATGCGCGAGACCGTGGAGCATCGGAATCCCTTCGAGGTGTTCCCGTGGTCGTCCAAGCGGGCCATCCGCTGCGACCTGGACCACACCGTCCCCTTCGACCATGACGGGACACCCGGCCAGACTCGGCCCGACAACCTCGGACCCCTCGGCCGACGTGTTCACCGGGCGAAGACCCACGGCAGGTGGCGCGTCGAGCAAGTCGCGCCGGGCTGTTACCTGTGGCGATCCCCGGAGGGATTCGTCTACTTGGTCACCCCGTCCCTCAGTCTGGAACTCCACGACCCCACCAAGGGCGGGCCGCCGCAAGCGCCCCCGGTGATGCGGCTGAAGTGGGCCGACGTCACCAGCACCGCCTGACGACTCACATCTCACGACCTACACCTGCCGACATAGGAAGTCCACACGGCCAGCACACCGCCGACGAGGCGACGCCCCTCCACGGGAGTCGCCCCTTTGGCATGCCCTGGAACTACTTGGCCCGGAGAGCTGCGAGCCGATTCACGTGTTGGCTTCCCAGCAAGGTCACTGGATTGCGCCGATCATTGCCGAGCGCTTGATGGAGAACCACTGCTGCACTTGGACCACCAGCTGTGCATCCTCATCCCACTGTCCACTCCTGGGGGTGACGACCTCGGTTCTTCCGCAGTACGGCCGAGCATCCTCTGGCCACGGCTGGAGCGTGGACTTTCGGGCGATGGTATTTCGAAGGTGTCTAGCTGGAGGTCGCCCGCGTCCGCGAGCAGCTCGATGCCGGGCTGCTGGAGAACCAGGGCCGCGAAACCTGGCGCCATCGCCGCACCGTCGGCTGGCGTGGACACGACGTCCCGGTCGTCCCGGTGGAAGTGCAATGCGCCACCATCATTGAGCGCGGACAACGCGACCGCATGCAGGCGATCGCCGCAGGCACTGGAGTGGGACGCAGAACTGGCGCGGCAAGCCCTCATCGACCGAGGCCTGTGCGGGCGTGGTCATTGAACAACGCCCCGCAGATCCGTGGTCCCTTTCGGGAACGAGAAGAACCCCAACACGAGACCCTTGGGGCGGCGCAAGAGGGTGGCGCAAGAGGGGTGGGCTTACCAACTGGAAAGGCCGAGATCTGCGCCGAACTTTCCCCGACGGGCCCTGTGGGCGCGTATCGGAGAAGTTGGGCGCAGATCTCGGCCTTCTTGGTGGGAATCGTGCCTCAGCGGGCCTTGCGCAGCACCTCGATGATCCGCGGGCGCATCTGGGCGACGCTGATCACCTCGTCCACGGACCCCACGCGCACCGCGCGGTGGATGTCGTGGACCCCGTCGAACTCGGTGGCGACCGTGCTGATCGTCTCGGCCTTGACCGTCTCGCGCAGGTTGCTGAGCTCGGCCTTGAGTCCTGCCTTGTCGGCGTCGGACGCCTCGGCGACCCGGGCCTTGAGCTCGACGATCCTGGGATCGGCCTCGACGCGCTTGGCGACGTCCCGGGCGAAGACGACGGCCGCGGCCGGGGCGCCGCCGATGACCGAGGCGTAGGAACCTTCCAGCGCGAGCACGGTCATGTTGTCGTTGAGCGACTTCGAGAAGACCACATAGGCGCCGCCGTGGTAGCGGCTGATCACGACGAAAATGATCGGGCCGGAGAAGTTGACGATCGCGCGACCAATCTCGGCGCCGTACTCCAGCTGCAGGTTGCGCATCGACTCGGGCGATCCGTCGAAGCCGGACAGGTTCGCCAGCACGACCACCGGCCGGTTGGCGCTGGACGCGTTGATCGCCCGCGCGACCTTCTTCGACGAGCGCGGGAACAACGTGCCACCGCTGAAGCTGTCAGGTCCGTCGGCCGGCAGCAGACCGGCCCGGGGGACCGGTTTGCTCTCGATGCCGATCAGGGTGATGGGCATGCCACCAATGGTGGTGTCGTGCACCACCGCCGTGTCGGCCTCGGCCATCGTCGCCCACCGTTCCAGGGGCTCGTGATCGGCGTCCGCGACGGCGCGCATCACGGCGCGGATGTCGAAGGGTTTCTTGCGCTCGGCATTCTTCTCGGCACTGAAGATCTCGCCGACGGTTGCGAACTCCGAACCGTCCATCTCGTGCGGGCTGAGGCCGACGTCGCGCGCGTCGTCGTCGGTGGTAGCCAGCTCGCGCGGACGGCTCTCACCCGGCGCGATGTAGGTGTGCTCGTAGTGGCGCATCAGCACCTGCTGCGCTCCGGCCAGGTCGGGAGCCCAGTACTGCGCCTGGCCGTTGGGGCCCATGATGCGGTCGTGGCCGCCGATGCCGAAGTTGTCCTCGGCCGAGACTCCGCCGGAGAAGTCCAGGGACTGCTTGCCGGTGAGCACCATCGCCGAGTCGGGCGTCATCACGAGGATGCCCTTGGTGTGCATCAGCATGGTGGCCTCGGCATTCCAGTAGGGCTGGGCGCCCACGTTGATGCCGGCGACGATGACGTTGATCTCGCCACCGTCCTGCGTGAAGTGCACGATCCGGCGCAGGGCGTGGGCGACCGCATCCAGGTTCTCGGTGCCCGAGTCCATCGAGATGCGCGCACCCGAGCTGAGGGTGAACCAGTCGACGGGCAGCCCCAGCGAGTCAGCGCGGTCCAGCGCGGCGACGATGCGGTCGGCCTCCGCGGCCCCGATCGAGCCGAGGGAGCGCAGTGGGTCACCGAACAGGACGATGCGTCGCACGCCCTCGGGGTGGGCCACGGTCGGCGTCGAGACGTCGGCGACGATGATGCCGGCGGTGTTCAGGCCGTGCTCACGCTCGACCTCCACCAGCGCACCCGACTCGTCGAGGTCCAGCTCGACGACCCGTCCGCGGGAGCTGGCGACCAGTCCGAAGAGCTCGTAGGGGTAGACCAGGCCGCGGCTGCGAGCCCGCAGCACCATCTCGTCGTAGCGCGACCGGGTGGCCAGCGGCTCATCGGTCGGGTCGATGGTCTGGAAGCGGACGCCGAAGCCGGGCTGGTGGCTGAACACGATCACGGTGGGCACCGGCACGTCCTGGCCCGGTCGGGTGATCATGGTCTGGATTCGCACCTCCGAGATCCCTGCGTCAGCGGTGATCGGTGCGAGCTGGGCCTCCAAGGCCTTCAGCGCCCGCAGGTCGATGTTGAACTCGCCCCAGACGTGGATCCAGACATGGTTGTGGTCCAGCTTCTTGGCCGGCGCCGCCTCGGCCCGGGCGCGGCGCACCGCGTCCGATGCCGTGATCAGGGCGCGTTCCAGGTGCGGGACGCCGGTGACCTGGCCGTCCTCGTCCCGGACGATCGACAGCCGCCGTACCTGTGCCAGGGCGACGATCCGCTCGTCCGCGGGGTTGTCGATGCCCACCCCGTCCAGCAGCAGGATGTTGCGCGGGGACTCCAGGCGAGTGAGCTGGAAGCCCGACAGCCGGTTCAGGTTCAGCTGGCGACCGACCATCGGGTGGAAGCCGCGGCGCACCGCGTCCTCGACCGGGCGTCCGTCCACGCAGCGGAAGGTGAAGTAGCCGACGGTGCCCTTCTGCAGCGGCAGCACCGCGATCGCGATCCGGCGCAGGCGGCAGAAGAAGTCCATCTGGGCCAGCGCCTCCGACAGGCGCTGGGCCATCGCGTCCCCGTCGACCGCCTCGTCGCACAGCAGGTAGAGGTCGACGCTCTGATGGCGGCCATTGGCCGCGTCCGACAGCTCAGGGGTGCACAGCTCGTCCAGCACCTGGACCAGCGACGAACCGGGCACGAACTCGGCCAGGTTCCCGACGGTCGTGGTGATGTGGGTGTCGCGTCCGTCGATGACGTAGTCAGCGCTGGTGACGGCGCGGCCACCGACGGTGCGCGAGGCGAGGTTCTCGAGCTGGTTGCCGCGGTAGTGGCGCTGGGTGAGCACCTCCAGCAGTGGCTCCTCGGCGGGAACGTCGGCAGCGCTGCGTCCGCGCAGGAAGCCGACGAGACGGTCGGGGGCACCGACCAGTTCCTCGGTGACGGCCCGGCGGGCGGGACCATCGGGCAGGGCCTCCAGGTGTCCGAGCAGCTCGGGAACCTGCGCCAGCGCGACGGACTGTTCGGCGTCGATCGAGGGACGCTCGTACCAGCGGTAGCGGATCGAGCGGGCCAGGTCGCCGATGGCGGGGAAACGCCGCTGGGTCGCGACGATCAGCCGGTCGAGGACGGCGCGCAGCTCGGCGCCGGAACCGGCGGGACGGTCCTGCGCACGCCAGGCCTGCAAGATGCCGGTCGCGACGGCCACCGCCGGCGACCAGTTCTGCTGCACCAGGAAGAGCCGGAAGACGGCCTCCTCCAGCTCGACGGAGGGGTCGAGCGAGTCGACGCCGTAGTGGCCCAGCACACGGGTGAGGCGCTCGGCGAAGGCGGCGGGCAGCTGCTCACGCTCCACGTCCAGGGACTTCAGGTAGCGCTGGAACCACTCGCGGGTGGTGTGGACACGGGTGTCGGAGTCCTCGACTGAACCGGTGGGGGAGTTGCGGTGCAGCTCGGCCAGGTCGGCGAAGGTCTCCAGCAGCGCGGCCTCGGCGGCGACCGGCGTGGGCCACGGCTCACGGTCGGCGAGGTAGGGCTTCAGCGGTCCGGTCGGGTTGTCCGGGTCGGTGTCCCACCCGAGGACGACCGCCCGCAGCGACTGCCGCTCGGCGTCCGGGTTGGACGTGGCGCCGTGCTCGGGAAGGTCCAGGTCAACGGTCTCGGCGACCTCCTCGGTGGCCTCGGACGCGTCCCCGATCGGCTCCAGGCGCGCGATCGGCGCCCCGGTCTCGACCTGGGTGCCGGCGCGGACGGGGACCTCCTTCACCCGGGCCGCGAACGGCGCGGTGATGATGGTCTCCATCTTCATGCTCTCCAACACGAGGATCCGGTCGCCGGCGGCGACGAGGTCACCCTCGGCGACCGGGGTGGCGACAACCAGCGCGGGCGCCTGCGAGCGCAGCACGCCGCCCTCGTCGCGGGAGACGCGGTGGCCCTGTCCGTCGACCTCGATCACCTGGACCGGGCCGGGAGCGCCCAGCAGCACGCGGTGGTTGTTGCCGCCCATCACCAGCCGGGCGGTGTACTCGTCCAGCCGGTCGAAGCGGGCCTGCACCTGCTCGGTGACGCCGGCGGTGGTGATGGTGACGTCGAAGGTGTCGACGCCGGTGCGCAGCACGCGGACGGCGTGGGTGGTGCCGCGCAGCTTCAGCTCGACCGGGCGCCCCAGCTCGTGGGCGGCCAGCGGACGTCCGCGACGGGCGGTGTCGAAGAAGCGGGCGCGCTCGATCTGCTCTTCGGCGAGGTGGGCCTCGATCCCGGCGACGACCAGTGCGGCGCCGGAGTTGCGGGTGGGCTGCAGGCGTCCCTCGGCGCGGACGCGGTCGATCCAGCCGGTGTCGGCCCAGCCGGTCTCGCCGGTGGTGACCTCGGGCTGGTTCAGCAGTTCGAGGATGAACGACTTGTTGGTGGTGCCGCCGTCGATGACGACCTCGGTCTCGGCCATCGCGCGGCGCAGCCGGGCGAGCGCCTCGTCCCGGTCGGCACCGAAGGCGATCACCTTGGCGATCATCGAGTCGAAGTCGGCGGGGATGGTGTCGCCCTCGGCGACACCCGTGTCGACACGGATCCCGGGGCCCTGGGGCAGGGCCAGGTGGTCGATGTGCCCGGGAGCGGGGGCGAAGTCGCGGTCGGCGTCCTCGGCATTCAACCGGGCCTCGATGGCGTGCCCGATCTCGACCGGCTTCTCACCGGTCAGGGCACCACCGGAGGCGACGTGGAACTGGAGCTTCACCAGGTCGGTGCGGGTGGTCACTTCGGTGATCGGGTGCTCCACCTGCAGGCGCGTGTTCACCTCGAGGAAGGCGAACAGGTCGGCCTCGGGCTGGTACAGGAACTCGACGGTGCAGGCGCCGACGTAGCCGACACGCACGGCCAGCCGCTCAGCCGACGCCTTCACCTCGGCGACGCGTTCGGGGCTGAGCAGGGGGGAGGCGGACTCCTCGATCACCTTCTGGTTGCGGCGCTGCACGGTGCAGTCGCGCACGCCCAGCGCCCAGGCGGTGCCGTGACCGTCCGCGATCACCTGCACCTCGACGTGGCGGGCGCCGGTGACCAGGCTCTCCAGGAAGACGACGCCGGAACCGAAGGCGCGCTCGGCCTCGCCGCGGGTGCGGTCGAAGACGTCGGTCAGCTCGGCGTCGTTGGACACCTTGGTGATGCCACGACCACCGCCGCCGGCGGTGGCCTTCAGCATCAGGGGGTAGCCGATCTCGTTGGCCTTCGCCAACGCCTTGTCGAGCGTGGCCAGCCCGCCACGGCTCCACGGGGCGACCGGCACGCCGACCTCCTCGGCGATCAGCTTCGAGCCGATCTTGTCCCCGAGCTGGCGCATCGCGTCCGCGCTCGGGCCGATGAAGGTGACCCCGATGCGGGCGCACAGGTCGGCGAAGGCCGGGTCTTCCGCGACGAAGCCCCAACCGACCCACGCAGCGTCCGCGCCGGTCTCGACCAGCGCCTTCTCCAGCACGGCCAGGTCGAGGTAGGGACGAGCGGAGGCCGGGCCCAGGTCATGGGCAACGTCCGACTCGCGGACGAACATCGCGCCAGCCTCACCACTGGTGTGCAGCGCGATCACCTGGATCGGGTCGACGCCGGGACGGGCCGCGTTCAGGTCCCGCACGGCGTGGACCAGGCGCATGGCCGCCTCTCCACGGTTGACGATGGCGACACGGCTGATGGTTGTTGACTGGGGCACTGGTCCGTCCTGGGCTGGGAGTCTTGACGACTATCCAAGCTATGGCCGTGACCAGCGGCGACGCGGTAGGGACGCCCGCAAGGCTGCGCCCGCCGGTTTGTGGGAATCCCACAGTCGGTGGGCGAGTGCTGCTCAGTTGGAACTGGCGGAGCGCCGTTCCTTGGCACGGATCAGGTCGAGGGCGACGACGGCGCCGATGATGGACGCCTTGGCGTGGTCGGCCAAGCCAGGTGCGAACTGCGCGACGTAGCGGTTGTGGCCCAGGAACCAGGAGCCGAGCCCGGCGTAGTCGCGGGTGACCCGGCACACCAGTCCGGTCGGGCCCTGGACCTCGAAGTCGAACTCGAGCAGTTGCCCGGACAGTTCGTAGACCTCGCCGTTGGTGAGCTGCACCGTCAGGTGCTTGCTGAAGAAGGTGAACTGCTTGACCACCTCGCCGACCTGGTTGCCAGCCGCGTCGGACAGGTGGAAGCGGTCGCGACCGAAGTTGGGGACGTCGTCGATGCGCACCAGAACCGTCTGGTCGTCGTCCAGGACGGTCAACTGGCGCGACCCCATGAACATCCGTCCCAGGGCGGAGCCCTCGGTGACGATCTGCCCGACCACGGCGCCGTCCCGGTCACGGATCGCGAAGTCATTGCTCAGGAAGCTGGTGACCTGGTCGATGACCAGCAGGTCATGGTCGAGGATGCTCATGGCTCCATCATGACCTCGATCAGCCGAGCAACTACCATGGACCGACCCTGCATCCGTCCCAGAAGTTGGCCCGTGACCGAGTACGCACCCCTGCGCCTGAGCGCTCCCAGCAAGACCGACGCCGTCGTGGTCGAGACCCCTGTGGTGCTCGCCCCGATGGCGGGCATCACCAACGCCGCCTACCGGCAGTTGTGCGCCGAACAGGGCGCCGGTCTCTACGTCTGCGAGATGCTCACCAGCCGCGGCATCGTCATCGGCGACCGCAAGACCAGGCAGATGCTCACCTTCGCGCCGAACGAGACGATCCGCAGCGTCCAGACCTACGGCGTCGACCCGGCCACCGTTGCCGACGCCACCCGCAAGCTGTGCGAGGAGTATGACGTCAACCACGTCGACCTCAACTTCGGCTGCCCCGTCCCCAAGGTCACCCGCAAGGGCGGCGGCGGCGCGCTGCCGTGGAAGCAGGACCGGTTCCGCGCGATCATCCGCGCGGTCGTCCAGGCGGCCGACGCCTACGGCGTCCCGGTGACGATGAAGACCCGCAAGGGCATCGACGACGAGCACCTCTACTACCTGGACGCGGGGCGCATCGCGCAGCAGGAGGGCGCTGCCGCGATCTGCCTGCACGCCCGCACCGTCGGGGACGCCTACTCGGGCGAGGCCGACTGGGACGCGATCGCGAGGCTGGTGGAGCATGTGGACATCCCGGTGCTCGGCAATGGCGACATCTGGGAGGCCGCCGACGCGCTGGCGATGATGGAGCAGACCGGTGCTGCCGGCGTCGAGGTGGGGCGCGGTTGTCTGGGGCGTCCGTGGTTGTTCCGCGACCTGGCCGACGCCTTCGCCGGACGCTCCACGCAGACCCTGCCCACGCTGGGTGAGGTGGCGCAGATGGTCCGGCGACACGGTGAGCTGCTGGCGCAGATCATGGGGGAGCGGCACGGGCTGACCGACCTGCGCAAGCACATGGCCTGGTACTTCAAGGGCTTCCCGGTGGGCGGCGAACTGCGTCACGAGCTGGCGATGATCAGCTCCTTCGAGCAGCTGGACGTCCTGCTGGCCCAGCTGGACGCCGATGCGCCCTTCCCCCAGATAGAGCTCGGAAAGCCCCGCGGACGTCAGGGGACGCCGCGCAAGCACGTGATCCTTCCCTACGGTTGGTACGACGACACCTCCGGGCTCGACCTGGAGCTCGTCGACGACGACGCTGCCGGGTCAGGAGGTTAGGACGATGTGCACGGATGCGCTCCCCGAGCCTGTCGAGGGACACCCCGAGGTGATGCCCCGCGCGGTCGAGTGGGCCAAGACGATGCACGGCCACGGTGACGACCTCGTCACCGCCCACGCCGACACCCACGCCAGCTTCGCCGAGCCGGGGACGACGATCGGACGGATCCAGCGGCAGGAGCGGGAGCGCCTGCTGCTACGGCCCGGGGCGACCCTCTCGTCCGGCGCCGGGAACCGTGCCACCGAAGAGGAACCCGACGCCGAGCGCACCTGCTTCGAGCGGGACCGCGACCGGATCGTCCACTCACCGGCATTCCGTCGGCTGGCCGGCAAGACCCAGGTCGTCGTCTACCCGACCGACCACCAGCGCACCCGGCTGACGCACGCGATCGAGGTGGCGCAGGTGGCCACGTCCATCGCCCGCGGGATCGGGGCCAATGTGGCGCTGGCCGACGCGATCGCGCTGGGCCACGACTGCGGTCACGGGCCGGGCGGGCACGCGTCCGAGGACGCCTTCGACGCCTTCATCCCCGAGGGCTACGACCACGGGCCGTGGGGCGCGGACGTGGTGTTGACCGACCTGAACCTGTGCGCCGAGACCCTGGACGGCATCCGCAACCACTCCTGGAGCCGGCCCGCGCCGGGGACGATCGAGGGCGAGATCGTCAGCTGGAGCGACCGGATCGCCTACTGCGCCCACGACCTCGAGGACGCGATCCACGCCGGCATCGTGACGACCGCCGACCTGCCGCCCGAGGTGGCCGGGATCGCCGGGGTGGGGCGTCGGGCCCAGCTCGGAACCTTCATCCACGCGGTGATCCGCACCACGAACCAGACCGGACGGGTTGGCATGGACGCCGACACCGCGGCCGCGCTGGCGGCGCTGCGCCGGTTCAACTACGAGCGCATCTACACCCGTCCGGAGTCGCTGGCCCAGAGCCACGCGGTGGTCGAGGTGCTGCACGGCCTGGTGGGGCTGTACGTGAAGCGCCCCGAGCTGATGCCCGCCGATTACCGTCTGGACGACCTGACCCGTGGCGCGGTCACCTATGTCGGGGGGATGACCGACCGGTTCGCCTTCGACCAGGCAGAACAGCTCCTGGGCTGGGATCCGAGCCGGCTGCCCGTCGGCATCGGGCGCGGGGCCTGAGCTCCGTCATCAGTTGCAGCCAGCCGTCGGCATCGAGGACCGCGCCAACAGCTACGACCAGGTGCGCTACATCGTCCGCTCGGCCGCGGGCAAGATCGTCGCGCAGAAGACGATGCCCGTGCCGATCCGAACGCCGCAACGGGGATGCTGCACTCCGGCCGTGAGATCAAGACAACTCACGTCCGACGCTCTAGGGGTGCAGCACGCCCGCCAGGTCCGGTGGCAAGAGCTTCCCCTGGCACATCAGCCAGTTGGCGACCACGACGACGATCGTCTGCCCGGCCATGATCGCCACCAGCACCAAGACCTGCGCGGCACCGGCCTGCAGCGCCGACCCGCCGCCCAACAGCACGCCGATGAAGGCGCCGGGCAGGGTCACCAGGCCGACGGTGCGGGTCTGGTCGAGGTTGGGGACGAGTGCCTCGCGTGCAGTTCCCTCGCTGACCAGCCGGATCGCCGCGGCGCGGGCAAAGCCCAGGGCCAGCGCGGCTTCGAAGATGCCCACGCCGTCACGCAGAGCCGCGAACTGCCGTCGTCCGAACAGGGTGTGGGCGGTCATCATGTTGCCCACGACGATCCCCGCGATCGGGATCAGCGAGAGCGCATTGGGCGGCACCGTCCCGCTACCGAAGACGATCGCCAGCACCGGCACGATCCCACCGGCCATCGCCAGCGCCGTCCACGGCCAGGCGCGTCCCACGCCCGTGCGCTGCACCGTCGTCCGCACCGCCACCACGAACATCAAGGCGACGAACAGCGCCGCCAGTGCCAGGTGTTGCAGGGCCGCGACGATGATCGTCGAGACCACGGCCAACTGAATCACCGCCCGCAGACCGGCCACGACGATGTCGCGTTCCTGCCCAAGGCGGCCGACTCGGGAGACGACGACGGCCAGCGCCATCAGCAAGACCAGCGCCAACGCCAGATGCCAGGTCGGTTCGACGGTCACGGGCCCTCCTCAACGTCCGTGTTCAGACTAGTCGGGCGTGCCCGTAGAATCGCCCCATGGCTGGCCGGATCAACGACGAGGACATTGCACTCGTCCGGGAACGGGCCCGCATCGACGACGTAGTCAGCGCCTACGTCAACCTCAAACCCGCCGGCGGTGGCTCGCTGAAGGGCCTGTGCCCCTTCCACGACGAGAAGACGCCCAGCTTCCAAGTCACTCCGGCACGCGGCTTCTTCTACTGCTTCGGCTGCGGCGAGGGCGGCGACGCAATCACCTTCCTGCAGAAGATCAGCAACCTGACCTTCACCGAGGCGGTCCAGCAACTCGCGGACAAGGTCGGCATCGTGTTGCGCATCAGCGACGACGGCCAGCCCGCCCAGGAACCCGGCCTGCGGGTCAAGATCATGGAGGCGAATGCCGCCACCGCCGAGTTCTACTCGAAGATGCTGCTCAGCCCGGACGCCCTGACCGCCCGCCAGATGCTCGACGGACGCGGTTTCGACAAGGCCGCCGCCGAGCACTTCGGCGTCGGCTACGCGCCTCGCGGTGGACGGGAGCTGAAGAACCACCTCAACCGGCTGGGCTACCGCGACGACCTGCTGGTCAAGGCCGGCTTGATCCGCGATCACGGCCACGACTTCTTCCAGGGAAGGGTGCTGTGGCCCATCCGTGACTCCGGGTCGGCGGTGCTGGGTTTTGGCGCCCGCCGCCTCTTCGACGACGACCGGATGCCCGCCAAATACATCAACACCCCCGAAACCCCGGTCTACAAGAAGTCCCACGTGCTCTACGGGCTGGACCTGGCTCGGCGCAACATCGGCAAGAAGCAGCAGGCCGTCGTCGTCGAGGGCTACACCGACGTGATGGCCGCGCACCTGTCGGGCGTCGACACCGCCGTGGCGAGCTGCGGAACCGCCTTCGGCGACGACCACGCCCGCTTGTTGACCCGCCTGATGGGCTCGGGATCGCTGGCCGGCGAGGTGGTGTTCACCTTCGACGGTGACCAGGCCGGCCAGAACGCCGCGCTCAAGGTCTTCTCCGGCGACCAGAACTTCATCTCTCAGACCTATGTGGCGATCGAGCCCTCCGGCATGGATCCCTGTGACCTGCGTCTGGCCCAGGGCGAGGCGGCGGTCCGGGAACTGGTCGGCCGCCGGGTGCCGCTGTACCGCTTCGTGATGCAGAACACGCTCAAGGGCTACGACCTCGACCGCGCGGACGGTCGTCTGGCGGCCTTGCGCGCCGCGGCGCCGCTGGTCAGTTCGATCCGGGACACCTCGCTGGTCAGCGGTTACCTGCGCGAGCTGGCGACGATGGTCGGGATGGACGTCGACGAGGTGCGCCAGGAGGTCTCACGGGCGGCTCGTCGCAAGGCCCATGACCCGCGCGGCGCGCGGTCACACGTCGTCGCGTCTTCCGAGCCGGAAGTGCCCGCCGAGAAGCCGACCGGACTGCCATGGCCAGACCCCTCCGACCGGAACCTGCAGGTCGAGCGCGGGACGTTGAAGCTGATGCTGCAGTACCCGACGCTGTTCGACACCGCCTGGAATGGCGTGGTGGCCGACGACTTCGCCCACCCCGCCTACCACGCCGTGTTCGAGGCCATCACCCAGGTTCCATGGTCGCCGGAGCGTTGGGCCGACCAGGTGCGCGAAGCCACGACGGACGAGGTGGCCCGCCAGCTGGAGGTCGCGCTGCTGGTCGAGCCGGTGTTGCGGCAACCGGACGAGAAGTACGCCACCGCCTACACCTCGCGGCTGCAACTGGCGTCCACGACCAGGACCATCGCCGACTTGAAGTCGCGCCTGCAGCGCACCAACCCGGTCGAGAAGGCCAACGAGCACAAGGCCATGTTCAGCCAGCTGCTCGACCTGGAGGTGCGCCGCAAGGACCTGCAGCGCGCCACCGTCGGCGCCCTCGACTGAAACGGACCGGACTGAAGCACAGCTTCGTCGAGAGGTCACTCGTCAAGGGCAGCGGGTCAACTGGTGTTGTCCGAGTGCTGACTCCACAGGTTGGCCGGTGACGCTTTGCGAGGCCCCGGCTCCGCGGCAGGCTCTGCGACATGGACATGATCTCGGACGAGAAACTGCTGGCCGCCGACGAAGAGGTCGAGCTGGCGAAGGTGATCGAGGCGGGCGTGCTGGCCGGTGCCGCACTGGCCGGACGTTTTGACGGCGGGGACGCCAGCCACGACGAGCTGGTGCAACTGGTGCGCGAGGGGGAGCGGGCCTGGGAGAGGATGTTCCTGGCCAACCTGCGCCTGGTCTGGTCGATCGCGCGGCCGGTCGCGGCCCGGACCGCCACCAACCCCGAGGAGCTCTTCCAGGAGGGTTGCATCGGCTTGGCGGAGGGCATCCGGCGCTGGGACCAACGGATGGGGACGCGGTTCAGTGTGGTGGGTTGGAAGTGGATCCGCCACCACGTGCAGAACGCCGTGATCGCCCAGCAGGAGTCGCGCCGGACGCGCGGTGACCTGCGGGCGGCGGCGGAGGTGCTGGCGGTGCAGGAGCGCTTCAGACAGGCTGGGCAGGACCGATCGGTGGAGCAGGTGGCGCGCTCGTTGGGACGTGATCCGCTCCACGTGCTGCGGGTGGTGGAGGCCCGCCACGTCCCGCTGGGTGATGTGACCGACCAGTTGGCCGACGAGTCCGCGGCCGCACGGTTCGAGGAGGTGGAGACCTCGGCGCCGGACTGGATCTACCGCCTGCAGCGTGACGAGCGGGAGATTCTTCTGCTGCGCAATGGCTTCGCCGGGGAACCCCGAAGCTACGCGTGGTGCGCGAGGCACTTCAACACGTCCGCCTCCAGCATCAGACGGCTGGAGGAACGGGCGCTGCGTTCGGCACGGACCGCAGCCAGCTGGTCCCAGGCCCGCGATGTGGCCTGATCGGCTCAACTCTCATCGCTGGGTTGGACGCGGTGAGCCCTGCGGCAGAATGGGGGAATGCCGCTGTTTCGACGCAACCGCCCTGATACCGCCACCACCGATGGACTGGCCGAGGTGCTGGGGCATGAGCCGCGTGTTCTGGGCTGGGGGAGCGGGCCGAGGGTGCGGGTCGTGGCGCTTCCCGAGGGTTTTGCGTGGCAGGTGGGCGAGGACCCGTGGCGGGTCGTCGCGTGGGAGCAGGTGCGCACCGGCGGCTGGAAACAGGAGTCCAGCCAGATGTGGTGGCGTCTGGTGGATGGCAGCAGCGAGCAGTTGATGTTGGACGAGGAGAACACCTTCCCCACGGTCTTCCGGGACCGGGTGCAGGCCTCGATCGCCTTCCAGAGGCGGATCGAACTCAGTGGTGGGGAGGCCGTCGTCGTAGCCGCCCGTCGTGCCCCCGCTGCGACGGAGACCAAGCTGGTCTGGGACGTGATGCCACTGGGCGGCGCCAGCCTCGACGACCCGGCCGTTCGGTCCGAGGTGGACGATGCGTTGGCGGAGCTGAAGGCCGATTACGACATCTGAGTAGATCTCTGCTAACGTTTCTTCTCGCGCCGAGCGCTGATCCCCTGTAGCTCAATTGGCAGAGCATCTGACTGTTAATCAGAGGGTTACTGGTTCGAGTCCAGTCGGGGGAGCCATCAGAGGCCCGTTTGACAAGCAGGAATGCTGGTCGGACGGGCCTTTGTCTTGCCCTTGCATCCTTAGCGCATCCTTAGAGCGGCATGGAGAGGCGGCTGCGAAGCCTGGATCGGGCGCGTTCTCCCTGATCCGCTACGAGTTTTCCCACACTTCGGTGCGTGGAGCCGGCTCTCGTTCCCCGGTGCTGGCTCACGCCTCGGGCACGGACGGGTGGGTGTCGGCTTGGGGTGTCATGGAGCATGCGGAGAGTGGGATTGAGTATGGGAGGCCGGGGGCGCTGTTGAGCCTGCACGAGGCTGCCCTGGCCCTGGGCGTGAGCGTCGCGACCGTCCGGCGCTACATCGCGGACGGTCGGCTGGTGGCCAACCGGGTGGGGCCGCGCCTGATCCGAGTGCGTGCTGGAGACTTGGCGGCCGTGCACCGGTCCCTTCGGCCCGGGTCGTCAGCTGACCGACGGCTGGTTGCTGTCCATCTGCTGGCCATCGGACTCCTGCGTGCGGTGGCTCAGGCTGCCTACCTGTCAGCGCAAGGAGGCGAATCCGGCAGACGAGGTCTCTTCAGCCCTGGTTGATGAGGGCCTCGACCAAGTGCAGTACTTGCTCCGGGTTCAGGTTCGTGGAGTGGATTTGCTCGGCTGCCCCAGCCAGCCATGGACGTGCGGCTTCGTACCGGTCTATGGCTTGGAACCACCGTTCGACGGTCCCGATCTCGATGTTGTCGGTGATGATCCGGTGACGCAGGGTTTCGGGGTCGGCGTGCAGGACGATGTGCCGCTGTCGGATGCCGGCGACCTCGATGCTCAGGAAGATCTCGCGCGCTCACGCCTGCTTAAAGCAGGGTCACGGGGCAGACGATGTCGGTGCCATGGTGTTCGGCGAGTTGGATCGCGGTCTCTGTCACCAGGGCTCCCCATGCGGGCCAGGACTGGACGTCGTCGACTGGGTCTTGGATGCCGCGTCGCATCATGGAGCCCACTTCTTCAGGGTCGAAGAGGTCGAGGCCCTGCCTGCCCAGCTCCAGGTAGCAGTCACCCATCGGAACGTCGACGGCTCCGCCCTGGGTGTTGGTGCGCATTCTGGTCGACACGCCAGCGCCCCGGTCGAGCTTGGCAGGCGAAGATCACGAGTAGTAACCGCCGTTGCCCGTCTCGTCGCTGGATCCTGCTGGGGGTGGATGGCTGGAGTGCAGCAGTCGTTTAGCGTGGCGGGGTGAAGCATCCTCCTTCGCTGGATCTGGTCTTGGCGTCGGCTGCCGGGGTGCTGACTGCCGTAGAGGCAGGGGCTCTCCTCCCTCAGTACGGCCAGACGTGGTTCGTGCTGGCGTACGTGGCCGTGTGTCTGTGTTTGTCGGTGGCGCTGGCCTTGCGGCGGCTCCGTCGTCGTTCGATGTTCTGCACCTCCTATGCCTTGTGGCGTTGATGGGCATCGTCGTCTGGTCGGCGCCCGTAAACCTGGGGGTGAGCCCGCTGATCGTGTGCGCACCGTTGTCCCCGGCGGTGGTGGCCCGGAGGGAGTCGACTGCTTGGGGTGCGACGGCCCTGCTGATGGGACTGCTGGGGGTTTTGATCGCGCCGACCCACAGGATGCCAGCCCCCTCGTACGGGCTGGACGCGTTGATGGTGTTGGTGATGGCCGGGACCTATGTGTGGTGCACCGGTCGCCGTCGGGTGTCGCTGGACTACGACCGGCGGTTGGCGGAGCAGCGCGACGTGGTGGCCTAGGAGGCCGCAGCGGCGCAGGATCGGGCTAGGGCGGAGGAACGGTCCCGGATCGCGCGGGCCACCAAGAAGGGAAGCCCGGTCCAGGAGGGCATCCTGCTCGTCACCGCCAAGGTGACCCACAGCGGTCCAACCAGCAACCAGCTGGTCTGCACGGCGAACCTGACACGTGGCGACACAAATCGATGCATCCCGAAACTATGGACGCACTAGTGTTCGAATCCCGATAATGTCGCGCGCATAATCCCTAGTCAAACGCGAGAGACCGACCAGATTGATCCTCCTCGAGGTACTCACACCGGCCGACCTCGCGATGGTCTTCCACCCCATGCCCCGAGCCATGAGCTGCTGCGCGTGCTCACGTACCGGTCGGCGGTCCGGGAGCTTCCGGGGATGTCGCCTACCCGATAGAAGCTGCCTCGGGCACCCGCAGTCGCGCCCTTCAGAACCTGACCCCGGGTGCCCAGATGGCGTTCCAGGACGAGATCTGGCTGGTCGAGGCGCCTCGTAGACGTCCAGCGTCGGCGGGATCGGCTCGCCCGTCGTGGCCCTCCAACCACGACGACGGATCTGGCACATCGCACACGCACCACCCTGTGGTCTGGGCGGTGGGCCCAGCAGCGCTGGTGCCCTCCGATGAGGGTGTTGTCGCATGGGGCGAGTTGCAGCCGGACACCCAGCGTGCCGGCGAAACTGGCCGTCTGGGTCGAGGGTTTCCCGCTCCACTCCGCTGCGGTGCGGGACACGACCCTGGAAAGTGAGGATGTGCCACATGACGAGCAACAATGACACCCCGGTTCGGCGCCGGAGCTCGCCCGGGACAGAGGCCTGTGAGTGGTAACGCGTCAGATTCCCTCTTCCCTCTCGTCACCTGTCTCGAAGAACCGAGTCACGTATTCATCCGAACTCAAAGCGGATCTTCTCATGAGCGAAAATACCTCGGCCCCCGATTCGGGTGTCTCGAACAGCTGGAAGCACTGATAAATGCCGCAATTTACAAATGTGCTCGAATCGCAGTACTCGTCCAACTCCTGCTCAGCTTTCGCAATCGCTTCTTCAAAATCTCGCGCCTTCCATAAAGTGATCCGCTCCTCATACATCACGGTGCCGTCATCGAATACCACTCGCACCACACCTCTTACTGAGAACCAAGCCACCCCTTCCCCCCTCTATCGCAGACCTGTATCTAGCGACATCGTCTAACCAGCTAAACCTAGAGCATGATGAGAATATCCTGCCCGCCACCTGCTCCACCGGAATACCCCCAAGAGTAGCCCCAGCCTCGAGGAATCCTGGTAGCAATGCGCCGAGTACCCTTGCCCAGTCTGCCGCCCTTCCTATCGTTGCCCGTGCGCTGCTCCTATTGGCCTCCTTGTCCGCCTTGGCATTTGTCTTCGCCTCCTTCTTGTAACTCCTATAGTTCCTTCGACAATTTGCATCGCAGGGCAATCCCTTTCGCAAACGCTCGTATGCGCCTATTCCAGCTTGCGTGTATCCCACCCTGACGTTCTGGTTCCTCCCATTCAGATCGACACGATTGATCGGATCATTGGGGTACGCATAGGTAGTCTCATTGCCCCAGAAGACGGGATCGAAACTTTGTGAACAGGGCGGTGGTTTGGTTGTAGAGGCGGGCGCCCATGAGGGTGATGCCAAGGGCTTCGAGGGTGGCGCGTTCGTGTTGTCCGAGCCATCCGTAGCCGGTCCCTGCCGTCCAGCCGGTGTGGGTGGTGTGGGTGGCCGTATTTGGTCCAGTCCCTCCCGGCGTCTATCCCGTTGGCGGGGTTGGTGCCGTCGAGGGTGATGGTGGCGTTGATGTCCCCACGCAGCCCGGCCAAGGCCAACTCGGCGGTGGTGGTACCGCGCGTGGTGAAGGTGATGCCAAGTCCGTCGCCGGTCAACGACCCAAACCTGGTGGTGGTTTGGGTGCCGTCGCGGACCTCGACGGTCCAGGCGGGGTTGTCGGAGCTGTCGGTGTAGTGCCGCACCATGGTGCCCGTGACGGCACCGGGCACGACCACCACACCGACGGTGGTGTCCTGCACCACCCTGCGACCAGCCCTGTCCAAGGTGAACGTCGCCCGCACATCACCCTGCCTGGTCGACTGGGCAGCATCGGTGTCGAAGTAGCCGAGCACCATGTCACCACGGCCCGGGTTCGCCGTGTCCGCCGCGGGGATGCTGGTCTGCCGGCCGAGCGGGTCATAGGCGTAAGACCCTTGACCGTTCGCGCCGGTGACCGGCTGGTCAGCCCCGTTGTACTAGTCGTGGTGACCGCGCCAGTGTCACCACACGCCGGATTGGTCGCCCGGGTCTGGCTGGTGCGGTTCCCGTCCCGTCGAACCCGTACCCGCGCCGCACACACGCCACGGCGCCGTCAGGGCCGGGGTTGCCCGTGATGTCATCCACCCCGACCAGACGGCCGGCCTTGTCGTAGCGGTAGTACCGGTCCGACCGCACCGCCTGCATACCCGTCGTGGCGGTGTACGCGGACCCACCATCAGTGGACCACTCCCTCACCGTCCGAACCGCAGCATCCGAAGTCGCCGACCAACCAAACCACGGCTGGTCCTCCACGACGGCACCGGTATCGAGGTCAGGGCCAGGACACAGATGCAGTGGGTTCTCTCTCTGGCTGCACCAAGGTGACGTGGTGCGCGCGTACGCGCGAGACCATCCTCGCCTTCTTCGACCACCACGGCTCCAACTACGGCCCCACCGGGGCGACCATGACGCGTCGACCAGGACCAGCCGGTGCTCCGTAGGCTCAGCGCCCCCTCGACAATAGAAATGCTCCCAACCCCATAGCGAAGGCCACCAAGCCCAAGGCCAAGGATGCCGCTAGACTGCCAACCGAACCCTGAGCCGACAGCATCATTGAGAACAGCAGCAGGACCATTTGAATAATGAATATTCGTCCCGAATGCTCATACTCGTTCATATCCGAGAGTCTCGAGAGGCAAACTCCCGAAATAATCAATCCGACGGGAAGGAACGTAAGAAACTCCATTTGAACCCCCTACCAAGAGTACCTGGACCATCGCCGCCCACCAGTCTGACCCCACGTGCTCCGTGCGTTCGCTGCAACCCCACCAAAGTACTTCCATCGTCCTGCATTTCTATCGCGGCGTCGATAGGGCGACGGCCCCGGCTGACGCCATAGCCGCGCCACAACAGCCGGGAACCGACCAGGTCGATCGTGCCGACCAGCACCGTCGCGGCCGCCGGGTGACGCGGCCCTTCCGGGCGGCAGTCCATTCCCCCGCGAAGGACCCGTACCTCCAGCGGGCCGGCAGCATCCGGCGCGAGACGGGCCAAGGCCTGCGCGACCTCCACGACTGGTTCGGGCACCGTCGCCGGGGCCGCCACCGCGGTGGTGAATAGATCCGCCAGGCCATGCGCCAAGTTGCATGACGTGATGGCTCACAGTCTTAACGTGGTCAATGTGCAGGCCGCGACGGCGTTGGCGGTAGGTGACCCAGCCGGGGACCGGTCGGCGCTTGAGACGATCCGCGTCGTGAGCCGCCAGGCGCTGGCCGAGACTCGGTCTGTGGTGCACATGTTGCGCACCACAGAGACGATGGACGTCTCCGGGGATCTACGTGCTATCCCCGAGGTGGTGGGTCAAATCCAGGCAGCAGGGCTGCAGTTGGAGTGCCACGTGCCGGATTCGGCCGAGCTGGATCGCTGGCAGCAACAGTGGCCGGTCGCGACCCGGTTGGCGGTGGTGCGTATCGTGCAGGAGTCCCTGACGAATGTGCTGCGCCATGGCGGGCAGCGGGCCGTCCTCGCGCTGGAGGCTGATGGTCGCTGTGTTGTGGTGCGGGTCAACAACTGTCTACGTTCGGACGAGCAACCGCACACGCCCGGCTTCGGGCTGGTTGGGATGCGGGAACGGGTGGACCTTCCGACCAGCGGCGCGGTGGGGTTGAGGTTGCTGACCTGACCGTCACCAACCTCCCAGAATCCGAACACTGGCATACGGCAATAGAAGAGCCCATAACCCTGATCGCTGGCCACCACAGCCAGCCACTCGATACGTGCCACTCCGTGCACATCGACAATCTGTGGGAAGCCCCAACCACAAACGACGGCTACCACCTCGACCCCCGATCCCTACGGCTCGCTCCCATCCGCGGCATGAAGCGCTGGGAAGAGGACACTGGCAACCCGAAACTCACGATGCACGACCCGCCGGCTGGATCATCAAGGCGACCATCATGGGAGAGCTTCCCCCGCGTCGCAACAACCTCCCCTACGGCAACAATCCCAGAGCCCGCACACAGCGAGCTTGCCCTCAGTAGCAACCGTCCCATCCACACGGGCGATACCCACCCGAACTAGAGGAGCGAGCGGGCACGGCTATGACCACCTTGGTCCTACTGCTCGAGTACACAGACACGCTCGTGCGGGCGGTCTCCGCGCGCTTGGCCTGAAGCAAGGGCCTTACCCGCACCCACACCGAGTCCGACCTCGGCTCCGCTCGGGACGGCATGTTTGATGATCTCGATAAAGGCGGCGAAGCACTGGGCTCGGGTCGCGTAGAACGCTGCTACTGACCAGGTGGTGGGTCCGGTGGTGTCGGCGAATTCGAGGAGATGCGGAGGCGTCGACCGGATGCCAGCGCGCCGACCCGGGTCACCTCTTGTGTCTTCACGCCGCACCAGACCGATGTCGACACAACAGTCCCTCGATCCGCACGTTGGGTCATCTTGGATGCTGAACGGGGGCTGCTTGTTCCTGGTCTGCTGCTGTCGGAAGCTATGTCGGCGGCAAGCTGCCGAGATGCAGATGGTGCGGATACGTGGCTCGGAGCACAGGCAGGTACCCCTGCAGAGAGCTCAGCGGGCGTTGTGGGGCAGCGCTGATCCATTTGCTTCCCAGCCGGCTCAGGGCGGGCTGCGATGTCTTGCTCAGCGGTCAGCGCGTCGGGGATTTCCGGACTACGCGGGCCCGCAGCGATCAACGCGCCCGTCGGGCGGCCACCAGGGCCCAGACCGGCGAGGTCCTCCTGCCAGAACTGTTCTTGCGCCGGGTAAGGACCATAACGGGGAGTGTACCGGCCGAGCCGAGCCGCTAATGCCTCGATGCTCGGCGAGGGGCGGTCATCGATAAGGTGGACGTGTGAGTTCATGAGGTAACTAGGCTGACCGCTTCGCCATCTGGCGAGGTGGCCAGCCGGATCCGACCAGCTTCCCTCCAACGTCGCGTTTGCCGGGGAGCGTTGTCAGCATGTCCGATCCGGCCGTCGAGTTGAGTTCGACGGCACTGACCATGCGACTCGACGGTCCCTGCACTTCAGGAACTCTCGTGAACACCATCTCCTTTGTCCGGCACCAGCGCGCCTTGGCCGTGACAGCCACCGCCACCATCCTCACTTCTGCAGCTTTCGCGGTCCCCGTCTCCACGCTTTACCTGCTGGCGCGGGGCCCTGCCCGTAGCGGGCAACCTGGCTGCCGAAGATCTCCTCTACTCCTACGACGCCGTCGACCGCCCCACCGTGCTCACCGGCAACAGCGCCTACGTCAACGACTCCATCTACAGCGTCAGCGACAACTTCACCCGGATCACCTCCGGACCCGTCGTCGGCAAGTTCACCTGGCAAAGCCGCGACTACGGCCAGGCCACCGACCGCCTCACACGGCTGCGCCTCGATCGCGAGAACATCGCCAAGTGCCGCTTCGACGCGTAGCCGAAGCTGTTGCGCAGCAAATGGATCAGACAGGTCTGGACCTTCGCTGCTGGGAAGACCTGCCCGATACTGTCGGGCAGCCCCTTGAGCCCGTCGCAGACCATGAAGAACACGTCGGTGACGCCGCGGTTCTTCAACTCGGTCAGGCAGGCGGACCAGAACTTCGCCGACTCCCCGTCCCCGTTGCCGGGCCAGATCCCCAGGGTGGCTGCTCTCGGTCAGCGCCGCCAGCATCACGGAAACTGCCGGCTCGGCTGCTGAGTAGATGGTGCCCTGCGAGAAAACCTGCTCCTCGATCTGGGCCCACGCCGCTGACGCCTTGTCCACGTCCGAACTGGCAAGGAGGTCACGAAGCGCACCGCCGACCGCCGACGCGGTACCGGACGCCACAGAGTAGGTCGCCAGTCGATCTCCTCGCGGAGACACTCAACGACTACATTCACCACGTCAGTCGCCCCATGGCCCGCCTGGAACTCCGCGCGTACTTGGCGCGAAGAGATCCCGAGGGAGGTCCTGGCACCCCAAACACACGGTGCCCTCAACCCAATTCAGCCCGGCCCTTGATGTTGAGCCCGGAACGACTTGCGGGTGGTCGGGTCCCCCAATAGCCATTGCTTCAGGAATGCTAACGCCGCGTCTCTGCTCACGAAGATGCGGGCTGAACGATGATACCCGCGCTCGCTGTAGAACACCTCGCAATCCCCATTTCCTAGCTCAAGAAGGCAGTAGGTTTCGTTCCGATCGCCATCTATCGTAAAGGAGTCCGGGTCAACACCATGTTCAACTGCCCACGCGTCAATGGCAGTATCGAGATTCATGAAACCCTCACTAGTGCGCCGTGTTTGAGGCTGTAGAACGGTTGGCTTTGGTGAGGATTTCGTCGGCGGTCTTAGTCCAGACGAAGGGATGGCAGCGATCGTTCCAGCCGTTGACGAAGGCGCGGATCTTCTGGTTGAGATCCTTCACTGATCCGAAGGCACCGCGTTTGATGGCCTGCTTGTCGATGATCCCGAACCAGACTTCCACCAGGTTCAGCCACGACCCGCTGGTGGGGGTGAAATGGACGTGGATCCTCGGGTTGGCTTCGAGCCAGTCACGGACCTCGACCCGTTTGTGCGTGGCGTAGTTGTCCATCACCAAGTGCAGCTCCTGGTAGGGGTACGCGCGGGCGACCTGCTTGAGGAAGGCCAAGAACTCCTGATGCCGATGTCGGGGCTTGCACGCGCCGGTCACGTGCCCGGTGGCGATGTCCGAGGCCGCGAACAAAGTCGTGGTCCCATGGCGCACGTAGTCATGGGTACGGCGCTCGATCTGGGTGGGCTGCATCGGCAACGTCTTCTGCGTGCGGTCCAGAGCTGGGATCTGCGACTTCTCATCCACGCACAACACCACGGCCTTGTCCGGCGTCGCCAGGTACAACCCGACGGCGTCGGTGACCTTGGCGACCAGCTCGGGATCGGTGGAGAACTCGAACGTCCCACTGCGCCACGGCTGCACGCCGTACTCACGCCACGCCCGCACGATCGTCGCGTTCCCCACCCCGAGATGCGCGGCCAGAAGCCTGCTCGACCAGTGCGTCACGCCATACTTCTTCGGCGGCGGCTTCAACGTCGTGGCCACGATCGCTCGATGATCTAGGCGACGTGGCCGACCAGATCGGGGAGCATCAGCCAGGCCGGCCATGCCCCGCTCGGCGTAGCGCCTGCGCCACGTCAGCACCGTGTTCTTCGACACCTGCAGCTGCTCGGCGATCCGCTCGTTCGCGCCACCGTCCGCGGCCGCCAGCACGATCCGTGCCCGCAACACCGCACCCGCCTCAGCAGTCCGCGACCGCGTCATCGACTCCAACCGTGCACGATCACCCTCACGCAAACCCAGCGCCGGGGCAGGAGGATCAGCCATGACCAATTCTCCCAACCCTAACCATTCAATAAGTAACGACACGCCGCACTAGGGCCCCAGACTCCATCAGATTAGCCATTGAATCTGGGAAGAGATACTGAACCCATGGGGTGCCGCACGAGCCGATGCGGGACTATCCGATTAACAGTGTAAGTGGCGGTTTCTACTGGTGGGTGCTGGCCGCGGGCATGCGGTCAGCGAAGGTGGTGGCGAACGCGTTGAGCGCGGGCTTCCAGCGCATGCCCCAGCGGGTCTGACCGGTTCCCTTCGGGTCCAACGATCTCACGGTCAGATAGAGCGTCTTCAGCGCGGCCTGCTCGTTCGGGAAATGTCCCCTGGCGCGGACAGCCCTTCGGAACCGGGCATTGAGGCTCTCGATCGCGTTCGTGGAGCACACGACCTTGCGGATCTCCAGGTCGTAGTCCAGGAACGGTACGAACTCGGTCCAGGCATTGCGCCACAGCCGGATCATCGCCGGATAGGCCTTCCCCCACGTCTCCGCGAACTCCTCAAACGCGGTCTCGGCCGCCTCCACGCTTGGAGCCTCGTAGACAGGCCTGAGGTTCGCGGCGATCTCGGGCCAGTGCTTCTTCGACGCATAGCCGAAACTGTTGCGCAACAAGTGGATCAGACAGGTCTGCACCTTCGCCTCGCCGAACACGTTGCCGATGATGTCCGGGAGGCCCTTCAACCCGTCACAGACGACGAAGAACACGTCCTTCACACCCCGGTTCTTGAGTTCTGTGAGGCAGGCGAACCAGAACTTCGCCGACTCGCCGTCGCCGGGCCAGATCCCCAGAATGTCCTTGTGGCCGTCGAGGTTAACACCGATTCGTTCGCGTAGTAGGGCTGGTTGCGCACCTGCCCGTCGCGGACCTTGATCACGATCGCGTCGATGAAGACAGCGGCGTAGATCGGCTCCAACGGACCCTTCCTGGTGCGGCGGCGATCGAGCCACTCGCTGGAGTAGTCGCCGAAGATGATCGAGGGAGCCTGGACCTTCTTTGCTTGTTGATCGGCGGGGGAAATCCACTCCCCGTCGTCGATGAGTCGTTTCTCGCGACGCAGCCAGATGCGGGCGGCGTCCTTGTCATCGAAGGTTGTCCGGCCTCGATGCCGTTTCCCGTCGGGCCCCAGGTAGCTTGCTTGGTACTTGCCTGACGAAAGCTTGCGGAACGTGCCCCACTCTCGCCTGATCTCGCCCACTGGTGCCTCCGTCTCGTGCAACTACCGTGCAATTATAAGCGACAGTTGTGACCCTTAGTGCTCACTTGTGGACGGAGACTCCAAGGGGTGTGAGAGAGTGAACTTCCTAGTGGGGACGAATGCCTAGGCGTTTCCCCGAGTTCTCCCCAAAGGGCATGGGGTTGGTTTCGAGTCCAGTCGGGGGAGCCACCTGAAGGCCCATTGCCCAGCGGAAACGCCGGGGAGCGGGCCTTCACCTGTGATCGCCGTCTTGCCGCCGCTCGGCCGGGGCAACGGACAGGCCGATGGGGTTGCCTCGGGTGGCCGTGGGATACGGTGATGTGGAAGCCGACAGGTCGCCTCGCACAGCTGCTGGCACAGCCAAAGTGACAACATGCGGCCGCTTGCCAATCGAAGAGGTGTCTCGTGTCCCAACCCAACCAGATGGAGGGATCTTCTCCGACCATCTGGACCGTGGCAGGCCGTGCCGGGGTGAGCCACATGACGGTGGCCAGGTTCCTGCGCGGTGATCGGGTGCGGCCCGAGAACCACGAGAAGATCGAGCGAGCGATCGCGGAACTCGGTTATCGATTCAATGACACCGCCAGCGAGCTCGCGTCCCGGCAGCCCAGCCGAATCGGTGCCTTGGTCTTCGAGGTGGACGACTGGGCGCCGCAACGTCTCTTGGCGGGCGCTGCCGAGGCCGCACGTGAGACGGGCCACATTCTTGAGATGATTCGCGCCGATGTCCGCGACCCCGCTTCCTTCGACACGGCCCTGCTGATGATGAACCGAGCTTCGCTGGCGGGCGTCGTCATTCTGTCTCCCCCCGACCCAGTGCTCAAGCGTATGGATCTGGGGTCGCTCCAGACGCCCTGGATGATCGAGGTCGAGCCCCACATCCCGGAGGGGCACCCGCAGGCGCTGCAGCATCCGATCTCACAGGCTGTTGAACACTTGGCTCGCTTGGGGCACGAGAGGTTCTTCTTCCTTGGCGGGCCGTCTGAGTGGGCGTCTGGGCGTAACCGAGAGACGGCTTACCGTGCCACGGTCGCCTCCTTGGGGTTGGAGAACTGCGGCGTCACACGTGGGCCATGGGGCGCGCAAAATGGATACCAATCGATGCAGAGCTTCCCGCATGACCTCCGCCCGACCGCCCTTGTCGCGGCCAGCGACCAGATCGCGCTGGGGGCAATGGCGTGGATGCATGAGCGCGAGATCTCCATCCCCGGCTCGCTCAGCATCACGGGCTACGACGGCCTGCGGGACGCAGCCTTCTATTCCCCGCCCCTGACCACGGTGTCCATCGACTTCGAGGCGATGGGCCGCAGAGCCGTGCAAGCCCTCCTGGCGGGTGAGGGTGTGGGCAGCGGGCCCTCGCTCGATCAATATCCATTTGACGGGGAACTGGTGCCGCGAGCGTCCACCGCGCCACCTGCCTGATCCCACGACGCTCTTGTTACCGGTACCACAAATGGTCTACCCTCTGGTGTTATCGGTAACACCAAGCGATCCAATGGCGGAAGAAGGCTTACCATGGCACGTCCACAGACTGAAGGCGAATACCTCGCCACCTTGCGCACAGCCCCCGTGAGCGGGCTCTCCCGGCGCTCACTCCTGCTGGGGACGATGTCCCTGGGATCCATGGCCTTGGTTGGCTGTGGCGGCAACGGGTCAGGCAACGGTACCGGCGCTGGCGAGGTGACCTACGGCAACAACCAGGCCGACGAGGTGCCCCTGAAGGCGATCCAGGCGAACGTCGATGCCTTCCAGCAGAAGCATCCGGACATCAAGATCAAGATGAACACGGTCGCCCACACCACCTTCCAGGAGAACATCAACAACTATTTGCAGGGCTCGCCCGATGACGTGTTCGCGTGGTTCGCCGGCTACCGGGCCCGGTTCTTCGCCGACAAGGGGCTCGTGAGCGACATCTCTGATGTGTTCGCTGCCACCGAGGGAATCCCTGCCTCTTTGAAGAACGCTTGCTCCACTGCAGACGGCCGTCAGGTCGTGATGCCAGCCACCTACTACCCGTGGGTCGTCCAGTACCGCAAGAGCGTCTGGGAGAAGCGCGGATACGAGGTGCCCAAGACCCTCGACGAACTCAAGGCGTTGGGGGCTGAGATGGAGAAGGATGGCCTGGTCCCGTTCGCCATGGCCGACAAGGACGGTTGGGAGGCCATGGGCCTGTTCGACATCCTGAACATGCGACTGAACGGCTATCCGTTCCACATCGAGTTGATGTCGGGCAAGCAGGACTGGTCCCAGAAGAAGGTGCAGGACGTGTTCGACCTGTGGCGTGGGCTGCTGCCCCTCCACCAGCCGGACGCGCTCGGGCGTAGCTGGCAGGAGGCCGCGCGCTCGCTGCAGAAGGGCACGACGGGCATGTACTACCTCGGCACCTTCATGGCCCAGCAGTTCCCGGCCGGCAAGGAGCAGGAGGACCTCGACTTCTTCGTCTTCCCGGAGATCGACAGCACAATCGGAGCTGGCGCGATCGAAGCGCCGACCGACGGCTTCATGCTGAGCCGACGACCCAAGAACGAGAAGGGTGCCAAGACCTTCCTGTCCTACATGGGCAGCGCCGAGGCGCAGATGACGAATGTGCAGGCCGATCCGTCCGCCATCGCGGTGAACGAGAAGGCGGACACGACCAAGTACACCTCGCTCCAGAAGCGCATGCTTGAGGTGATGAAGGGCGCGACCGATGTGGCGCAATTCCTTGATCGTGACTCTCGCCCTGATTTTGCCTCGACGGTCATGGGCCCGGCCCTCCAGGGCTTCCTGAAGAACCCCAACGACGTTGCTTCGATGTTGTCCAAGGTGGAGTCCCAGCGGAAGTCGATCTTCGCATCATGACCACCCAGGCCGTTGCGAAGCCGCGACGCGGCAAAGGTCTCAAACTCTCGGGCCGTGACCGTGTCACGGTCGTGCTGATGATGCTCATCCCGACTCTGTTCGCCGCAACGCTGGTGTGGTTGCCAGCCATTGCGTCGGTCATGCTGTCGTTCTTCAACTGGGACGGGTTCGGCCCGGTCACCGAAGCCCAACCCGTCGGATTCAGGTGGTACCAAGAGGCGGCCACCATCTACCCAGCGTTCTGGCCAGCCATTCGGCACAACTTGATCTGGCTCGCGGCGCTGTTCCTCATCGCCACTCCCATCGGCATCTTGTGCGCCGTTCTCATCGACCGGGAGACCCAGCACACCAAGTTCTACCAAACCGCCCTCTATCTCCCAGTCGTGCTCTCGATGGCGCTGATCGGTTTCGTGTGGCAACTGGTGTTCAGCCGCGACCAGGGCCTGCTCAACACCATCCTCGGGACGTCCATCGACTGGTACGGCGATTCTCGCTACAACCTGTGGGCGGCGCTCATCGCCACCAGTTGGCGACATGTCGGCTACGTCATGCTGCTCTACCTGGCGGGATTGAAGGGTGTCGACCCGGCGCTGAAGGAAGCCGCATCGATCGACGGCGCCTCCGAGGTCAGGACCTTCTTCCAGGTCGTGTTCCCGGTGATGTTCCCCATCAACGTCGTGGTCCTGGTGATCACATTCATCGACTCGCTACGCGCCTTCGACCTGGTTTGGGTCATCAACCGTGGACGCAACGGCCTCGAACTCCTGGCCAGCGAGGTGACCCGCAACATCGTCGGTGAGGCACAGCGCATCGGTTTCGGCTCGGCACTGGCCACCATCATGCTGATCATCTCCAGCGTGTTCATCGTCATCTATCTGAGGATCGTCCTGAAGGAGGACCGATGAGCCAGGAGAGTCCTGTCAACCTGCCCGACCTGACCGCTTCGCGGCCTGTTGGTCGAGTTCACGAAGCGCAAGAAGCGGCCAGCCAGGCGAGCAGCGTCGATCCAGGTGCCGAGCGTCATCGTCCCTGGACCAAGGGACGGGTTCTGACCCACGCATTCCTGGGCACCATGGCCGTCCTGTGGCTGTTCCCCTTGCTCTACGCCGTGCTGGCCTCGATGCGGAGCTATGACTACACGTCAACCCATGGCTACCTGAGCTTCGGGGGATTCACCTTCTCGAACTACACCAAGGCCTGGGAGGCCGGAGCTTTTGGGCACAAGTTCGTGAATTCGGCCATCATCACGATCCCGGCCGTGGCGATCACGCTGTTCTTGGCGTGCATGGTCGCCTTCGTCATTGCCCGTTTCAACTGGAAGTTCAACACCATCATGCTGGCGCTGTTCCTGGTGGGCAATTTGCTTCCACCGCAGGCACTGCTGATCCCGGTCTTCAAAATTTTCCAAAAGATCGAGGTGCCGTTCTGGCTGTCCGAGTCCGGCACGCTGTTGAACACGCACTTCGGGTTGATCCTGGTCAACGTGGCCTTCCAGCTCGGGTTCTGCACCTTCGTCCTGAGCAACTTCATGAAGGCACTGCCGAAGGAGATCTACGAATCGGCCCAAGTGGATGGAACCAGCTTGTGGGGGCAGTTCTGGCGCCTCACGCTTCCCCTGTGCCGGCCTTCCTTGGCAGCTCTGGCCACCTTGGAGACGACGTGGATCTACAACGAGTTCTTCTGGGCGACCGTGCTGCTGCAGAGCGGTGACAAGTTCCCGATCACGAGCTCGTTGACCAACCTTGCGGGCACATTCTTCACCGACAACAATCTGGTGGCTGCCGGGTCGCTGATCATCGCGCTACCCACGCTGATCATCTACTTCGCCCTGCAGAAGCACTTCGTCTCAGGTTTGACCATGGGTGCCACCAAGGGCTGACCAGCCATCGGCATCTACACATCCATCCGTCGGCCACGCTGCCCTGTTCAGCAGCAGCGTGGCCGACGGATCCCTTTCACCGAAGAAGGACCATGCGCATCCCGAGCCACCATCAGAGCCTCTCAGTCCTGCACGAGCACACCCTTCCGCAGCGGGCCTACTATGTCCCGGCCTCAAGCCCTTTGACTGACGTCCTGGCAGCCCGCCACGAGTCCGATCGAGTGCAGATGCTCAACGGCGACTGGCTCTTCCGGTACTTCAGCAATGTCGAGGAACTGGGCGAGTCCTTCGGCGAGTCCACCTACGAGCCCTCGGCGTTCGAACCCATCCGAGTACCAGGCACGTGGCAGCACAGTGGGTACGACCGGCACCAGTACACGAACGTGCGCTACCCGATCCCGCTGGATCCGCCCCACGTGCCGCACGACAACCCGTGCGGCGCCTATGTTCTCGACTTCGAGCACATGACCGACCCGACAGTGCCGTGCACCACCTTGGTCTTCGAGGGCGTCGATTCATGCTTCTACGTGTGGCTGAACGGACGGTACGTGGGGTACAGCCAGGTGAGCCACGCCACCAGCGAGTTCGACGTTTCGCAGCACTTGGAACGCGGTCACAACAGGCTGCAGGTGCTCGTCTTCAAGTGGTGTGACGGCACCTACCTCGAGGATCAGGACAAGTTCCGCACCAGTGGCATCTTCCGAGATGTCTATCTGCTCGATCGACCTCGAAACGTCCTGCTCGACTACTTCACCACGACGACTTGCGACAACGGGGGTGGTGCCACGGTGCACGTTCGGGGCGCCTATCGCAACGAGCCGGTCCCTACCTCACTGCGCCTCATCGACGCAGGCGGAGTCGAAGTGGCCTCCGGGCGGCTGGTGGGCAATGCCGCGGGCAATGGCTATGACCACCGCGCCGATTTGGAGATTCAAAGAGCCCAGCTGTGGAACCCAGAGAACCCATACCTCTACACGCTGCTCATCGAAACGCCCGACGAGGTCATCACCGACAAGGTGGGCGTGCGCGAGATCGCAGTCCATGACGGCGTGGTCACCCTCAACGGTTCACCGATCACGATCCGCGGCGTGAACCGCCACGACTTCGACCCCGCGACAGGACCCGTTGTCGACGTCAAACACATGCTGCGGGACCTGAAACTGATGAAGCAGCACAACATCAATGCCATTCGCACCTCTCACTATCCCGCCGATCCACGCTTCTACCAGCTCTGCGACCAGTACGGATTCATCGTGATGTCGGAGGCGGACAACGAGAGCCACGGTACCCAGTCCCGGTACCTGGCAGATCCCGACTGGGAAAACGTCGTTGAACACTGGAACGAACTCATCGCCGACGATCCCCAGTGGATCGAAGCCACTCTCGACCGCGTGCAACTTTGCGTGCATCGCGAGAAGAACCGACCCAGCGTCATCGCGTGGTCCGCCGGGAATGAATGCGCATACGGCCGTACCTTCGAGGTGGCGCTGCGCTGGATGAAGACCTTCGATCCCACGCGGCTGACCCACTACGAAGGCGCCTACTATCGCGACAGCAAGCGCCGCTACGAATACGAGAACATCGACCTGTTCAGCCGCATGTATCCCTCGCTCGAAGAGATCGACGCCTATCTGCATCCCCGACCCGACAAGCCAATGATTCTGGTCGAATATTGCCACGCCATGGGCAACGGTCCAGGGGACCTCGAGGACTACTGGCAACTCATCTTGCGCGAGCCGCAGCTGTGCGGCGGTTTTGTCTGGGAGTGGTGCGACCACGCGGTACTCGACGGCTACACCGACGATGGGCGTCCCCGGTACCTCTACGGAGGGGACTTCGGGGAGTCAGTCCACGATGGGAACTTCTGTGTCGACGGGCTTGTCTGGCCCGATCGCCGCCCCCACGTGGGCCTGCTGGAACTCAAGAATGTCCAACGTCCGGCCAGGGTCGTCTCCTACGACCAGGAAACTGGAGCACTGAGGCTCCGTAATGATCTCGACTTCACGTCCTTGGAGCGACTGGTCGATGTCACCTGGCAACTGGTCTGCGACGGGCTGGTCGTCGCCGAACAGAGCGTCGACCTGTCCGCTCCCCTCGAACCGCATGAGGTCGCGGAGATTGTCTGCCGTCCCGAAGTGCCAGAGTCGGGACGTTGTCAGCTACGCCTCGTCTACCGCCTGCGTCACGACGATTCCTTGCGTGAGGCAGGGCAGGAGCTCGGCTTTGAAGAGATGGAACTTGCGACCCCCCACCCCAGGAACCAACGAACGGTCCAGCTGGAAACCACAGCTGGCGGCCCCGCGCCAACTCTGACCCAGGACGGCCGCCGGTTCGTGGTCACCGGTGAGAACTTCCGGTACGTCTTCGACAAGGCGACTGGGATGCCCAGCTCGCTCGACGTGGCCGGAATCGAGTTGCTCAGCCGCGCGGTGGAGGTCAACATCTGGCGCGCCCCCACCGACAATGACCGCCGCATCCGACAGGAATGGGAACGAGCTCGCTACCACCAGACGAGTTCACGGGTATACAGCTGTGACGCGCACACGGACGGCTCGACGCTGGTCATCAATGTCTCGATGTCTTTGGTGGCACCCGTTGTGCAACCGATCTTGCGTATACGCGCCACCTGGATCGTCGATTCCGCGGGTCGGCTTCGCTTCCTCATGGAGGCGCATCGAGCCGAGGGCTTCCCGCCACTGCCGCGCCTTGGTCTGCGCCTGTTCCTGCCTCAGAACATGGAGCACGTCACCTGGACCGGTTTGGGGCCGCACGAGAACTACCCCGACAAGCGGCAGGCAAGCAGACACGGTACCTATCAGGCGAGTGTGGACGACCTTCAGGTTGACTACATCAAACCCCAGGAGAGCGGCAGCAGGGGCGATTGCGACTGGATGGCGATCTCAAATGGGAGGCTCACGCTCCACGCCTCAGCGGGCCAGCCCTTCTCTTTCAACGCCTCCCGTCACGACCAAGAGGCGCTGACAAGCGTGGCCCACTACACGGACCTGGTCGCGGGCGCCCAGACGGTGCTGTGTCTTGACCACGCCATCGCTGGTGTCGGTTCCAACAGTTGTGGTCCCGAACTGCTTCCGCAGTACCGAGTCGACGACGAGGTCTACAGCGTGGATCTGACTCTGTTTCCCAGTGCGCACGAGCTCCTCCAGTGGCACGCCCTTGGGTGAATGCCTTTGTCCACCCATGGACGCGTGGGCCAACTGTGATGCGGCGGAAGGACGACGCGCGGTGGTGCCAGCTCAGCTCTTGCACACCTCCATGCTCAGCCGAAGACCGGGTCGTGGCTACCGACCTTGCGGGCGACCGACAGGTGGCCGCCCAGGTAGCCACCAACTGACAGTGCCGTCACGGACGCGAGTGAACAGGCGGCGGCGGTCCGACGACGACCACGTGCCCGCTGTCGCAGGGCGCCGACCTGCAGCACGGCTCCGATGGCATTCGCGCCGGCGTGGACGATGCCCACCCGCTTCTCCTCGCTGGAGGCGGTTGCCAGCTCGGCCAGTCCGGTCAGGATCGACGGGAGGACGCTGGCCAGGCCCACGCCGGTCAGCAGCTGCGCCGAGCGTCCCGAGCGGTCTGCCCCGGTGACGTCGAGCGGTGCCGCGCTCATGAAGGTGCCGAGCGGCAGCTGGACCATGACCGGGTGCAGCGCATGTCCCATCTGCTTGCCGCGAAGCACTCCGCCGATGCCGTCCTTGGACGACAGGGAGTCCAGCGCGGGCTGGAGCAGTGCGACGCCCCCGTCCAATGCGGTGTTCTGCTCGAGGTCGAGCAGCAGCGGGCTCAGCGGAGATTCGGTCTTCTTGGTCAGTGACATCGGAGGTCCTTTCGATCACGGGACGGTTACCTGTCAGTCCAGCCGGATGCGGACGTCGAGCGCCACGCTCCAATGGGTGGAGCGTGGCGCCGGCGCGGCATTGCTCATGGCCTACCGCTTCGTGAAGTGCAGTTCCACTCGCCGGTTCTTGGCGCGGTTCTTCTCCTGGTCGTTGGGGACGACCGGGTCGGCCTCACCCTTGCCCGTCGCCGTGACCCGGATGCCCTTCAAGTGGTCGGCCAGCTCAGCGCGCACAGCTTCCGCCCGTTGCTTCGAGAGCTTGAGCCCGTGTTCGGCGGTGCCCAGGTCGTCGGTGTAACCCGTGATGGTCAGGGCGCCCGGGGACCGGGCGGCGAGCTTGGTGCCGATCTCTTCGAGACGCCTTCTCGCGGCGGGCCGGATGGCCGCCGAGTCCTTGGCGAAGAGCACATTGCTGTTCAATGTCACGTCCACGGAGGTGGTTCCTTCAGTGACCGTTGCGGCACCTGCCACGTCGCGGCTGCGCTGCTGCAAGATGACGATGCGCGGCTTCAACTGGATCACGTGCGCCTTGGCGGCGCCGTCGGATGGTTCCTCGGCGGTGCCCCTGGCCGCGCCATTCCACAGCACCAGGGCGGTGCAGCCGAGTGCCACAACCGCGTTGCGTCTACTTGACCGGAACATTGCTGAAGGTGCCGAAGCGCTCGGTCTGGACCGACATCATCGTCACGTTCTCGGGGGTGCCAGCAAAGGTACAGGTCACTGTCTCGACGTCCCCAACCTCGGCATGGCCAGAGGGCATTGGCGAACACAAGGCAGCCATCTCCTCCTCACCCGAGCGAGCTGGCAGGTACATGACCGACCCGGATCCGTCCAGGAGCGCGAAACCGTCTGGCGCCTCGTATCTCGACCAGTTCCGATCGGTCGAATCCGAGAGGATGTCCCGATTGGTCAGGGCGGAATCCTCATTGACTTTCGCATAGCCCAGGTCGGCCGTCATCACGATGGTTGACCCAATCCGCTTGAGTGGGTACATGGCAAGTGTGAAGTCCCCGCCCTGGTAGGTGATCGACCGGGTAACCACGGGCTCCCCGAGTTCTGGCGACGCGGTGCTGACCTTGGAAGGTGCTGCGCTCGCCTCTTCGGCCAGGCCGTCGGCTGGGTCACCAGCAGCGCTCGTGCTCGTCTGGCTGGGTTCGGGAGCGGACGTCGGCGCCGACGCAGCGCAGGCCGACAGGGGAAGGGCCAGCGCCAGCAGGGCGGTGGCCGCCAAGGGTGTAGGTCGTCTCATGTCGTCCACACAACCAATCCGCGATGGGCGCCCAACAGGGGGTCGGCGCGGATCTGTGGACAACCAGGAAGATTCAGGCCGTCCCACGCACCAGGTGCAGGATGCCGCGCTGCCAGCCGTCCACCGTTCGCGAACTGACCTCCCCGAACCCGGCCCGCTCGAACTCACCTGCCAGCTCCTCGATGCCGATGAACTCGTCCACCGAGGAGTGCAGGTAGCGATACAGCGCCACCTCACCGCCCACGACCCTTGCCAAGGGCTCGATGATCGCCCGGTTCACCATTCGCCAGCGGCGCGCAGCGCCCGGATCGTCGCGGACGGAGAAGTCCTCTGCCACCAGCCGCGCCCCTGGCTTGAGCGCGGCGTGGATTCCGGACAGCGTCGCGGGCAGGTCGGGCACATTGCGCAGCAGGTAACAGGCCAACGCACCATCGGCGGCAGGCAGTCCGAGCTCGCCCAGGCGCTCGCCAAAGCCGTGGACGAACTCCACCCCGGCCGGCCAGTCCTTCGCGCGCGCCCGCTCGAGCATGCCGGGAGAGGCGTCCACACCGATGATCCGAGGCGCCAGGCCCCGGCGTCGGGCTGCCTTGAGCAGCTCGCGGGTCGACAACCCCGACCCGCAGCCCAGGTCGAGCAGCACCGGCTCGGCGCCGCCCCGGCCGGTCGGCTCGACAGTGGTCAGAACCTGTTCTGCCGCCGCCCGCAGGTGCCGCCGGTAACCGGGGTTCATCGCCACCATCAGGTCGTAGCGGGCTGCCGCCTTGTCAAAACCCGCAAACAGTCCCTGCTGGGCTTCCATCGAACCTCCTGTTGTTCTGGCCAGTGCCACGGTGCGGGAACAGCCTGCCATGGCCTACTCCTTGCCCGCGCCCGCTAGGGTTCCGGTCATGGCAGCGAAGCTCACGGGGCCGAAGCCCTCATCCGTCGGTTGGCGACCCGGACGCGACCGTCGCGCGGAGTGCCACCCCGGCCCCAGAGGTGCGGGTCGCGCGTCCGGGCAGCGCGTGGTCGTCGTCGGGGGCGGCATCGCCGGCTTGTCGGCTGCGACCGAACTGGCCGAACGCGGAGTGCGCGTCACCGTCGTCGAGGCCCAACCACAGCTTGGCGGGCGCGCATCGTCCTGGGCCGTCGACCTCGCCAACGGCGACCGCACCACGATGAGCCGGGGCTTCCACGCCTTCTTCCGCCAGTACTACCAACTGCGTGCCCTGCTGCGCCGCGCCGACCCGACGCTGTCATGCCTGAGGCCGGTGGACGACTACCCGCTCGTCCTCAAGGACGGGCCCCGCGACTCCTTCGCCCGAATCCCTCGTACCCCGCCGTTCAACCTGGTCGGCTTTGTCGCGACCTCCCCGAGCTTCCCGGTGACCGCACTGGGCAGGGTCGACCTGGACGCGGCGATGGGGCTTTTGGATGTGCGCTTCCCCGACACCTTCGAGGAGTTCGACGGGGTCTCGGCCGCCGAGGTGCTGGACCGACTGCGCTTTCCGGACGCGGCCCGCCACCTCGCCCTGGAGGTCTTCGCGCGCAGCTTCTTCGCCGACCCGCGCGAGTTCTCCGGCGGCGAGTTGGTGGCGATGTTCCACACCTACTTCGTCGGTTCCGCCGAGGGACTTTTGTTCGACGTCGCCGCGGACGACTTCACCACCGCCTTGTGGAACCCGCTGGCCGATCGCCTGCGACGCTTGGGAGTCGAGTTCCAGCTCGGAACTCGAGTGCAGGCCGTCCATGAGGACGACGACCAGGTGCGCGTGAGCACCGATGCAGCGGAGCTGCGCGCCGATGCCGTCGTGCTGGCAACCGACCTCGCGCCGCTGAAGAAGATCATTGCCGCCAACCCATCGCTGGGGGACGAACAGTGGCGTGACAGCATCGCCGGCCTGCGCACCAGCCCGCCCTTTGCCGTGTGGCGCCGGTGGTACGAGCGTCGCCCGGCGAACCGATCGCCCGACTTCCTGGGCACCAGCGGCTACGGGCCGCTGGACAATGTCTCGATGGTGCACCAGATGGAGCGCTCCGCCCGCGAATGGGCCGACGCGCACGACGGCGCCGTCGTGGAGTTGCACGCCTATGCAATCGACCAGGCCGCGAACCACGACGCGCTACGGGCGGAACTCTCGGCGCACCAGGACGTGTTGCATCCTGAGCTGGCGGACGCACCGGTGGTGGGGGAGCAGTGGTTGGTCCGCGAAGACTGCCCGCTGGTCGGCACCTCACCGTGGGCCGAGCGTCCCGGCGTCACGACCCCATCGCAGCGGGTGGTGCTGGCGGGTGACGGTATTCGGTGTGACTACCCAGTGGCACTGATGGAGCGCGCGGCCACCACCGGTGTGCTGGCGGCCAACGAACTGCTGGGCGGCTGGGGGGTGGCAGGCTCCCCGGTCTGGACAGCTCCGACGCGCCCGAGGTTGGCCGGAGTCAGCCTTGCACGGCGCGCGATTCGTCCATTGGCGAAGAAGGCCGCCGATCTATCAAGAAGTTGATACTGTCGCCGCCATGTGCCCCACCACCCCCGAGGCAGCCGACCTGGCACGATTCGGTCTGGCTGACCTCGACCCGGACGACCTGATCCGTTCGTCCAGTTTCTGCGCGATGGTCCATGCCTCCCACCAACTCGGCCAGGAGATCGCGCCCGAGCTGTCCCGGCTCCAGCTGACCGACACGCTGTACCTCGTCCTGGGGCAGGTGTTCGCGCACCCTGGTGAGATCCCGGCCGAGCTGGCCCGCCGCTGCGCGCTGTCGCCGCAGCACCTGGCCGGTGTCCTCGATTCCGCCGAGGAACGCGGCCTGGTCACCCGGCTTGGCGAGCGGGGGCGGGGACGTCCCACCCAGGTCGTCCTCACCGACGCCGGCATCGAGCTGTTGCTGGCGGGCTGGCCGATCGTCCAAGGCGCCGGCGCGGACCGCCTCACCGAGCAGCAGCACCGCAGCCTGCAGGCTCTGCTCGACCAGCTGCGCGGCAGCACTTCGCGCGCCGATGACGTCGTCGTCCTGGTGGACGAAGAAGGGAACGACGCCGGCACCGCCCAACGGCTGGAGGTGCACACTGCCGAAACCCCGCTGCACCGCGCCTTCTCCACCCACCTGCGCCGACCGGACGGGAAGGTGCTGCTGACTCGCCGCGCCGTCCACAAGAAGACCTGGCCCGGCGTGTGGACGAACTCCGCCTGCGGCCACCTGTTGCCCGGCGAGACCCCCGTCGAGGCGGCGTTGCGTCGCGTCCCCCAGGAGATCGGCGCCACCCCGACGAACCTACGGGTCGTGCTGCCCGACTTCCGCTACCGCGCCGTGGATGCCTCCGGCATCGTCGAGCACGAGCTCTGCCCGGTGATGGTGGGCGACATCGACCCGGATGCCCTGGACCTCAACCCGGACGAGGTCGCCGAGCACGACTGGGTGGAATGGTCCGACGTCCAACGCCTCGTCCGCACTGCACCCTTCCTGCTCAGCCCCTGGGCCGTCCTGCAGGTGCCACAGCTGGGGAGTCAGCCGTGGTGACGCCAGTGCAGATGAGCCCACTGCACGAGGGGGTGCTTCCCGGCGACACCCTGCGCGCCGTGGACGAGCGCGTGGAGCGTGCGCTGGGCGAGCTCACCCAGATGTGGGACGGCCTCGCCGGCCGCCACGCCGACGTGCTCGGGGACCGTGACCTGCCGTGGCTGATCCGCCATGCGTCCGGGGGTGGCAAGCGCATTCGTCCCGAGATGGTCCACTGGGGCTGGGTCGCGGCCGGCGCCCCCGAGTCGGCACGCGAGCAGGTGGTCGACCTGGGCGCCGCTTTTGAACTCCTGCACCTGTTTGCGCTGGTCCACGACGACGTGATGGACCGCTCCGAACTGCGGCGCGGTCAATTCACCAGTCACGCCATCGCCCGGGAGGCGCACATCGCGGCCAACGCCCAGGGCGACCCGGTGGCCTTCGGCGACTCGATCGCGGTGCTGGTCGGCGACCTGGTGCACTCCGAGGCGACCCTGTTGGTGGCCGAGTTGCCAGCTCAAGTGCGCACCGCCTGGCGGCAGATGATGGTCGAGCTGGTGCTCGGCCAGCGCCGCGACCTCACCGGCGCAGCGCTCGGACGCCGCGACCAAGAACATGCTCTGGAAGTCGCAAGAATGAAGTCAGGCTCCTACACAGTGTCGGGTCCACTGCGGATGGGCGCGATGCTCGGCGACGCTTCGCCGGAACTGCTCGACTCCCTGAGCCGCTACGCCCACCACGCCGGAGAGGCCTTCGGGCTGCGCGACGACCTGCTCGGCATGTGGGGCGACCCTGAGCACACCGGCAAGTCCGACCACGACGACCTCGCCGCCGGCAAGGCGACCGTCCTTCTCGCCCTGGCCCATGACCGGCTCACGACCGACGGACAGCAACTTCTCGCCTGCGCCGGATCCCTCAGCCCGGACGAGGAGACCAGACTGCGCGACGAGATGGCCGGATGCGGGGTCCGTGAGGCCGTCGAAGACCTGATCACCCGCGAGGTGGAGCAGGCCTGCACCGCGCTCGACTCGAACATCGTGTCCGCCGAGGCAGTGACCGGCCTCACCGATATCGCCCACCGTCTCGCCTGGAGGCAGTCATGAGCACCGTCGTCGTCATCGGGGCCGGGCTGTCCGGCCTGTCTGCTGCCTGCCACCTGATCGGGCAGGGGCACCAGGTCGTCGTCCTGGAACGAGAGTCCGGGCCCGGCGGGCGCGGGTTGCGCGTCGAACAGGACGGTTTCACCTTCGACCTCGGACCCACCGTGATGACCATGCCCGAGCTGCTGGACGCGCCTCTGCGCGCCGCTGGCTCCTCGCAGGTCGAGGCGGTGCCGATGCGTCGCCTCGACCCCGCCTACCGCGGCCTGTTCGCCGACGGTTCCCAGTTGCTGGTCCGTGACTCCGTCGAAGGCACGGCCGCCGAGGTCGCCCGGTTGGCGGGGGAGGACGATGCCACCGCGATCCGCGAGATGGCCGTCTTCCTGCGCGAGCTCTACGAGCTGGAGATGCCCAACTTCATCGACGCCAACTTCGACTCACCCCTCGACCTCGCAAGGCATCCCGTCGCCGCGGTGAAGCTGTTGCGGATGGGCGCCTTCGGACGGCTGGAGAAAATCGTCAACTCCCGCGTCTCGGACGAGCGGTTGCGCCGGATGCTGTCCTTCCAGGCGCTCTACGCCGGGCTCTCCCCGGTCGAGGCGCTCGGCGTCTACTCCGTGATCACCTACATGGACACCATGCATGGCGTCTTCCTGCCCGAGGGAGGGATGGGCGCCATCCCGCAGGGGATGGCCGACGTCGTCTCCCGGCAGGCGACGATCCGCTACCACACCACCGTCACCGAACTGCTGCGTCGCGCCGACGGTGCGATCGCCGGCGTGCAGACCACCGACGGACCGGTTGCTGCCGACGCGGTCGTGTGCACCCTCGACCTGCCCACCGCCTACCGCCAGTTCCTGCCCGACCTCCCGCTGCCCAAGGTGCTGCGCAGGCCCGTCTACTCACCGTCCGCCGTGGTCTGGCACCTCGGTGTCCGCGGCGACCTGCCCGAGGGCGTCGCGCACCACAACATTCATTTCGGCCAGGCCTGGGACGGCTGTTTCGACGACCTGGCGGCCGGACGGTTGATGAGCGACCCCGCGCGGCTGGTCACCATCTCGTCGCTGGGGGAGCCGCAGCTCGCGGCCGATGGTGCGCACACCCTCTACGTCCTCGAACCGGTGCCGAACCTGGACGGGACGGTCGACTGGGGCCGGGAACGCGAACCGATGCGTGCCCGGCTGTTCGACTTCCTCGTCCGCGAGGGCTACCCGACCGACATCGTCACCGAACGACTCGTCACCCCGATGGAATGGCAGGAGCTGGGGATGGCCGCCGGGACGCCGTTCGGGCTGGCCCACCTGTTCCGTCAGACCGGACCCTTCCGTCCGTCCAACCGGGAGAAGCGCGTGCCCGGGCTCTTCTTCGCCGGCTCGTCCACCGTGCCGGGCGTCGGGGTGCCGATGGTGCTGATCAGCGGCAAGCTCGCCGCGGAACGCGTCCACGACTGGTTGGGGCCGCGATGACCACGACCAACCTCACCACCACCCCCGAGCGGCGGCTGCGCGAGGGCTACGCCGAATGCGCCCGCCTCACCTGGCAGCACGGCACCACCTACTTCTGGGGAGCCGCGCTCCTGCCCAAGGCGCAGCGGCGCCACGTCTTCGCCGTCTATGCCCTGTGTCGGCTCGCCGACGACATCGTCGACGCCCCTTCGGCCACCAGCGACGTCGAACGCGTCCCGGCGACCCGGGCAGCGCTTTCCGACTTCCGGGAGCGCTTCGTCACCGCGGTCGCCGACCCCGCGTCCGCAGAGCCGGTGCTCGCGGCGGTGGGGACGAGCGTGCGGAACAGCGGGATCGAGATGGAATGCTTCGACCGCTTCTTCGACGCGATGTCGATGGACCTCGACACTGAGCGCTACGAGACCTGGGACGACCTGTGCTCCTACATGGAGGGTTCCGCCGCGGTCATCGGCGAGATGATGTTGCCCGTGCTGCAGCCCACCTCCGACGCCGCCCGGGAACCGGCCAGGGCGCTGGGCTTTGCCTTCCAGCTCACGAACTTCCTGCGCGATGTGGACGAGGACCTCGACCGTGGCCGGGTCTACCTGCCGCAGGAGGACCTGCGCCGCTTCGGTGCCGACCCGTCCCGGCGCGAGGTGGACGACGCCTGGCGCTCGATGATGGCCTTCCAGGTGGCCCGCAACCGGGAGCTCTACCGGACGGCCTGGACCGGGCTGCAGTACCTGCCCGGACCGTCACGGCGGTGCGTCGGGACGGCGCACCGGCTCTACTCGCAGATCCTGGACCTGATCGAGCGCAACGACTACGACGTCTTCGATGGCCGGCTGCGGCTGCCCACCTGGCGCAAGGCCGCCACCGCGCTCGGGGGTGCCGTGCGCGTCCCGACGCCTGCGCCGTGGGTGGTCGCTGAACCCGCTGGGAGCGAGGTGCCGTGACCCACGACGTGGCGGTGCTGGGGCTGGGCCCGGCCGGACGGGCGCTGGCCCACCGGCTGGTCGCGGCAGGGGCGTCGGTGCTCGCGATCGACCCCAGCCCGCAGCGTCCGTGGCGGCCGACCTATGGCGGCTGGCGGGAGCAGATCCCGGGCTGGTTGGGTACCGAGGTGATCGGGGCGTCCAGCGACCGCACCGACCTGATCGCCCGCAGCCGGCACCGATTGCCGGGAACCTATGTGGTGCTGGACAACGAGGCGCTGCAGACACGGCTAGGGCTGGGTGGGGCCACCGTCCGCGCCGAACACCTGAGCGCAGAGCAGGCGAGGACCCTCGATGCCCGCGTCGTCGTCGACTGCCGGGGCAACCTGCGCGGGGCAGCCTCTGGTGTCCCGATCCAGACCGCCCACGGCCTGAAGCTGCCCGCTGATGTCGGACGGACGCTGTTGGGGGAGGGCGAGGGCGAGGCCGATGCGGTGCTGATGGACTGGCGTCCGTTTGACGGAACATCGGGCTGGGGCGGTCGGCGTCCCAGCTTTTGTTATGTCATCCCGCTGCCGGACGGACGGGTGCTCGCCGAGGAGACCTGCCTGGCCGGACGACCGCCGATCGAGCGGACGGAACTCGCGCACCGCTTGGGCGTGCGGCTGAGCCGGGCCGGCGTCGATGCCCGCCACTGGCGCGGGGCAGAGGTGGAAAGGGTCCACATCCCGATGCTTCCACCCCCGGCGGAGGTGCCGAACCGGTTTGGGGCCGCGGGCGCCGAGGTGAACCCGATCACCGGATACAGCGTCTTCGCGTCCCTCGCGGCAGTCGACGACGCTGCCCGCTCCCTGCTGGCCACCGGATCTTTGCCCGACGTCCCCCGACCTTGGCGCAGGATTGCCTTGGAGGCCCTGCTCCAGTTGGACGGGCGGGGGACCGTCGACCTCTTCGACGCCTACGGACGCCTGCCGCAGCGGGCCCAGCGCGCCGTGCTCGACCCGCACTCATCCCAGCCAGACCTGCTCGCGGCGCTGGGACGCCAATGGGCGCTGATGACACCGCGCGGACGACTCGCCCTGGTCACCGCCACCGCCCGAGGATGGATGCCAACACTGGGGCAGCGACGATGAGCTGCCCCGCCCAGGGTGACCGACGCGCCACTCGGGAGGACGAGACCATCGAACCCCGCGTCGCCCGTGAGGGTGGACTGTGGCGGATCCGTTCCCTGGATGCCGCCCGCCAGGTGCTGCGCGCGCGTCACCAGACCACCCAGGCGGGGTTCACCGCCGAGTACATCCCCAAGGGACGGCTCGAGCACCGTCCGATCCTGATCAGCGATGGAGCAGTGCACGACCAACAGCGCAGCGAGGTGGCCCGCTTCTTCGCCCCCGCCGTGATCGAGGAGCGCTACGGCGACCAGATCCGGGGCGCAGCCCGTCGGTGGCTGGACGAGACCGGCGCCCGACCCTTCAGTCTGGATGACCTGGCGCTCAACTTCACCGTCGACGTCACCGCCGAGATCGTCGGCCTGACCCATACCACCCGCCACGGCACGGCCGACGAGCGGGAGCGTCAGGTGCGGGCGATGGCGCATCGGCTGGTCTCCTTCTTCGACCAGCCACCCTTCGACCTCTCGCGACGGGATCTGGGGCGCACGCGCTCCCAGTGGGCGCAGGCCGCGCGCCGAGCACTGTGGCCGCTGGCGACCTTCTGGGCCGCCGACGTCCGCCCAGCCGTTCGGGAACGGCGCCGCCACCCCCAGGACGACGTGATCAGTCACCTGGTTGGCCAGGGCTGGTCCGGCACCGAGATCCTGATCGAGGCGCTCACCTACGGCACGGCCGGCATGGTGACCACCCGCGAATTCATCGCGATGGCCGCCTGGCACCTGCTCACCACGCCCGACTTGGCCGACAGGTACCGCGCGGGCGGCAGGGACGAGCGACGGGCGATCCTGCAGGAGGTGATCCGGCTGGAACCCGTCGTGGGCCACCTCTACCGCCGCACCACCCAGCAGATCGTCGTCACCGACGGCCAGACCCTGCACGTCATCGGCGCCGGTGAACTGGTGGACGTCCAGGTGCGCGCCACCAATGCCGACCTGGACGACGACCCGCTGCGGCTCTGCCCGGCGCGGACGATGCCGTCCGGCGTCCGACCCACCGGACTGGCCTTCGGGGACGGGGCCCACAAGTGTCCCGGTGAACCTCTGGCCCTGCTCGAGGCCGAGATCCTGCTCACCGAACTGATGGCCCGTGCACCGCGTCTGGTCACCGAACCGACGCTGGGTTGGGACGAACTGGTGGCCGGCTACGAACTGCGCGGGTTGCTGGTCGAGTTGGACTCGCCAGACCGCGCGCCCCATGACGTGGGTAGGGTCGAGTGATGAGCACCCGACTGGACGCGTGGCTGTGGGCCGTGCGGCTGTTCAAGACTCGCTCGGCGGCCAACAAGGCGGTCGTCGGTGGACACGTACGGCTCAACGGATCCCCGGTCAAGCCGGCGCACGTCATCGTCCCCGGTGATGTCGTGACCGTCCGTGAACCGGGCTGGGAGCGCAAGTACGAGGTGACCCAGGTGATCGCCAAACGCGTCGGGCCGCCCGTGGCGCGCACCTGCTACATCGATCAGTCCCCGCCGAAGCCTGAGTACCTGCTCGCCGGACCCCTCGCCCGACGCGACCGCGGCGCCGGACGTCCGACGAAGAAGGACCGCCGCGAGATCGACCGGCTGATCGGATTCCAGACCGAACTCTGATCATGGATTCCACGATGTGGACGGATGTCATAGCATGTCGCCGTTCGTCCCAACGCCTTGAAGGGATTTTCCATGAGCACCACTCCACCCGCGGCCGGAACCGAGCCGTCCGCCGCGAACCGAGGAGCATTCAGCGGTCGCATGGCGTTCATCATGGCCGCCATCGGATCCGCGGTCGGCCTCGGCAACATCTGGCGCTTTCCCTACGTCGCCTACTCCAACGGCGGCGGTGCCTTCATGCTGCCGTACGTCATCGCGCTGCTGTGCGCCGGCATCCCGCTGCTCTTCCTCGACTACGCCATCGGTCACCGCTGGCGTGGGTCGTCGCCGCTTTCACTGCGACGCCTGCACCGCCTCACCGAGCCGATCGGCTGGTGGCACGTGCTCATCTCCTGCGTCATCGCCGTGTACTACGCGGTGGTGCTGGCGTGGGCGATCCGGTACTTCTTCTACTCCTTCTCGAAGGCGTGGGGGGATGACCCGGGCACCTTCTTCATGACCACCTTCGTGCAATCGATCCCGGCCGAGCAGGCGCACGTCGCCTTCCACTTCGTACCCGGCATCGTCGTCCCGCTGGTCGCCGTCTGGGTGGCCTGCATCGGCGCGCTGGCGCTCGGCGTCCAGAAGGGCATCGCCGGCACCTCGATCGTCTTCATCCCGCTGCTGGTCGTCATGTTCCTGACCTTGGTCGTCGTCTCCTTGACGCTGCCGGGCGCGATGAACGGCCTGGACGCGCTGTTCACCCCCGACTGGTCGGCCCTGACCAACTCGGGCGTGTGGGTCGCTGCCTTCGGTCAGATCTTCTTCTCGCTGTCGGTGGGCTTCGGCATCATGGTCACCTACGCCTCCTACGTGAAGAAGAACGCCGACATGACCGGCTCCGGCCTGGTCGTGGGCTTCGCCAACAGCTCCTTCGAGCTGTTGTGCGGCATCGGCGTGTTTGCGGCGCTGGGCTTCATGGCCCAGAACGCCGGCAAACCCGTCAGCGAGGTCGCCTCATCCGGCATCGGCCTGGCCTTCATCGCATTCCCGACCATCATCAACCAGGCCCCGATGGGCACTCTGATCGGCGTCCTGTTCTTCGGATCCCTGGTGTTCGCCGGTTTCACCTCGATGATCTCCATCATCGAGGTCATCATCGCCGCCTTCGAGGACAAGTTCGGCACCGGCCGCGTCGCCTCCACCATGATGGTCGGCATCCCGCTGGCGCTCATCTCGATGCTGCTGTTCCCGACCACCACCGGCCTGAACCTGCTCGACGTCACCGACGCCTTCGTGAACAACTTCGGCATCGTCGGTGCCTCGCTGGTGTGTGCGCTGACCCTGACCGCAGGCTTCACCGCCCTGCCAACGCTGCGTCGCCACCTCAACAAGTCCGGCTCCTTCAAGGTCGGTCGCGGCTGGCAGTTGCTGGTCGGTGCGGTCGCCCCGGTCGTGCTGGGCTACACACTGCTCGGCGAGATCCAGACCCGCCTGACCGAGGGCTACGGTGGCATGCCGAAGAGTTTCGTGTGGATCTGGGGCTTCGGCGTCACGATCGGATGCATCGTGCTCGCCTTCCTGCTGTCCATGCTGCCCTGGTCGACGCGCTCCAACCTGGGTTCACTCGACTCCGACGGCGACCCGATCCCCGGCCCCGTCCTCGACCCGATCGTCGACCGCCACCGCCTGGACGACATGCGCGCCCAGCAGAACATCGTCACCGGCTCGGTCGCCGACACCCACGCCCGCACCACCATCGACCTCCGGGAGGTCCAGCGATGAGCACGTCCGCAATCATCATGATGGTCCTGGCCATCGCCGTCATCTGGGGCGGCCTGGTCTGGGCCTGCGTCCGTCTGATGCAGAACCCCGAGGGCTCGGTGGAGCTCCTGGACGACGACGGTCGTCCGCTGGAGGTCCAGCCCGACACAGTGCGCGTCCGCACTGCCTGAGCGCACCAACACCACGAGCACGACGCACCACGGGGCGCGGACGGGAGATTGCCTCCCGTCCGCGCTCCGTGTGTCTTTCGGCAGAAACCCGGTTGACTGCGGCTTGCCGTGACCGACACACTCGTCGGCATGTGGACCTGACCTGTCGCGATGCCCATCACCAGCGATCGAGGTCCACCCATGTCCACATCCCTCCACCTGTCCGGCGTCGCCGCGTCCTTCGGCGCGCGCCCGCTGTTCGCCGGGCTCGACCTCGTCGTCGGCGCCGGTGACGTGGTCGCCCTCGTCGGGCCCAATGGCGCCGGCAAGTCCACGCTGCTGCGGATGATCGCCGGCGCACACCCCATCGAGGCGGGGACGATCGCGACCAGCCCACCCGATGCGACGATCGGCTGGATGCCCCAGTCACCACCGCGTCCGGACGAGACCGTGCTGGCCTACGCCGGCCGCCGGACGTCGGTCACTGCCGCCCACGAGCGCTACGAACGAGCGTCGGTCGCGTTGGCTGACGGGTGTCCCGGAGCCGACGTGGAGTTCTCGCGCGCTCTCGACCGCTGGCTCGCGCTGGGCGGTGCCGACCTGGACGTCCGGTTGGCGACCACGCTGTCGGCGCTGGGGCTGGACGTCCATCTCGACCGCCCGTTGGGCAGTCTGTCGGGCGGGCAGGCGGCGCGTGTCTCGCTGGCATCGGTGCTGGTCAGCCAGTACGACGTCCTGCTGCTGGACGAGCCGACGAACAACCTGGACGTGGACGGGTTGGCGTTGCTGGTCGACTTCGTGAAGAGCACGGACGCGCCGGTGCTGCTCGCCTCCCACGACCGGCGCTCCCTCGACGAGGTGGCGAACCGGGTCTGCGAGCTGGACCTGGCGCAGCAGAAGGTCGTCCACTACGCGGGTGGCTGGTCGGACTACCGGGCGGCCAAGGAGTTGGCGATCCGGCAGTCCCAGGAGGCCGAGGAGGCCTACGACAAGCAGCGACAGGCGCTGGTCGAACGGGCGCAGCGGCAGAACGAGTGGGCCGAGGCCGGTCGTGCGGGGGTTAAGGACAAGCTGGCCAACAATGCCGGTGGCCGCGGGCTGAAGAAGATGATTGAGGACAAGGCGGGCAAGGCTGACCAGAAGGCCGCGCGGGTGCGGGCAGCGGTCGACCGGCTGGAGGCCCCGGATGCGCTCCGCAAGCAGTGGCAGCTCCGCTACACCATCAATGAGGCGCAGCCATCCGCGGACGTCGCGCTGACGCTGGACGAGGTGGTCGCCCGGGCGGGTGGCTTCGCCGTCGGTCCGGTCTCGACGCACGTCGCCCGGGGCGACCGGGTGGCGTTGCTGGGGCCGAATGGCTCGGGCAAGACGACGCTGTTGCGGGCGCTGCTGACCTCGTCGCCGTTGTCCGGACGGATCTCCTGGGGCTCCCGGACCCACGTCGGGGTGCTCGACCAGGACCGGTCCATCATCGCCGGGCCCGACCCCTTGTGTGAGGTGGTGGCCGACGCACTGGGCGAGGCTGATCGCGCCGAGGTGCGCACCCTGCTGGCGAAGTTCGGGTTGGGTGCCGAGCACGTCCTGCGTCCCTGCGACTCGCTGAGCCTGGGGGAGCGGACGCGGGCCGCGCTGGCGGTGCTCCAGGGACGCGCGGTCAACGTCCTGGTGCTGGACGAGCCAACCAACCATGCCGACGTCGAGGCGATCGAGCAGCTCCAATCAGCGCTGGCGGCCTTCGGTGGGACGATCCTGCTGGTCAGCCACGACCGGGCGCTGCTCGATGCCGTCGGTGCAAACGTCCGCTGGACCTTCGTCCGCGACGGTGACCATGCGTCCGTCCAGGTCTCCCGCTGACCCAGCCCGACGCCAACGCGCCCGTTGGCTGACCAACGCCACCCGTGCACCGGGTGCGTTGATGACCTGTCGGGAGCGTTCAGCCGACGGACGTCCGGGAACTCCCGCTCGATCTAGTGGGCGAGAGCACAGGTCACCCAATCCCAGCAGGATCAGCGCTCAGACGCGGTTGAGGGGGTTCAGCTCCTCGGACCCGCCGGTGCGCGTGTAGCGGACCACGACGCGGACGCGACCGTCAGGCTCGTCCAGCTGTTGCTGCACCGAACCGGTCCAGCCCGGGTACTGGTTCTGCAGGGCCACCAGCTCGGCCTGCAGGTGGGTGGGGTCGTCCACGTAGAAGCTCTCGGTGCGGATGTTCTCGTCGGTCATCTCGTCTCCTCTGGAGGGGTTTGGGCGCTCGGTCGCCTCAGCGTCAGTTTCGCTGGGCTCGGGCGGCTTGACGCTGTCGAGGTCGCCCAGGAAGTTCTGGGCCCAGCGGTCGATGTGATGGGTCATCACCTGCTTGCGCATCGCGCGCATCCTGCGGGCGCGCTTGTCCTTGGGGTCGTTCGCCGCCTTCACCAGTGTCGCCTTGAGGGCATTGGTGTCGTAAGGGTTGACCAAATACGCGCGCTTCAGTTCCAGCGCGGCGCCCGCGAACTCGCTCAACACCAAGGCGGCGTCGTCACCGGGGTGGGCAGCGACGAACTCCTTCGCGACCAGGTTCATGCCATCCCGCAGCGGGGTGACGACCATGACGTCCGCGATCCGGTACATCGCCGCCATCGTGGTGCGCGGGAAACCCTCGTGCCGGTAGACGATCGGCGGGTTGCCGATCCGTCCGGTCTGGGAGTTGATCCGCCCGACCATCAGGTCGATGTCGTCACGCAGCTTCTTGTACTCCTCGACCCGCTCTCGCGAGGGGGTGGCGACCTGCAGGTAGACGCATTCCTCGGGGTCCAACTCCCCGGAGGTGAACAGCTCCCCGAAGGCCTTTACCCGCTCTCGCAGGCCCTTGGTGTAGTCGAGCCGGTCGATGCCCAGGAAGACCTTCTTCGGGTTGCCGAGATCGGCCAACAGCTGCTCGGCCTCGGCGATCACCTCCGGGGTCTGGGCCAGCTCTCGGAAGCCGACCGAGTCGATCGAGATGGGGTAGGAGCGGGCGATGCTCGTCCGTCCATCGGGCAGGGAGATGCGCTCCCGGTTCGTGGGGAAGCGGGTCAGGCTGCGAGCCAGCCGGACGAAGTTCACCGACGCGTCCGGGGTCTGGAAGCCGACGATGTCGGCGCCGAGCAGGCCCTCGACGATCTGGCGACGCCACGGTATCTGCTTGAACAATTCGGCCGGCGGGAAGGGGATGTGCAGGAAGAAACCGATCCGCAGGTCGGGTCGCAGCTTGCGCAGCATGCTGGGCACCAGCTGGAGCTGGTAGTCCTGCACCCACACGCGCGCGCCCTCGGCCGCAACATCGGCGGCGGCCTCGGCGAAGCGGCGGTTCACGTCGCGGTAGCTGTCCCACCACTCGCGGTGATACTCGGGGAAGGCGACGCCGTCGTGGTAGAGCGGCCACAGCGTCGCATTGGAGAAGCCCTCGTAGAAGTCCTCGACATCCTTGGCGCTGAGCGGCACGGGGACGACCTGGTAGCCGTCGAACTCGAAGCCGTCAATCTCCTCGTCCGGTGCGCCGTGCCAGCCGACCCACGCGCCGCCTTGGCTCTTCATCACCGGTTCGAGCGCCGTCACGAGCCCGCCCGGGGAGGTTCGCCAGCTCTGGCGCCCGTCCTCGGCCACCACCCGGTCAACCGGTAGGCGGTTCGCCACGACGACGAAGTCGGCAGTCACCTGTTCTGCTGCGACTGCACCTGCTGGGCTCGTGTTCACGACCACTCCTTGCTGGCGCCACCACGCGCCGTTGGGGACTTCCTGCCCCTCCAACCTAGCCACCTGCCGTGGCAGAGTGGGATTCGTGACCACCTCCACGAGCGCCAACGCACCCTTTCGGGCGGTGACCCCGGCTGGTCAGGCAGCGATCGCCGCCATCGTCGCCGACCCGACCGGAACCCTGCTGGCCTGCGACTTCGACGGCACGCTGGCTCCCATCGTCGCCGAGCCCACCACCTCCCGAATGCTGGACGAGAGCCGGGCCGCGCTCTCGGAACTTGGCCCGCGGCTCGGGCGGGTCGCGATCGTCACCGGACGTCCCGTCGCGGCGGTCCGGGAACTCGGACGACTTGACGGACAAGCCGGCCTCGAGCGCGTCCTCGTCCTGGGCCAGTACGGGCAGGAACGCTGGGACGCTGCCACCGGCACCCTAGACGTCCCACCGGAACCGCTCGCGGTGCGGGAGGCGATCGCCGAGCTGGAGGGACTCTTGTCACGCGATGACTTGCCTGCCGTCGTGGCCGGCACCAGTTTGGAGGACAAGGGGCGCGCGGTCGGCGTCCACACCCGTCGTGCGGCAGACCCTGCCGCGGCCCTCGACTGGCTCACCGGACCGGTGACCGAGATCGCCGAACGGCACGCGCTCCCGATCGAACCGGGACGAATGGTGCTGGAGCTGCGGTCGGCGTCCACCAGCAAGGGCGATGCCCTGCGCTCGGTGGTCGAGGCCGAACAGCCGCGGATCGTGGTGATGTGCGGGGACGACCTGGGCGACATCCCCGCCTTCGAGTTGCTCCATGAACTGCCGGGCGGCGTGTGCGTCGTCTCCGGCAGCCCCGAGCAGCCGCAGGTCGCCGAACATGCGGACGTGCTGTGCGAGGGCCCCGAGGGGGTCGCCGCCTTCCTGCAGGCGCTGGCCGAAGCGACGCGCTGACGAAAATTCTCTCCTTTCGGCTTGCAACCCCTCGTGGCAACGGCACTTGCGGCCTATTGCCGCACGCGGGGCGCGCTGTCAGCGTTGGAACACCGCACGACCCTCCAGCCGTAAGGAGCAAGCAATGTCCCAGCCTCGCGCCACCCTCGTCGCGGTGGTGGCCCTATCCGCAGCGCTCGCGCCAGCGGTCACGGCGTCTCGCCCCGCGGCGGCTGCGATGGTGCACACCAGTTACGGCGCCCACTACGACCCCGCGAAGTGCTCCCTGTCAGCCAGGACGTGGAACGGCAACCGGCGCTTCTATGTCTCCACCGCCGCCAACTACGGTTGCTTCACGTCCAAGTGGTACAAGGGGAAGCACGCGGTGATGCTGTCCTATGGATGGACGAGTGCGCCGTGGTACGCGTCCCACGTGCACCACGGCATCGACATCGACATGCCGGTCGGGACGCCCATCTACAGCCGTCGTTCCGGCAAGGTCCTCGTCCGTCCGGCGACGATGGGGACGGCCTACGGCAGCAACCGGATGCTCGTGCGCAGCGGCACCAAGGACTACGCACTGGGCCACATGTCCAAGCTGGTCGTGCGGGACAAGCAGTGGGTCAAGGCAGGTCAACTGCTCGGCTACTCCGGCATGAGCGGCGTCGAGACCGAGGACGGCCCGCACCTGCACCTCGAGGTGCGCCCGGCGGGGGCGCGCTACTCGTCCGCCGTCGATCCGTGGACCTACCTGAACCCAACGCGCGTCTGACCACGGCGAGGCGTTGGTCGCGGCGGGTCGCAGGACCGCTAGGGTGGACCACCGCCGGGGCGTTAGCTCAGCCGGTCAGAGCAGGGGACTCATAATCCCTGGGTCGCGGGTTCGAGCCCCGCACGCCCCACCACCCGCGCGCAGTCATCACTGACGCTGATCCTGCCCGGACTCACGACGCGGCAGCCAAAGCCGAGCAGCGCGCCCGTGCGGAGATGCTTGAGCAGGTTGGCGTCCTTGCGTCCGGTCAGGGGGTCATGGTTGATCACCAGACAGCGATCCAGTTCCCGCTCGACCTGGAGCACCGCCTCGCCGACCAGCACCAGTTCGCCCGGTGCCAACAGCAGGGGAGCGTCGCGGTCGTCGATGACGACGTTGGGTCGGTAGCGCCCGGTGTCGGTGGGCAGGCCGTCCAGTTCGGAGCGCAGCAGGACGCTGACCGGGGACGACCAGATGAATCCACGAGACGCGGACGTGCGTGCCAGCAGCAGCTGGCGTCCGGCTGCCTCGGACAATCTCTGAGCCACTGCACCGTCGAAGACCAGGCCGGGGAAGGTGCGGTCGTAGTAACGGATCGTCTGCTCGGCGCCATCGAAGAGGGCCTGGCCCTCGGATGGCAGGTTCTCCACCTCGACGCGCACGCCGGCCAGTTGGGGCACATCGGTCGCCTTCACGCAGGTCAGGTCGGGGGTGATCGGCGACCAGAGCCGGTCGCCCGGAACACCGTCGATGGTGAGATCCAGCGAGTGTTCCTGGTGCCAGGTGGTGCCCTTCACCGGGCTCCATCCCAATGACTCGACCCGTGCGCCCATGGCCCCATCATCGCGGACAGGCGGAGGGACGGACGACTGGGGTCCGGACGAGGGGAGCGGGGTTAGGGTCGAGTCATGAGCAACGAGGTGGTCTTCATCTTCCGTGACGTCGACGATGCCCGCGAGGCAGCGATGGAGCTGGCCGACCAGGGCGTCCAGGTGCACGTGGACCCCGCCGGCCCCAGCATCGCGGTGCCCGACGAGGTCTACGAACAGGTCTCGGTCACCCTGCAACGGCTGGGTGGCCACGCGATGCACGAGGCCGACCAGACCGAGGAGGGGGACACGTCCATCGCCCCGCCCGCCGGTCAGGCCTGAGTGGTGAGCACGGAACCGCTGCACTTCACCGAGTACTCGACCCGCTTGGCGGGCTACGCGCTGATCGTCCGCGACGGGCAGGTGCTGCTCAGCTGGTACAACGGCATGGGCGGCAGCGGGACGCCGTGCTGGAGCCTTCCCGGGGGCGGGATCGACTACGACGAGGACCTTCCCATGGGCGTGGCCCGGGAGGTGCACGAGGAGTCCGGCTACCTCGTTGCGGTCGGACGACCCTTGACCACGTCCACCTTCACGGGCGAGGGACCGGATGGCCGTCCGTGGAAGGCGGTCCGGGTCATCTTCGAGGCCCAGGTGACCGGGGGCTCGCTCGGCACCCTCGAGGTTGGTGGTTCCACCGACCACGCGGCCTGGCTGCCCATCGACCGGGTTGCCAACGAACCAGCGGTGGCGGACATCGTCGACCTCGCACTGCGAGCCCACGCTAACCTCAACGCGTGACCCCCACCCTGATCGCCATCCTCGTCGCCGCGCTCGCCCTCGTCGGCCTGTGCGGGATCGTCGTCCCCGCCCTGCCAGGCAGCCTCACCGTGGGCCTGGGCGCCCTGCTGTGGGCACTGTGGGGCAACTCCTCGTGGGGTTGGTACGCCTTCGCAGCAGCCGTGGTGCTGCTGACGATCGGGATGGCGTCGTCCGCCCTGCGCACCCGTCGCGACCTCGGACGTCGCGAGATCCCGCAGTGGCCAGTCATCGTCGGCATCGTGTGCGGCCTGGTCGGCGCCTTCATCCTTCCGGCTCTCGGCCTGCCGATCGGTTTCGTCGCCGGCCTGTTCTGCGCCGAGCTCTACCGCGTCCGAGATGCCGGTGAGGCTGCCCGCACCAGCGTGGTCGCGGTCAAGGCGATCGGGACGGGCATGCTGCTCGAGCTGTGCTTCGCGATGGCCGCCACGGCGGTGCTTGCCACCAGCGTGCTCACCGGCCTGATGTGACGAAGTGAAGGGACGGGTCTTCAGTTCTTGTCCAGCAATGACGCGATGGTTCGTCCCACGCCGGACTCGTCGTGGCGTCCCGCGGAGGGATACCCGGCGTTGGCGAGGCTCTGGTGGCAGTCAGCCATGACATAGGGCATGCCGACCAGCTCAAGCATCGCCAGGTCATTGGGCATGTCGCCGAAGGCCGCTGCATGCGCCGGATCGATGCCGAGTTGGGCACACAACAGTGCCAGCGTGTGCGCCTTGGTCACCCCGCGCGCGCTGATCTCCAGCAGCCCAAAGGGCCCATTGAACGACCAGGTGCACGTGAGCAGGTCCCCGAGCGCCGGGGCGACCGCCATCCCGAGTTCCTCGGAGGTGTGGTCGTCGCTGACGGCGATCAACTTGACCACCGGTGCCCGGCGGACGAGCTCGTGGACGGGAGCGACCACGCCAGCGTCCTCGATTCGGCCCTCGCTCGGGTACCCCTCCTCGTGCCCCCAGCCCAGACCCCATTCCACGCAGACGTGCGCGCTGGGGACGGCCTCGCGGATCAACTGGGTGGCCTCCAAGGCCACGTCCGCCTCGATCGGGAAGCTTTCCACAACATGCCTGTGGGTCAGGTCGAAGACGACCGCACCATTGCTGATGAGCACGAAGGGTTCTGCCTCGCGGATCGGGTCGAGGCAGTCGAGCCAGCGCGCCGGACGTCCGGTCGCGACCACGAAGGGGATCCCCAGCTCGTGGCAGCGCAGGGCGGCTCGAACGTTCTCCTCGCTGGGCCTGCCGTCCGCCCCGAGGAAGGTGCCGTCCAGGTCGGTCGCGACCAGCGCGGGTCGCATCACAGCTTCTTGTTGGGCGTCGGCCCACCCTCGCCAGTTGCGGTGCCGCCGGGGCTCGGGGACTCCATCGACGGGCTGTCGGAGGGGTTTCGTCCGTCATCGGGCGACGGGGATGCGCTCGACGGCGACGCCGAAGCCGAACCTGACGATGGCGAACCCGAGGAGGGTGAACCAGACGAAGGGGAACCGGAACTCGGCGACCCGGACGACGGCGAACCGGAGCTGGGTGAGCCCGAGGACGGCGAACCCGAGGACGGGGACGACGATGGCGGCGGGCTCTGCGACTGCGAGCTCGACGGCGGGGGAGTCGTGGGCAGCGGCGGGGGCGGCGGCTGGGGCGGCTGGTTCTGGAAGAGCAGCACCGCGATCAGCAGGGCCAGCGCCGACAAGGCGATCATCAGGAGCCAACTGACCGCCATCGTCACCCAGCCAGCGCGGTCGTGACGGCCCGGCCAGGGCAACGGCCACAGGCGCGTGACGCCGGGCTCGGTGTTGTCGAGCCAGTGCAGCTTGTACTCGGGACCCTTGACTGAACCCAGCTGGGCGGTGGTGGACAGGTCGATCTGCGCCAGCAAACGGTCGGCCTCGGCCACCGCGGCGCGGGAGCCGTCCCACGCCAGCGCGACCCAGGGGGCCATCGGCGCCTCGTCCGGGCCGACCGGGTCGTCGTCCTCGCTGCGGTAGCGGTCGCCCATGCGGCCGTCATCCTGCCCTTGGCCGCCGCGGGCGACGACGGTGTCGACGTGCATCTTGTTGACCTCGCCAGCGAGGCGGTGGCGCGCATTGGCGTCCGTCGCGGCGCCATCGCTGAGCAGCACCAGCATCACGGGAGCGTTGTCGCGTCCGTGGCCGAGATAGGCCACACCGGCGGGGCTCGCGGTCAGGCGCGCGTCAAGCCAGAAGTCGCCGACCTTGGGTGGGTCGGTGACCTGGAGTGGGGTGGCGAGAACGCTGGTTGGTTCGGACATCGCCACCCATGGTTCCACATCGACCCACACCAGCGGTCAGAAACACCCTTCGCGGGCAGGGCAATGGCTTGTCCGCACGGTATCGTGGGCCGGGTCGCGACCGCAGAAGCAGAGGAAGACCACCTTGAGCACGACGCATGACGAGGCCCAGCGCCCCGAGCAGTCCACGATGACCACCGCCGAGGCAGCGAAGGTGCTGGGCGAGGCCATCAACCAGGTGCAGCGCGTCATCGTCGGGCAGGAACACATGGTCGAGCAGCTGATGGTTGCGCTGCTGGCCAAGGGCCACATCCTCCTCGAAGGTGTGCCCGGCGTCGCCAAGACGCTGGCGGTGCGCTCCTTCGCCACCGTCGTCGGCGGTGAGTTCGCCCGCATCCAGTTCACCCCCGACCTGGTGCCCTCCGACATCGTCGGCACGCGCATCTACTCCGCCGCCAAGGAGGAGTTCGACATCGAGCTCGGCCCGGTGTTCGTGAACTTCGTGCTGGCGGACGAGATCAACCGCGCGCCCGCAAAAGTGCAGTCCGCGATGCTCGAGCTGATGGCCGAGAAGCAGGCCTCCATCGCCGGCGTCACCTACCCGGCCAAGAAGCCGTTCATCGTCATCGCGACGCAGAACCCGGTCGAGTCCGAGGGTGTCTACCCACTGCCCGAGGCCCAGCGTGACCGCTTCCTGCTCAAGGTGGACGTTCCCTACCCGCGCGGCAACGAGGAGTTCGAGATCCTGCGCCGCATGTCGGTGAAGGCGCCCGAGCCCAGCCCCGTGCTCAACCCGGAGCTGACCCTGCAGCTGCAGGACATGGCGACCAATGTCTTCGTCCACAACCTGGTGGCCGAGTACGTCGTCCGTCTCGTGCTGGCCACCCGCAACCCGGCCGAGTTCGGCATGCCCGACCTCGCCCCGGTGATCCAGATCGGCTGCTCCCCGCGAGCCACCCTCGGCCTGGTCGCCGCCGCTCGCGCGCTGGCCCTGATCCACGGCCGCGACTACGTGCTGCCGACCGACGTGCAGGCGGTCGCGCTGGACGTGATGAGCCACCGCCTGGTGCTCGGCTTCGACGCCGTCGCCGACAACATCGCGCCCCAGCAGGTCATCGAGCGCATCCTGGCCATGGTTCCGCCGCCCACCCCCGTGTGGAACGACGCCCAGTCGGGCCAGCCGCGCCGCGGTTCGCAGCCCGCAATGAACCAGCCCGCCCAGCAGGCTCCGGTCCAGCAGGCGCCCGTCCAGCAGGCTCCGACCCAGCAGGCACCAGTCCAGCAGGCACCCAACCAGCAGTGGAACCCGCCGGCACCTGACGGCCAGTGGGGCCAGAACCAGGGCCGATGAGCCAGCAGCCCAGCTTCGCGCCACCGCCGCGGGATGCCGCGCCGGTCACGGACGTGGGCGCCGCCGGTTCCGTGCTGGCGCCCCCGACCGGTGCGACCCTGCCCCTGAACCAGCTCGCGCCCGAGGCCGCGCTGCGTCGGCTCGAGCTGACGATCGTCCGTCGGCTCGAGGGCTTCCTGCACGGTGACCACCTCGGCCTGCTGCCCGGCGCCGGTTCGGACGTCAACGACGCCCGCATCTACCAGCCCGGCCAGGACGACGTCCGCAAGATGGACTGGGCCGTCACCGCCCGCACCACCGTCCCGCACGTCCGCGACACCATCGCCGACCGGGAGCTCGAGGTGTGGGCGCTGCTGGACGTGACCCCGTCGATGAACTGGGGCACCGAGGGCATCACCAAGCGAGACCTCGGCATCGCCGCGATCGCCACCATCGGCTTCCTCTCCCAGAAGATGGGCGACCGCTTCGGCGGCATGGTGATGCGCCAGGACCAGGTCAAGATGCTGCCCGCCAACTCCGGGCGCACCGCCCTGTACGGCCTGCTGCGCAAGATGCTGAACGAGCCGATCGTCCCCGACCACGCGCCCGGCAACATGACCCTCGCCCGCGGCATCGAGCAGCTGGCGCGCACCCAGCGCCGCCGCGGCATGCGCGTCGTCGTCAGTGACTTCCTGACCCCTGGAGACGCTGAGCTCGACCCGAATGTCCCGCCGGAGTGGGAGCGTCCGCTGCGTCGTCTCGCGGTGCGCAACCAGGTGCTGTGCATCGAGGTGGTCGACACCCACGAGCTCGAGTTCCCCGACGTCGGCGAGATGCTGATCAAGGACCCGGAGACCGACTTCGCCCGCTACGTGAACACCTCCGACCCGGCCGCCCGGGAGCGGATGAATGCCGCCGCCGCGGCCCAGCGCCAGCGCGTCGCCATCGCGATGCGTCGCGCCGGGGTCGGCCACCTGCAGCTGCGCACCGACCGTGACTGGGTCGCCGACATCGCCCGTTTCGTGCTCGGCTACCGCCGCACCGCCGCGATGCTGCACCAGCCGCCGCAAGGGGTGATGAAGTGATCACTCCCGCCCTCGCCACCTTCCTGCTCCCGCTGCTCGGATTTCCGGAGTTCAAGAACCCCGACCGGCTGTGGGTGCTGCTCGTCCTGCCGATCCTGATCCTGCTGTACCTGATTGCCCTGCGCATGAAGGGCCGCACCGGCATCCGCTACACGAACACCGGCGTCCTCGGCGCGATCGTCCCGCGTCAGTCGCGCTGGCGCCGTCACCTGGCCGTGGCCATGAGCCTGTGCTCGCTGGTCGCGCTGGCGATGGCGTGGGCACGTCCGCTGGGGATGGAGAAGGTGCCGCGCGAACGGGCCACCGTCGTCGTCGTGATCGACAACTCGCTGTCGATGCAGGCCACGGACGTGAAGCCGAACCGCCTGGCGGCTGCCAAGACCGCCGCCAAGGACTTCATCAACACCCTGCCCGAGAGCTACAACGTCTCGGTCGTCTCCTTGTCGGGGACGCCGTCGGTGCGGATGCCTCCCTCGGTCGACCGCGGCGCCACCCTGCGCGCGATCGACGCGATGGAACTGCAGGAGGGCACCGCCATCGGTGACGCGATCACCAAGAGCCTGCAGGCCATCAAGTTGGCGCCCGTCGGGGACGACAAGAAGCAGGCCCCCGGCCTGGTCGTCCTACTCTCGGACGGGACGAACACCGTCGGCTCGGACGTCACCACCGCCTCGGCCCAGGCCAAGGCCGCGAACGTGCCCGTCTACACGATCGCCTACGGCACGTCGACGGGCTATGTCGACGTCGACGGCACCCGCGAACGCGTCCCACCGGACACCGCGGTGCTGAAGCAGATCGCCTCGTCCACCGGCGGCAAGAGTTGGGGCGCCGACTCCGCGTCCGAACTCAAGAATGTCTACAAGGACGTGAAGAGCGAGCTCGGCTACGAGGAGGTGCGCAAGGAGCGCACCGCCCAGTACGCCCTGTACGCGCTGGCGTTTGCGACGGTCGCGGCGCTCGGTGCGGTGTCGATGGCGGCGAGGTGGCCGTGATGAACCAGACCGTCTTGTCTCCCATGTTCATCGAGTTCATGCGCCCCGAACGGCTGTGGGGGCTCGCCCTGATCCCGCTGATCGGTGGGCTCTACCTGCTGCTGAACTCGCGCTTCCGTCCCGACCCGCGCCAGCGCCGCAGTCGCTTGTCACTGGTGATCCCCAAGGACCGCGCCTGGAAGCGCCATGGTGCCGTGCTGCTCGCGCTCGCCTCGCTCGCGTCCTTGGTGGTCGCGTGGGCGATGCCGAAGAGCTACACGAACGTCCCGCGCGACCGGGCGACCATCGTCATCGCGATCGACGTGTCCCGCTCGATGATGGCCACGGACGTCGAACCGACCCGCCTGGCCGCCGCCCAGACCGCCGCCAAGGAGTTCACGACCCTGCTGCCGGACCGCTTCAACGTCGCGCTGGTCACCTTCGCCGCGACCGCCGACGTCGTGGTGCCGCCGACCACCGACCGTGGTGCGGTGAGCCGTGCGATCGACAGCCTCGAACTTGCCCCGACCACCGCCATCGGCGAGGGCATCTACACCTCTTTGAAGGCGCTCGAGATGGTGCCGGCCGACCCCGACCACCCGGACGAGACGGCTCCCGCCGCGATCGTCCTGCTGTCCGACGGCGCGACCAACTCCGGGCGTGCGTCGCTGACCGCCGCCCAGGACGCGAAGAAGGCCGAGGTGCCCGTCTACACGATCGCCTACGGCACGGCGACCGGTTACGTGATGGAGAACGGCGTACGCCAGCCCGTCCCCGTGAACCATGGCGAGTTGTCGGCGGTGGCGAAGGCGTCCGGCGGAAAGAAGTTCTCCGCCGCGTCGAAGTCCGAACTGGAGGCGGTCTACAAGACCATCGCCCAGTCGGTTGGCTACGAGAAGGTCTACACCGAGGTCACCGACCGGTACGCCGGGTTGTCGCTGCTGTTCGCGGTGCTCGCCGCGCTGGGCGTGATCTCGCTCGGCGCCCGCTGGCCATGATCACCGAGAACCTCGCACGCGTCCGCGCGCAGGTCGACCAGGCCTGCGCTGATGCCGGACGTGACCCCTCCGAGGTGCGGCTGTTGCCGGTCAGCAAGACCCATCCGGTCGATGCCCTGCGGGAGTGCCAGCGCGCGGGTTACTCCCTGATGGGTGAGAACAAGGTCCAGGAGATCCAGGCCAAGAGCGCCGCGCTCGCGGGGTCGGACGTGAGGTTCGCCCTGATCGGGCACCTGCAGACCAACAAGGCCAAGGTGGTCGCCGAGCTCGTCGACGAGTTCCAGTGCCTGGACTCGCTGCGGCTGGCCGCCGAGCTGGACAAGCGCCTGGCCACCGCCGGACGGACGCTGCAGGTGCTGGTCCAGGTGAACTCCTCCGACGAGCCGCAGAAGTCTGGGCTGCCGGTGGACGAGGTGGAGGCCTTCGTCGACCAGCTGGGCGGGTTCAGCCATCTGGACGTCCGGGGTTTGATGACCGTCGCGGTCAACGGGAAGCCGGACGAGGTCGCCGCCTGTTTCGAGCGCGTGCGCTTGGTGCGCGACCGGCTGCGGGACGTGCACGCGCTGGATCGGGAGTGGGACGAGTTGAGCATGGGCATGTCCGGGGACTTCCCGATCGCGATTGCCGAGGGCTCGACGTGCGTGCGGATCGGCACCGCGATCTTCGGGGCCCGCGACTATTCCGTGTGAGCTGGCCGGAGGGACCCCTCGACAAGCTCGGGGAGCGTGGTGGGGTCCGTTCCCCGAGCTTGGACCCCGTACGTTCCCCGAGCTTGTCGAGGGGTCTTTCCGGCCACCCGTCACCACGATCAGATGGGCCAGCGCTCCTGACGCCAAGCCGCGTCCCAGAACATCCACTCGTAGCGCGATGCCTGGGTGAAGGCGTCCGCCATCCGCGCCCTCGTCGCCGGACCACACCCCTCGGCGAGCCGATCGGTGATGGCGCGTGCCCGCGCGGTCTGTTCGGCGAACAGCGGGTCGGCGTACATGCCGATCCAGTCGCCATAGGGATGCCCCTCAAGATTCCCGGCCGCGCCCAACAGCGCGTCCCCGACGTCCTGGTAGATCCAGAAGCAGGGCAGGATCGCCGCGACGCCCACCTCGTAGGCGTCCGTGGACGCGGTCGCCAGCAGGTAGCTGGTGTAGGCGCGGCAACTCGGCGACATCGTCCCCGCACCGACCTCGACGTGGGCGGCGTGCAGTTCGCGCTCGGCGACGATCGCCCCTTGCACCCCGATTCCCCAGAAGGTGATGTCGTCGGGGTCGGTGGCCCGCGCGGCGAGCATCGCCATCGCCCGGGCGTAGTCGGCCAGGTAGAGCGCGTCCTGGGTCATGTAGCCGTCGAAGACCTCGCGCGGCAGGCTGCCGTCGCCCAGTCCAGCGACGAAGGGGTGTTCGTGGATGGCGGCCAGCAGGTCCTGGTTGGCCTGCCAGACCTCGTCGGTGAATCCCATCGTCAGCGTCCTTCCTGCTCGTCGTCCCAGATGTCCCAGAAGTGGTGCACCGGCCCGTGTCCCTGACCCACCGCCAGCTCGTCTGCGTGCTCGAGGGCGTGGGTCAGCCACGCCTTCGCGTCCGTCACCGCCGCGAGCCAGTCGTCGCGTCGCGGACGCAGCGCAGCGATGGCGGACGACAGGGTGCAGCCCGTCCCGTGGGTGTTGGTCGTGGTGACGCGGTGCGCGCTGAGCCGCACCAGCCCGGTCTCGTCGCCGTAGACGTCCACCGACTCGGGTCCGGCCAGGTGCCCGGCCTTCAGCAGGACCCGTTCGGCGCCCAGGTCGAGCAGCGCCCGTGCCTGCGCCGGCATCTCGTCGTCCGACCGGGCCTCGTCGATGCCCAGCAGCACTGCCGCCTCGGGCAGGTTCGGCGTGATCAGCGAGGCCTTCGGCACCAGCGACAGCACCGCCGCCTCGGAGTCCGCGTCCAGCAGCCGGTCGCCCGAGGTGGCGACCATCACGGGGTCCAGGACGACGTGCTGCCCGCCGCGGGCGCGGTAGTCGTCGACGATCTCGCCGACGGCGCGGGCGACCTCGGCATTGGCCAGCATCCCGATCTTGATCGCGTCCGGCAGGATGTCGTCGGCCAGCGTCGTCCACTGCTGGGTGACGAAACCCGCGTCGGTGGCGACGAAGCCGGTCACGCCCTGGGTCGACTGCGCGGTCAACGCGGTGACGATGCCCATGCCGTAGGCGCCGAGCGCGCTGAAGGTCTTCACGTCGGCGAAGATGCCCGCACCGCCGCTGGGGTCGACGCCCGCGATCGACAAGGTGGTGATGGTCATCGCGCGTCCCCTTCCTCGGCATGCCACTCCCGGACGATCGCAGCGGTGGCAGCACCCGGATCGTCCGCGGAGCAGATGGCGCTGACGATCGCCATGCCAGCACCGGACGGCTTGATGGGGGCGATCCGTCCCGGGCCACCCACGCCGCCGATCGCGACCGCAGGAAGATCGCTGAGCGCGACGAGCTCGGCCAGGCCGTCGGGGCCGAGTGGGGGAGCCGCATTGGGCTTGGTCTGCTGTGCCCACACCGGCCCGATGCCGACGTAGTCGAGGGTTCCGGCGGGCAGGGCGTTGGCCGCCTCGACGTGCTCCCGGCGTTCCACCGAGAGTCCGAGGATCGCGTCCGGCCCCAGGACGGCGCGGGCTTCCAGCGGTGGCAGGTCCCCTTGTCCGATGTGGGCGCCGTCAGCCCCGGCATCGGCGACCAGGTGGACGCGGTCGTTCAGCACCACCGGTACGCGTCCGGCGACGACGTCGACGACGGCCCGGGACAGGGCAAGGAAGTCCTCGTCGCTGGCGTCGGGGTCGCGCACCTGCACCAGGGTGGCCCCGTTCTCGACGGCCGCAGCCACCGTGGCCACGACGGCGTCAAGGCCGCCGCACTGTCCGGTGTCGGTGACCAGATAGATGGCAAGCTCACGCTGCATGGTCTGGGCGTCCCTCACAGCCGGACCCTCTCCGCGAGCTCCTCCGGGGTGGTCAGCTCCAACTGGTCCAACAGGGCCACGGCGAAGGTCCCGGGACCCTTGGCGGTTTCCATCGCCTTGTCGGCGGCAACCGTCATCAAGGCGGTGGCGGCGCTGGCCGCGAGCAACGGTTCGACGACGCCCGCGAAGCCAGCCATCAGCCCACCCAGACTGCAGCCGACGCCGGTGACGCGGGTCATGATCGCGTCCCCATTGCTGATGCGCACCACCTGCTCGCCGTCGGTGATGTGGTCGACCGCACCCGAGACGGCCACCACGCAGCCGTGGGTGCGGGCCAGTTCCTGCGCGAGGTCCAGTACCTCCTCCGGGGACGCGGTGGAGTCCGCCCCGCGTCCGCCGGCACCGCCGGACAGGCCGGAGATCTCGGACGCGTTGCCGCGAATGATCGTCGGGCGGTGTTCCAGCACCTCGACCGCGAAGGCCGTCCGGACGGGCAACCCACCCGCGGCGACCGGGTCCAGCACCCACGGCGTCCCCGCCTCCTGTGCGGATCGGGCGGCGACCCGCATCGCCTCATAGGTCTCGCGGTAGGGGGTGCCGGTGTTGACGAGCACGCCGGAGGCGAACTGGGCGAAGCCGCCCGCCTCCTCGGGGTTGTCGACCATGGCGGGAGCTGCACCGGCGGCGAGCAGCACATTGGCCGTCCACTGGGCGACGACGATGTTGGTGAGGCACTGCACCAGGGGAGTGTGTTCGCGCAGTTGGCGCAGGGCGTCCGCGAGCGCGGCGGGCGTGATGGTTGCAGGGGCAGTGGGTATGGGTGTGCTCATGACGAGAACGTCCCTTCGCTAGTCCGAACTAGATCAGGTTCAACGGGTCTGTTCTCAGCCACCAATCGGTGGCACCCCGCGTCCTTCGAGCACGCTAGCGCATCAGCCCCGCAGCCGTGCCAGCTGGCCCAGCCAGCGACCCCGCAGCACCACCAGGACGAGCGTGCACACGGCCAACAGCACCACCGACAGGGCAACCGCGGCGTCCGGGTCGTCCTGCATCGCCAGGTAGACCGCGAGCGGCGTCGTCTGCGTCCGTCCGGGGACATTGCCCGCGAAGGTGATGGTGGCGCCGAACTCGCCCAATGCCCGGGCCCAGCACAGCACGGTTCCGGCGGCGACGGCCGGTGCCGCGAGGGGGAGCGTGACGTGGCGGAACACCTGCCAGGCGCTGGCCCCCATCGTTTCGGCGGCCTCCTCCAGTTCGACGTCCCGTTGCGCCAGCGCGCCCTCCACACCGACGACCAGGAAGGGCATCGCGACGAAGACCTGGCTCAGCACGACGGCCGCGGTGGTGAAGGGGAGCGAGAGTCCGAGGGCTCCCAGCGGACGTCCTAACACCCCCATCCGTCCGAAGGCCATCAGCAGCGCGACGCCACCAACCACCGGCGGTAGCACCAGCGGCAGGGTCACCAACGCCCGGACGATTCCCGCGATGCTCGCCCAGGCTCGGGAGTGGGGAGCCGCCAGCCACCACGCCAGCGGGACGCCCAGCACGAGCGCAACGAGCGTGGCGGCAGTGGCGGTGCCGAGCGAGAGGGCGAGGGCAGACACGACGGTGGTCCCGCGCAACAGGTGGGCGAATGATGCCCACGGTGCGCGAAGCAACAGGCTGACCAGCGGGAGCGCCAGCAACAGCGCTGCGACGAGTGCCAGGGCACCCAGCGGGAAGCTGGACCGGGGGCGGGGACGGCTGCTCACGGGAGCGTGAAACCTGCCTCGCGCAACACCGCGCGTCCGTGGTCGGACAGGACTTCGCCCATGAAGGCCGCCGCGCCGTCCGGGTTCTGCGCACCGGTCAGCGTGGCGATCGGGTAGCTCGTGGAGACGTTCTGGTTGGGGGGGATCTCGATGCCGATCACGTCGTCGCCCGCGGCACGGACATCGGTGGCGTAGACCAGACCGGCGTCCACCTCGCCGAGCCTGACCTTGGTGAGCACGGAGCGGACGTCCGCCTCCTCGGTCGCGGCGCGCACCGTCAAGTTCTGTCGGGTGAGCAGGGTCGCGCTGGCCGCACCGCAGGGGACGCTCGACTGGCACAACGCGATCTGCAAGTCGGGCTTGGTCAGGTCTGCCAGAGCTCGGACGCCTCCCGGATTGTCCTTGGGCACCGCGACCTCGAGCACATTGGTGGCGAAGGTGGTTGGCGTGGTGGCCTTGCCAGAGGCCACGACCGTGTCCATGGTCTTGGTCGAAGCGCTGGCGAGCACGTCAGCCGGGTAGCCGTCGTTGACCTGCTGGGCCAAGGCGGACGACCCGCCATAGGAGACCTGGACGTCGACGCTGGGATGGGCCTGTTCGTAGTCGGCGGCCAAGGTGTCGAAGGTGTCGCTGAGGCTGGCCGCAGCCAGGACGGTGATGGTGGAGTTGGGGGACGCGCTGCCGCTGCACCCGGTGAGCACGCTGGTGAGGGCCAACGCGAGCGCTGCCACACCGGCTAGGGCTCTGCGGCTCATGCGCGGCGAGGGGTCTCGACGACGACATTGGTGGCCTTGATGCTGGCCACGGCCAGCACGCCGGGTTCGAGGCCCAGTTCGTCGGCCGCCTCCCGGCTGATCAGGCTGACGACGCGGTGCGGACCCGCCTGCATCTCGACCTGCGCCATCACGGTGTCCCGCACCACCCGGGTGACGATCCCGGTAAAGGAGTTGCGGGCGCTGCGGGGCGTCGGCGCGGCGTGCCCGGGCAACTCGACCGGCTCGGCCAGCTCGACCGCCAGCTCGGCGAGCGCGCTCCCGGCCACGACCCGACGGCCGGACTCGTCCGTCGAGCTGTCCACCCGTCCGGAATCGACCCACCGACGCAAGGTGTCGTCGCTGACCCCGATCAGGGCAGCGGCTTCGCGAATGCGGTAGTCCATGCGGTCATTCAACCGCATCTGCGGAGACGCCCGCTCCCCGAGCTTGTCGAGGGGTCCCTCCGGCCAGCCGCACCCACGTTCCCCGAGCCTGTGCCCCCCAACGTTCCCCGAGCCGCGAATCATGTTCCCCGAGCCGCCAAGGACGTTCCCCGAGCTTGTCGAGGGGTCCCTCCGGCCAGCCGCACCACAAATCAGTCCAGGTTCTCCACCTCGAGCACCGGAACCTCGTCCGCTGGCGTGTAGCCGAACAACTGCGCGAAGAAGCTTTGCTGCGCCTCCAGCACCGTGCGCCGCGTGGCCTCCTGCCGGAACCCATGCCCCTCACCGGGGAACATCACCAGCGCCACCGGCAGCCCCTTCTCCCGGACTGCCTGCGCCATCGCCTCGGCCTGGTTCGGCGGGACCACCTTGTCCTCCAGCCCCTGCAGGATGAGCATCGGGCTGCTGAGCCGCTCGACGTGGTGGATGGGTGAGCGCTGCAGGTAGACCTCCTGCGCCTCCGGGTAGGGCCCGACGATCCGGTCGAGGTAGCGGGACTCGAACTTGTGGGTGTCGGTGGCCAACATCTCCAGGTCGCCGATCCCGTAAGAGCTGACGCCGGCCGCGAAGGCGTCTGAGCTGACCAGCGACTGCAGGGTCGTGTAGCCGCCAGCCGATCCGCCCCGGATGACGACCCGGTCGGGATCGACGAGCCCTCGCTCGACCAGTTCCTCGACGGCGTCGACGCAGTCGGCTACGTCGGCCACGCCCCAGTTGCCGTACAGGCGGTTGCGGTAGGCGCGTCCGAAACCGGCCGAGCCGGAGTAGTTGACGTCGATGATGCCGAAGCCACGGCTGGTCCAGTAGGCGAAGGCGGGGGAGTAGTCGCACGGCGCCATCCCGGTGGGTCCGCCGTGGGTGTTGACGATGACCGGCGGCAGTTCGCCTGCGGGGGCGGTGAAGTCGGGGTTGGTCGGCGGGTACCACCACGCCTGCGTCGGGCCGTGGTCTCCGTCGAACCAGATCGACTCCGGCACCGATACCCAGGCCGGGTCGGGCGCCTCACCCCCGGACCGGACGGTGGTTAGTTGCAGCGTCTCCAGGTCCAGCCGGGCCAGTTCAGCGGGACGATCCGCGTGCGCGAGCAGCGCCCAGCCGGTCCCGAAAGCCACGGCGAGGCCATCCACGTCCGCGAAGCGACCGGGCACCTCGCGCATGGTTCCGTCGGTGCCGAGCACGCCGAGACGCGCGTACCCGTCCTCGTACCAGGTGACCAGCAGACGATCGTCGTCCACGACGGCGAAGCGGTCCGATCCCAGCACCCAGGTCGGACGGGCGAAGTCGCCCTCGGCGCTGAACACCTCGCGGCATTCGCTGCCGTCCCACACCCACGGCGTCCAGTAGCCGTTCGTGTCGCTGAGGAAGTAGAGCGTCCCGTCGGGCGACCACTGCGGGTGGACGACCGACATGTCCTCGCCGCCGGCCACCACCGTCACGTCGCCGACGTCGTGCCCGTCACAGGGGCCGACGAGCAGGCGCGTGGCGTCCCATGGCATGTCGGGGTGGTTCCACTCGACCCAGGCCAGCTGGCCGTGCGCCAGAGCGGGGTGGGCGTAGAAGGTGGCGCCCGCGACGAGCACGGTGCCGCCGTCGGAGTTCTCGGTGGCGAGGTCCAGCGAGACGATCGTCGTCTCGGCCTCTTCTTCGTCGTCTCGATGGTCCTCGCGGACAGCCAGCAGGACGCCGAGGTCGGCATGTACCCGCAGGTCGCCGTAGCGCAGGTCGCGGGTCTCGGGAGTGACGGGGCGGTCGCCAGTCTCGTCGCGGACCCAGACGCGTCCGTCGTCGTCATTGCACCAAGCCACGACATCGCCGTCGGCATGCCAGGCGCCACCGCCGTACTCCATCACCCGGGAGCGGACGTTGATGGGTGCGGGCGTGATCTCGTCACCGTCCTGGACGAGGGTGAGGCGTCCGTTCTGCCCCGGACGGGACTCCAACCAGCCGACGCCCTCGCCGAGGCGGCCGAGGCATGAGAGCCCGACGGCTGACCCGAGCACCTCATCGACGCCGATCGGGGACTTCCAGGAACCATGGGGGGCTGTGGTCATGGTCCGACCCTAGCCGCCGCCGGGCGCGGGAGCTTCGCCCCGTCCGGGCACTTGGCCGGGCGTCCAGCGTGGGGCACAATGGCGCCAACAACTCAACGCCGTATCGGGTGAATCCGGATGATCGTCCAGCTGCTGGGGAAGGCACGACTGGGCCTGGTCAGGAGGAACCGAGATGGCATCGACCCGTGGAGTCGTCTTCATCCACTCCGCGCCGTCCGCGCTGCGCCCGCACATCGAGTGGGCCGCGGGTGGTGCCCTTGGCGTGCCCACGCACTTCGACTGGACACCCCAGCCCGCCCAGCGCGGGGCGTGGCGAGCCGAGCTGTCCTGGGCGGGCGCCACGGGCACCGGCGCCAAGATTGCGTCGGCCTTCAGGGCCTGGGAACGGCTGCGCTTCGAGGTCACCGAGGAACCCAGCACCGGCTCGGACGGGCAGCGCTGGAGCTACACGCCGTCGCTCGGCATCTTCCAGGCGGTGATCGGCGTCCACGGGGACGTGCTGGTGCCCGAGGAACGACTCAAGGCCGCAGTCGTCGGCGAGGCGCTGGGGGGCAAGCCCCTGTCATTGGCGCTTGACGAACTGCTCGGGCGCCCGTGGGACGACGAGCTCGAGGCCTTCCGCCACGCAGGCGAGGGTGCCCCCGTCCGGTGGCTGCACCAGGTGGTCTGAGTTCCCCGAGCCAGCAATCACGTTCCCCGAGCCTGTCGAGGGGCCTCCGGCCAGATCCCCCGATATCCGAGAGGCTGTGAACAGAGGTTTGTTGTGGCGCCGTCAGTGTCCTCGTTGCAGTTGTCACTGCAATCGACCAGGTGCGTGAGCATCCTCAACTGCTTGATATGTGGGTGATCTTCGGATCACCGGGGTGTCGAGGCTGGCTGGCATCCCGGGCTCCAATGGAGGTGTCCCATGGCCGCTGCCACGCCCCGCCTGTTCCCTGTCGTGCAACGCGCCCCAGGCCATCCGCCGGGTCGGTTCGGTGACCCGCTGGTCGACGACTACTTGGCCTTCCTCGCTGTCCGTGTGAGCCCGAACTCGGTGCTGGCGGCCTGGTACGACCTGCTCGTGTTCACCCGCCTCGTCGACAAGTCCGTGGTCGAGGTCACGCCCCGCGACGTGATGGCGTTCATCACCGCCCAGCGCACCGGCCAGGACCACCTCCCAGCCCGACCGGTCACCACCGGCCCGCTCAAGCCGGTCTCGGCCCGCACGATACACCGCCGGCTGTCCACGATCAGCGGGTTCTACGCCTTCCTGACCGTCCGCGGCGACATCACCACCAACCCGGTCCCACGCGGCCTGCCGACCCGGCGGGAACGCAACCGCCCCCGCCAGGGCGTCCCGCTGGTCCGGCCACCGCGAACGTTGCCGACGATCCTGACCGCCACCGAGGTCGACGCCCTCACGGCTGCGCTGCGCACCCACCGCGACCGCGCCATGGTCTCCGCGATGCTGCTCGGCGGGCTGCGACGCTGCGAAGTCCTCGGCCTCCGCCTCGAGGACCTGCATCCCGGCACGAGGCGCATCTTCGTCCGCGCCGGCAAGGGCGGACACCAGCGCCTGGTCCCGATCTCGCCGGTGTTCTTCGAGCACCTGGCCGCCTACCTCGACACCGAACGACCCGCCGACACCACCACCGATGTCGTGTTCGTCAGCCTGAAACGACCGCAACGCGGCCAACCCCTCACCCCGGCCGGACTCGACGAGGTCCTCGACTCCGCCAGACGCCGCGCCGGGCTACGCCACGCGACCTGCCACCAGCTGCGACACACCTGCTTGACCCGCCTGCGCGAGGCCGGGATGCCGCTGGAGGCCGTCCAAGCGCAGGCCGGGCACGCGTCGATCGAGACGACCCGGATCTATCTCCACCTGGCCGACGACTGGCTCGCGACCCAGTACCGCAAGGCCTCCGAGGTCATCGACGCCCAGGTCTTCGTCGGCGTCCCCATCCCACCCACACCCGCACCAGAACGGCCGATCATCCCCGGATTCAGGAGACTGCGATGAGGAAACCCCGAAGCCAAGGCAATCCCCGCGGGTTCAACGGCATGGACTTCACCGCAAAATGGCCCCATATCGAAGCCACCATCCCCGACATCGCCGACCCCATGGAACGCTACGTCGAGCAGATCGCCGTGGTCCTGCGCCCCCGCACCGCCGCCGAGTCCGGCTTGGCGCTGCGGGTCTTTGCGACCTACCTGATCGCGCATCACCCCGACACGACCCGACTTGACCAGATCGGCCGACCCGAGATCGAAGGATTCAAGACATGGCTGGCCAGCCGCAAGGGCAAGAACGGCCAGCTCACGAATCCAGCCACCATGGCCCACCGCTTGGGGAACCTGCGCATGTTCTTCCTGCGCATCGACGAATGGGGCTGGCCCGAGGCGCCCGCCCGAGTCCCGATGTTCCACGGCGACGTCCCCAAACAACACCACGCCCTGCCCAAGGCCCTCGACGACCCATCTGCCGCGAAACTGCTGCGCGCCGCCCAGGCTGACAAGCGGATGCTGGTCGGCCTCACCGTCGAGTTCCTGCTGCGCACCGGCCTACGGATCGGTGAATACATGTCGCTGACCAGCGACGCGATCGTCCTGATCGGGGACACCCACTGGCTCCACGTCCCGGTCGGGAAACTCCACGAGGACCGCTACCTGCCCCTCCACCCTCACCTGGTCGAGCTCGTCACCGCCTACCGCGACCGCTACGTTCCCGGCGACCACCCGCTGCTGCTTCCCCGTGAGAACGGCACCCCGCAGGACAGGTTCTCGATCACCCGGATGGTTCAGAAGTCCGCCACCGCCGCCGGCATCGGGCACGTCCACCCGCACCAGCTGCGCCACGCCCTCGCGACCCAGGCGATCAACCGGGGCATGAGCATCGAGGCCATCGCCGCGATGCTCGGCCACAAGAGCCTCGACATGACACTGGTCTACGCGAAGATCGCCAACCGCACCGTCGCCGAGGAGTACTTCCAGATCGCCGAGAAGGTCGACGCCCTCTACACCAGCCCGCCCGTCCTGCCCGCCGACGACCTCGGACCCAACATGGCCCGCCTCAACCGCGAACACCACCGCCTACTCGGCAACGGCTACTGCATCCGCCCCAAGGTCATGGACTGCGAGTTCGAGAACATCTGCGAGACCTGCACCTTCTTCCAGACCGGTATCGAGTTCCGCCCCATCCTGCTGGCCCAACACAACGACGCCTGCGCCAAAGGACAGACCCGACGCATGGCCATCTACGATCAACTCATCACCGAGATTGACACGACCCAAGCCTCGTGAAGGACCGCGAAATGGATGTCAGTGCCCGCCGCCGCAACTTCATCTTGGGCGTCCTGATCGCCCTCTCCCAGTTCTTCACCATGCTGGGTCAAGCCCTGCCAATCGCTCGCGGTCAAGGAAGCTCAGCGCGCTGGTTCTTCGCGGTTGCCTCTGGGTGCCTCATGCTGGTCGGCATCCTCCTTGCCGTCAAGAACCGGAAGCAGAGGACGCACTGACCGACCAGCACTCTTGACATCGATCACCCGCATAATGCCGAGAGGCGTGCGTTGTACCGAACTCGCCGCCATGCCATGCTGGGCTCAATGGGGCGCTTTGGATGCCCTCGTCGATGGCTCGGCGCTGCCGCATAAAGGCGTCCTCGCGATGAAACATGTTGCCCCCCGCACCGTCTTGGTCTGGTTCGACCACCGGGAGTTCGTGCGTTTCGGGAGCCCGGTCAACCTCAACGACATCGTCGACCTCACCCTGGGCGACGATCACGTCCTCTCCTCACCGTGGGAGCAAGCGGTCGGTGCGCCCATCCTGCTGCGGGCCGGACGACATGCCCCCGGCACCGATGTGCGGCATGTGCGCGTGCAAGTGGACCGACTATGGGAGGCCCACGCGCAGCTGGAACTCGATCCGTGTGGCGGCTGGCGGGTGTCGCCACACGGTGGCGACATCGTTCCCGTCGATGGCATGGACTTCACGACGCCTGAGGCCATCAGCGACGCCGACGGTCTCGCCACCCCCAAGACCATCATCACGGTGTTCAGCGGCTGGATCATGCAGGCCACGGTGGTGGCCGAGCTTCCGCCCCGCGAGCACGGTTGGCCTTATGGCATCGAACCCTTGGTCGACCTCACCGACATCGGATCGGATGCGCCGCGCCTGTTCGATTGGGCCCCGGAGCTGGACGCCAACCCGAACGCCACAGCTGAGCCCTCAGACGGATGGACGATGCGCACACCGTTCTTCGCCGCCGTGCAGCACGACTGGTGCCCGTCGGACTCCGAGTTCGCCCTGGGCCATCCCTGCATCGTCGAATCGGCCGACACCGTCTGCGTCATCGCCTGCTACATGTCACGCAAGGGGATGCACCACACCTTGGGTGTGGGCGCCACCGAGCACTACGTGCGTCTCAGCGCAGACGAGTTCATTGAGCGGTCTCGGCGCCTGCTCGACTCGCCCTGGTCCGGGTTCCGCAACGAGACACAGGCCGAGAACTGGAACAGCCCACTCGACCGCTGGTCGGAAATGTTTCCGCACGGCATCCCTCGCGAGCTACGAGACGTCACCCCGAAACCGTACTGACCGGATCCCGCAAGGCACTCTCATGCCGCGATGGCATTGCAGGTCCGCACGGGCAACGCAAGACTCTGGTGCGTGATCACCGACGAGCGACTCCAGCAGATGGCCGATGCGCTCGCATCAGTTCCCGGCATCTTGGCCGTCGCCCTGGGAGGCAGCCGAGCTCGCGGCACCCATCACGCGGGCTCGGACGTCGACCTCGGCCTGTACTACCGAGCCAAAGACCTCGACCTCGACGCCCTGACCCGCGCGTCACGCGCTTTCAGTGACACCGGGCAGGTCGAGATCGTCGGGCCAGGCGGCTGGGGCCCCTGGGTGAACGGTGGCGGCTGGCTCACCGTCGACGGCACCCCTGTCGACTGGATCCTGCGGGACCTCGACCGCGTGCGCGAACAGGCCGACCGCGCCCGCCGCGGCGAGTTCGCCTTCCACCCCCAGCCCGGTCACCCGCTGGGCTTCCTCGACGTCAGCTACGCCGGCGAGGTCGCCACGTGCCGTCCGCTCGCCGACCCCGACGGCGCCGCCGCCGGCCTGGCCACCGGTCTCGACCCGTACCCCGAACCCTTGCGCGTCGCGTTCGTCGACAACCTGTGGCAGGCCGGCTTCCTGGTAGATGCCGCCCGCAAGGGCCTGCCCAAGGACGACAGCGCGTACGTGATGCTGTGCTGCTCGGCCGCACTCATGCTCTGCGCCCACGCTTGGCATGCCACTGCTGGTTCATGGGTAACCAACGAGAAGGGCATCGTGGTCGACGTGGCCCGGCTCGATCTGGACACCCACGACTTCGCAGCCAGGGCCCACGTCGCCTTGCACCCACGCGAGCACGTGGGCCTCAGCGAGCTCGTCGCCAGGGCTGCATCCATCGTGGAGGACACTCGCGCCGCTCTTCCGCGCGAACCGTAGGCGACGCTCGCTCATGTCGCGTTGGGCTACTGGTCCAGCGTCCGGTGCCCCGAGGGCGTCTGGAGGCGGACGAGGTATCCGTCCGGATCCTGCACCAAGAACTGCCGAACGCCTGCCTCTTCATGCGGGCCGACGCGGTACCACTTCTCCTCTGGCTCCATGAACAGCGGCCACCCAGCCCGAGTGAGTCGGTCGAGCTGCACGGCCACGTCAGACACTGAGATCTGGAAGTTGATCCCTCGCCCCAGCGGCAGGTCGAGGGGGGCCGTTCTCCACGTGCGGCCGATGTCGGCCTGGTCCAGCATGACGTGGGCACTGCCCAAGACCAGGTAGGCGAAGCCCTCCTCGGGCCGGCCGTAGAGGACCTCGAACCCGAGCAGGTCTCGCCAGAACCGAAGCGATACGACGCAGTCGGTGACAGCCAGCTCAGGCACCAAGGAGGGGTCAACACTCATGGGCAGCAGCCTGCCAGAGGCCGCCCCGCCGGACGCACTCAACTGCCGCCGTCGGGGCCCCGTCAGCGCTTGCGCGCACCCCTCACGTCAGACGATGTAGTACACTTGGGTCATGGGCGAAGTCCTCAACTGGGATGAGGTGGTTGCGCGCTATGTGCGGTCTCGACCGGAGCGATATCCCAGTGGAATGAGCGTCGAACCAGAGTGGGCACAAGAGGTCCTGGATGACCCCGACCTCGCCGCTCTGGAACCTGATCCCAAGTCCCGCATGGGCGCATCGCGATTCATCGGACGCTCACCCGCTGCGGGCCGTGTACTCACCGTCATCGCCTTCCGGGACGGGGACGGCGACCTCCACCTGATCAATGCCTGGCCGGCCACCGGCGCCGACCTGAGGCTCTACCGAGAGGGAATCAGCCATGGCGAAGACGATGGATCCTGAGCTTGCGGCGCGACTGCGTGCCGAGTCCGAGACGACCCGCACTGATGCCTATGCCCCTGGCACCCGGGTGGCGCGTCCAAACCGGGCCAAGGTCTACTCCGTGAGGCTCAGCGAAGAGGAGCAGGCCCGCGTCGAAGCAGTGGCGGCCGCACGGCACCTGCCTGCATCGACGCTGGTGCGCTCGTGGATCCTTGACCGCCTCGACACGGAGAAGATCGGCTGACCGACGCGAACTGCTGTCGTCTGGAGCGATCAGGACCCTGATCTCGCCTCAGCCCGCATTCCACAGGCGGGTGTACCAGTCCAACCGCTGCACATCGACCGGGTTTCCGTAGCCGGCGAGGAAGTCATCGTCCAGTGGCTTGTGGACATAACCGGCTGCCGGGTCGTCGAAGGGCACCCCGGCGAAGTTCCAGCCAAGGCTCAGCAGGGCGGGCGCGAGGTCGGCGTGCCGGTCGGCGAGCCCCATCAGGCCGACGTCCACGTAGCCGGACGGCTCCAGGTCGTCGTCCAGCAGGAAGTTGGGGTTGCAGGCGTCCCCGTGGCAGACGACCAGGTCGTCGCGCGGGATCGCGGGCGGTCCGCCCAGCGCGACCCTGGCTTCGTCATCGAGCGCTGCCAGACGGACGTCCGCGGACCACTGCCAGGGACATTCCTGGACCGGCAGCGCATCGTGCCAGCGCCTCAACGCCGCGCCCAGCGCGCGGGCGGTGGCGCGAGGGTCGTCCGTCAGCTGGATGGCATTCGTCCCGGGCAGAGCCCTGGTGTGCAGGAACAGCAGCCCGGCATGCGCACCGTGCCCGAGGACGTTCGGGACGGGCAGCCAGCGCGCCGCCCAGGCCATCCGTTCGGCGTCGCCCGCCGGATCGGACTCGGGATGGGGCGGCCCGACCTTCACATACTCGTCGTCCGCGGACCGGGTGCCGATTCGCCAGGTGGTGCCGCCGATCTGGTTGCGCCACACGCACTGCAGGGGTCGGCCCGCGGCCAGGTGCGTGACCAACTCAGGAACTGTCCCGGGATCGGCGGGGATGCTCATGCCGTCGGCACCCAGTAACGACGGGTGCCATCACGGACGTCCTCGAGCACACCACCGGCACGCTCGATGATCGTCGCCGACCCGAGGTTGCCGTCGTCACAGGTCACCAGAGCCTGCGCCACGCCGCGATCACGCAGGACGTCCAGGCCGGCGCGCATCAGCTGGGTGGCGATCCCGCGGCGACGAGCGCTCGGACGAACGCCGTAGCCGATGTGTCCGCCCTTGTTCAGCAGGTGGTCGTTGAGGTCATGCCGTACCGACACCCGGCCCAGCCACTGGTCGTCCTCGACGGCCCAGCGCATCGTAGCGGTGACGAAACCGGGGGAGGCGATGGTCTCCTCCTGGACGCGGTGTGCGCACATGTCCTCGAAGCCCTCGGGGGTGGCGCAGGTGCCCCGGTCGAAGCCAAAGGATCCGGTCCAGTCACCGCCCTCGCCCTCGGCGGCGTCGAACTCGTCCCAGGCCTCCAGGAGGCTCACACGGTAGGTGGGGTCGGGGGCGATCAATGCGATGGGCATGGCGAAGACCCTGCCACAACAACAAAGCCGCCCCACACCCATTTTCGGTGTGGGGCGGCCCCTCGACAGACTCGGGGAACTGTGGATCAGTTGGTCTGGTTCTGGTTGGTCAGCGCCAGCGCCACGTTGTGGCCACCGAAACCGAAGGAGTTGTTCAACGCGGCGAGGTCACCGGCCGGCAGCTCCCGCTGGGTGGTGGCGACGTCGATCGGCAGGCCCGGCTCCAGGTTCTCGATGTTGATCGTCGCGGGCACCTGGCGGGTGTTGATCGCCATCAGCGCCGCGAAGGTCTCCAGCGCACCGGCACCACCGAGGAGGTGGCCGGTCATCGACTTGGTCGAGGTGACGACGATGCCATCGGTCGCGTCACCCAATGCCTTGCGGATCGAGCCGGCCTCGGTCACGTCGCCCTTCGGGGTCGAGGTGCCGTGGGCGTTGATGTGCTTGATGTCGCTGGCGGACAAACCGGAATCGGACAACGCGCGTCCCATGGCAGACGACTGACCGTGGCCCGAGGGGTCGGGCTCGACGATGTCATGGTTGTCGGCGCTGATTCCGGTACCCGCGAGCGTGCCGTAGATCTTCGCGCCACGGGCCTGGGCATGCTCCAGACGCTCCAGCACCAAGCAGACCGAACCCTCGCCCATCACGAAGCCGTCGCGGGCGGTGTCCCACGGACGCGAGGCGTGCTCGGGATCGTCGTTGCGACGCGAGAGCGCCTGCATCTGCGCGAAGGCGTTGATCGGCAGTGGGTGCAGCACGGCCTCGGTGCCGCCGGCGATGACGACGTCCGCGCGGTTCAGCCGGATCATGTCCAGACCGATCGAGATGGCCTCGTTGGACGATGCGCAGGCGGAGATGGGGGTGTGGATGCCAGCGCGGGCACCGACGCGCAGGCCGACATTCGCGGCGGGGGCGTTGGCCATCAGCATCGGGATGGTGAAGGGGGAGACGCGACGAAGGCCCTTGTCCTTCTGGACGTCCCACTGGCCCAGCAGGGTCTGCAGACCGCCGATGCCGGACGCCAGTGCCACGCCGACGCGCTCGCCGTCGAGGCCCTCGGTCTCGCCGTGGAAGTCGAAACCGGCGTCGGTCCAGGCCTCCTCTGCGCTGATCAGGGAGAGCTGGGTGGAGCGGTCGAGGCGACGCGCCTGGACGCGGTCGATGCGCTCGCTGGGGTCGCCGGCGCACTCGGCGGCGAAGGTGACGGGCAGGTCGGCTGCCCAGTCATGCTGGAGCGTGTGGACGCCCGAGACGCCATCGAGCATCGCCTGCCAGGTGCTCGGGGCGTCCTCGCCCAGGGGGGTGTAGGCGCCGATGCCGGTGATGACGACGGTGGTCATGATTCTCCAGGGTGTGCGGTGGTGGTGTGTGGGTGGGCGGGGGCCGAGCCGGAGCGTCAGCCCCCGCCAGTCACCGGTCAGGGCCAGTCAGTGGTCAGGGCCAGTCAGTGGTCAGGGCCGGTGGGCACGTGCGTGGCTCAGGCCTGGGCGCGCTCGATGAAGGCGACGGCGTCGCCGACGGTCTTCAGGTTCTTGGCGTCCTCGTCGGGGATGGACACGCCGAACTTCTCCTCGCAGGCGTAGATGATCTCGACCATCGACAGGCTGTCGACGTCGAGGTCGTCGGAGAAGGACTTGTCGAGCTGCACGTCCTCGGCGGCCACGCCGGCGACGTCGTTGACGATCTCGGCGAGCTGGGTGCGGATCTCTTCGGTGCTGGCCATGGTGGCCTCTCTTTCTCGTGGTGTTTCCCGGCGGGGAGCCGACGGGAGTTCTGGGGGTGGTCGGTCAGGGAAGGGTGATGACCTGCCCGGCGAACGACAGGCCCGCGCCGAAGCCGATCACCAGCGCGGTGTCGCCCGACTTGGCCTGGCCCTGCTCGAGCAACGCGTCCATGGCGACCGGGATCGACGCCGCCGAAGAGTTGCCCATCGTGCAGATGTCACGGCTGACCACGACGTTCTCGGGCAGTTTCAGGTGGCGCAGCATCGAGTCGGTGATGCGGTTGTTGGCCTGGTGCGGGATGAAGACGTCCAACTGGTCGGGGGTCAGCCCCGCCACCGCGATCGCCTCGGCGGACTTCTCGGCGATGAAGGTGGTCGCCCAGCGGAAGACCTGACGGCCCTCCATCTTGAGGAAGGGGAACTCGCCCTTGGGCATCGTCATCGTCCAGTCGTCGGTCATGATGACGTCGGTGGCCTTGGGGTCGGTGCCCCAGACAACCGGTCCCATACCGGGGGTCTCGGACGGGCCGACCACGACGGCACCGGCGCCGTCGGAGAAGATGAAGGCCGTCGAGCGGTCGGACTTGTCGAGCATCAGCGACAGCGCCTCGACGCCGACCACCAGCACGTACTCGCTCGTCCCGCCACGCACCAGCGTCTCGGCTGTGGCCAGGCCGAAGCCGAAGCCCGCGCAGGCAGCAGAGAGGTCGAAGGCTGCCGGGTCAGGGCAACCGAGCTCGAAGGCGATGTGGCAGGCCAGGGCCGGGGTCTGCTGGAAGTGTGAAACGGTGGCGACGACGATCGCGCTGACCTGCTCCGGCGTGATGCCCGCGCGCTCCAGCGCCGTGCGGGACGCACCGACGGCCATCGACAGCGGGGTCTGGGTCTCGTCGATCCAGCGACGCTCGGTGATGCCGGTGCGCTGCTCGATCCACTCCGGGGTGGAATCGATCATGGTGCACATCTCTTCGTTGGTCACCACGCGGTTGCCACGCTCGGAGCCGACGCTGAGGATCCGGGCGAAGCGGTTCTCCTGGAGGGTCTTGATCTGGCCGCTCATGCGTTGGTCCCGTCCTGGTTGGTGGACTCCTGGTTGGTGGACTCTTGGTTGGTGGACGCCTGGTTGGCGTTGGCGTGCTCGGCGACGAACTCGCGGGCCTCGTCCAACTGGTCGGGGGTGTTCAGGTTGAACACCTGGACACCCTTGAGGTTGCGCTTGGCGATGCCGGTCAGCGTCCCGGCGGGGGTGAGCTCCAGCAGCCCGCTGATGCCCAGAGAACGCATGGTCTCCATGCACAGGTCCCAGCGCACTGGGTTGGCGACCTGGCTGATCAGGCGCTGCAGGTAATCCGTACCGCCGGGGACGACCTGGCCATCCCGATTGCTGATCAGGGCGACGCTGGGATCGGTGGGGGCGACGGATGAGGCAACCTCGGTGAGGTGCGCGACCGCGGGCTCCATGTGGACGGTGTGGAACGCACCCGCGACGCTCAGCGGCACCAGCCGGGCACGGGCGGGCGGGTTCTCGGCGAAGGCAGCGAGTTGCTCGACCGTGCCGGCGGCGACGATCTGGCCGGAGCCGTTGTTGTTGGCAGGGGTCAGGCCGGCGGCGGCGATCTTTTCCTGCACCTCGGCAGCGTCGCCGGCGACGACGGCGGTCATCGAGGTCGGACGGATCGCCGAGGCCTCTGCCATGGCGCGTCCCCGCTCGCGGACCAGCACGAGTGCGTCCTCGTCGCGCAGGGCACCGGCGATGGCGGCGGCGGCGAACTCGCCGACGGAGTGGCCGGCGACGACGCCGGCAGCACCCTCGGCGCCCAGGAGAAGTTCCTTGGCGGTGGTGATGGCTGCGGCGACCAGCAGCGGCTGGGCGATGGCGGTGTCCCGGATCGTGTCGGCGTCGGCGGTGGTGCCGTAGTGGGCGAGGTCGAGACCAGTCACCGCGCTGAACGCTGCAAGGCGCTCGGCGAAGCTGGGCAGCTCAAGCCAGGGCGCGAGGAAGCCGGGGGTCTGGGCGCCCTGTCCGGGGGCAACGATTGCAAGCACGGTCCAACTCTTGCGGCTGCACGGCCCGTGGGCGCGGGCGGACACCACGAAATCAACCGCAGCGCATTTGTCGGGTCCCCACAACCGGCGCCCAGGTCGTCCAGCGGCGATCCCTGCCCCGATTGTCGGAGCAGCTGAATCACACGCATGCGATTCGTCGGTTCACCACACGGAGCTGAGCGTCGCGGCCCGGGTCAGAGGAGTCGTCCGAGGGTGATCGCCAGCCGCAGCGCGTAGGCGTCGCGTGCGTCCGTGGGGGAGTAACCCGTCACATCCTGGATGCGCTTGAGGCGGTAACGCACGGTGTTGGCGTGAACGTAGAGCGCTCTGCCGGTGGCCTCAACCGAACCCGAGTGGTCGAGGAAGGCCACCACGGTCTCCAACAGGTCACCACCCGCCGCCTGCAGCGGGAGGTAGATGTCGTTGGCGAGCATCCGACGTGCGTGGCCATCACCCGACAGCGCCCGTTCCGGGAGCAGTTCAGCCGCGGCCAGCGCGCGGGCACCCTCGGGCCAGGCCCGGGAGGCCTTCAAACCGCTGGACGCGGAACGAGCCGAACGGGGCGCCTCCACCAGGTCGTCCACCAGTTCACCGACGACGATGTGTCCGGGCCCGAAGAAGTCCTGCAACTGGTCGACCAGACCGACTGCTGCGTGTTCCTCGGTGATCCCGGGCGAGCTGGCGACCAGCACCAGCCGGTCGCCCTGGATCGCCGTCAGCACGTCCACACCCAACTTCCCCGCCCGGTGCCGCACGGCCTGGGTCGGGTCGCCCGCCTCACTGGAGACGTGCCCGACCGCGACGAAGACCTTCTGTCCAGAGGTCCAGCCCAGTGTGGACGCGCGCGAGACCATCGCCTCGTCCGCCTCGGCGCGCATGATCGAGTCGACGACCAGCGCCTCGAGGCGGGCGTCCCAGGCGCCGCGCACCTCGGCGGCCTGTGCGTAGACCTCGGCGGCGCCGAAGGCGACCTCGCGGGAATAGTGGACGATGGCCGTCTCGAGGACGGGACGGTCGCCGCGCGCGGCCAGCAGGGCGATCTGTTCCTCGACCACGTCGATGGTGGTGCGCACCAGGTCGACGGTCTGGTGCAGGGTGATGTTGCGGGCCAGGGCGCGCGGGGCCACGTTGAACACCGTGAGGGGGTCGAAGGGGTTCTCGGGGTCGTCCGCGAACCACTGGACGAAGCCGTCGATGCCCGACCGGGCGACGACGGTGATCCACGAGCGGTGCTCGGCATCAAGGTCGCTGAACCAGGGATGGCGTTCCTCCATGGCCGCCAGCGTCGCCGTTGTCATCTTCGCGGTCGCCTGCCCCAGCCGCTTCACGATGCCGGCCCGGGTGCGGTCGGACGGGACGAGAACTCGTCCGGTGACTGCCGAGCCGCGATCGGGTGTAGCCATCTGTTGCCTCCTAGGGGCCTCAGCCTAGTGGTCGCGGGCTAGGGTGTCCGGGTGGCAGACCAGCGATTCCACCTGGGGTGTGAGCGGGTGCGTCCGGCAGTGGATGCGTTGCGTGAGGTGGGCTTCTGGCTCGAGCGTGCCCGCGCCGACACCTATCGCGTCCAGGCCTACCGCAAGGCGGCGGACGCCCTGGCCGGGCTGGAGCCCGACGAGGTGGATGCGCTCGCCGATGCCGACGCGTGGACCTCCGTTCCGGGGCTCGGGCCCAAGACCGCCACCGTGATCCGGCAGGCCCTGGCCGGTGACGAGGTCGCCGAGATTGCCAGGTTGACCTCAGACGAACCGCTCGCAGCGTCCTCCTTGCGGTCGCTGGTGCGTGGCGACCTGCACTCCCACACCACTTGGTCGGACGGGGGTTCGCCGTTGGGGGAGATGGTGGCCACAGCGCAGCGGGTGGGGCATGAGTACCTGGCCATCACCGACCACTCACCGCGGCTCAAGGTGGCCAACGGCCTCAATCGCGAACGGCTGCTGGCCCAGTGGGAGCTGATCGACGAGGTGCAGGCCACCAACCAGATCCGCATCCTCAAGGGCATTGAGGTGGACATCCTGTACGACGGGGCGCTCGACCAGGCCGATGACCTGCTAGACCGGATGGACGTCGTCGTCGCCTCGGTGCACTCCAAGCTGCGGTCCGACAGCGAGACCATGACGACGCGTATGGTGGCGGCCGTCGCGAACCGGCACACGAATGTGCTGGGCCACTGCACCGGACGTCTCGTCGAGGGCAACCGCGGGACGCGTCCGCAATCGGACTTCGACGCGGAAGTGCTCTTCGAGGCCTGCCGTCAGTTCGAGGTCGCGGTCGAGATCAACTCTCGTCCGGAGCGTCAGGACCCGCCGGACGACCTGCTCGCGCTGGCCCGCGACGTCGGCTGCCTGTTCAGCATCGACACGGACGCGCATGCCCCGGGCCAGTTGGACTTCCTCGCGCTGGGATGCGCCCGGGCCGAGGCTGCTGGGATCGACCCGGCCAGGATCATCACCACCTGGCCGGTGGACGAACTGCTCGAGTGGTGTCGCTGAGCGAGTGCCCAGCGGTCCCCGCGCGGCCCGACGATCCGAACCAGCCGAGGGGTCAGCCCTTCTGGCCGGGCATGGGTGAGCCGAACATGATCTCGTCCCAGCTCGGGACCGACGCACGCTTGCTGCGCGAGCGCTTCTTGGCAGCGGGCTTGAGTGGTTCTGGCGAATCGATCAGGGCGTCCTGCTCCAGGGGGTCCTGCTCCAGGGGGTCGGGGGCCTCGGCCGGCTCGGGGGCTGAAGTCTCCACGTCCTCGTCCTCGATCTTGTGCTCGACGGCCACCTCGGCATCGGTCATGCCCTCGAGGTGGTCCTGTTCGAGATCGGCCTCCAGGTCGCTGGCCTGCGCTGCGATGGCGGCGGGTGCGCTGCCCTCTGGATCGGCAGCGGTTTCCTCGTCGTCCTCGGTGGGCGAGTTGGGGGACGCGGGGGAGTTCGGCGAATCGGGGGAATCCGGCGAATCAGGCGAGTCCGGCGAATCGGGGGAGTCCGCATCCTGGCTGGCCCCGGGCAGCACGACCGCGGTGAGATCCGGAAGGTCTCCCGTGGAATCCTCGTCGAGGTCCTGTTCATCGGCATCACCCAACTCGGGGTCGACAGCCTCGATGTGCTCGTCCTCGACAACGTCGAGCGGCTCGGCAGCGGACCCCTGCGCGGCGGACGAACCCGCCACGGGCTCCTCGACAACTTCGGCAGCAGGCTCCCCGGCCCCAGACGCCTCGACCGCCTCGTCGATGTCGACGGCTGCGCCCCTGAGCTCCTGCGCCTGCGGGGCGATCGGATCGGTCAGGCCCGCGTAGATGTTGACCGAGTCCTCGTTGAATGAGCTGAGCATCTCGTAGAGAACGTCCATCTCGCCGATGCTCTTGGGGACGATGTCGTAGACGCCGTCCACCTGCTCCAGCTCGACCTCGGAGTAGTCGTCGACGTCCTCCAGCTCGACCGCCGGCTTCGGGGCGGCAATGGGGCTATCGACCTCGGCGGTCGGCGCCGTCACCGGCTCGTCGCGCTCGGCCACTTGCTGCGGCGTCGGTCGCGGCAAGCGGATGGTCTCGGCATCGGCATCGGCACCGGCATCGGCATCGGCATCGGCGAGCATCTGCATCGCCAATTCCTCGTCCACGATCGGGGCATCGCCCTGCACGGCGCGAACGAGCGCCAGCTCGTCGTTCAGGTCGATCGTGGGCTCGGCGTCCACGTCGCGAGGGCGCACCTCACCCGGCAGCGCCTCGCCGATCAGCCGACGAGCATCGTCATTGCGGGCCAGCGAGAACCGCGCCTTCTGGTCGAACTTGAACAGCGCCTCGTGCTGCTCATCCTGGCGCCAGGTTCCCTTGACGGTCCAGGAGCGGTCCTCCTCGCGCCAGGCATCCCACGCGACGGCCTCGGCGTCAACGCCCTGCTCCAGCAGGTTCTCCTCGACCGTGGCGCGCAGCGAGCGTGCCGAGCTCGATTCGCCGCGACGACGCACCGGGCACTGCAGCGCGGTGCCGGCCACGTGCTCCCGCTCCGCCAGCACCGGGGCGGCGAAGGGCTCAACCTTGTCGGCCTCCACCCCGGCCTCGGCGGCGACGTCCTCCAGCGTGGCGCCGGCGCGGATGCGGCTCTGGATGTCGCGGGGGCTCAAGGCACTGGTCATCGGCGGTTCTCCAAGGGACGAAGGATGCTAGTCGGCAATCTACCGTGCGACATGCAAGAGCTCATCTGGCAACGCGCCTCACCGCCCGCGGCGGTGGCTGGAAGGGTGCGGGAGGACGTGGTTTGATCGGCAGTATGTGCGCTGCCGACCAGACCCTGGACCTGTCCCCCTACGAGTCCGTCCTGCTGATCTCCTTCGGGGGGCCCGAGGCCCCCGACGAGGTCGTCCCCTTCCTGCAGAACGTCACCCGCGGTTCCGGGATCCCGGTCGAGCGCCTGGAACAGGTGGGGGAGCACTACTTCGGTTTCGGCGGCAAGAGCCCCATCAACGACCAGAACCAGCTGCTGCTGGGTGCGCTCACCGACGAACTGCGCGCGCGCGGCTGTGAGTTGCCGATTCACTGGGGCAACCGCAACTGGCGTCCCTTCATCGCCGACGCCCTGGCCGAGGCCACCGCCGCGGGGGAGCAGCGCCTGCTGATGGTGACGACGTCCGCCTATCCCTCCTACTCCGGATGCCGCCAGTACCGCGAGAACCTCGCCGCCGAACCCGCAGTCGCCGAGGGACGCGTCAGCGTCGACCGCATCGGCAACTACGCCTTGGACGAGGGCTTCGTCGCCGCCAATGCCGAGTCCCTGCGCGCGGCATTGGACGAGCTCCCGGGCGCGCGCGTCGTCTTCGTCACCCACTCCATCCCGACCCCGATGAACGACAACTCCGGGCCGAGCGGCAATGCCTACCTGGACTGGCACCGCCAGGTCGCCACCCGGGTGCTGGCCGAGGCGGGCCACGAAGACGACCATGACCTGGTCTTCTGCTCCCGTTCCGGGCGCCCAAGCGACCCTTGGCTGGAACCCGACGTGAATGACCACCTCGAGGAACTCAAGGCCGCCGGCATCGACCGCGTCGTGCTCGCACCCATCGGTTTCATCAGCGACCATATGGAGGTCATCTACGACCTCGACACCCAGGCCCGCGAGACCTGCGACCGGCTCGGCATCCAGATGGTCCGAGCGGCCACCGTCGGCACCCACCACGCCTTCGTCTCCGCCCTGGTCGAGCGGATGGCTCGCCGCGCCGCGCTGGCCCGGGGGGAAATCACCGACCCGGGCTGCGGCGGTGAGTGCATGGCCTGCCCCGGGGCCACCTGCTGCCCCAACCTGCGGGTGCCCACCAAGCCCGCCATCGACTGACACCTGCCCCTTCGCAGACTCCGCTTTCCCCACACCGAATGGATTCCTGATGACCGACATCACCGTCCCGGACGAGGTCGACGAAGCCCTCGGCAGCCCCTGGGAAGACCTGCGCGCCTACATCGCCCTGCCGCGGCTCGCGAGCCTCGACCTGGCTCCGGACGGCAGTTGGCTGCTGGCCGGGGTGCAGCAACTGGACGCCGACCAGACCGCCTGGAAGACCGCTTTGTGGCGCATCGACCTGGAGGGTGGTGCCCCGCGACGTCTCACCCGCGGTGTGGAGGGGGAGAGCGCCAACGCCTTCCTGCGCGACGGATCGGTGGTGTTCAGCGCCAAGCGTCCGCTGCCGCCGGCCGGTGAGGCGCCCAAGGAGTCGGAGCAGGCACTGTGGTGCCTGCCTGCGGTCGGCGGCGAGGCCTACGTGCTGGCTCGCCGCGACGGCGGCTGGGACCAGGTCTGGGCTGCCCGGGAGGCCGACCGTCTCGTCTGCGCAGTGGGGCTGCGCGGAGGCATCGACGATCCCGAACAGGACGCCAAGCTGCGCGCCGAGCGCACCAAGAAGAAGGTCCGCGCGATCCTGCACGAGGGTTACCCGGTGCGCTACTGGGACCACGACCTCGACTCACAGACCACCCGCTTCGTCCGCGTCGACCTTCCCGCCGAAGGAGAGCCGAGCGTCAGCAGCGACGACATCCGCTACCTGCACGACGACCTCGGCCGCGGCCTCACCTCGCACGGCGTCCTCAGCGACGACGGCACCTTTCTGGTGGTTGGCGAGAATGTGGCCGAACCGCATGGGTCCTCCCGCGAGACGCTCGTGCGCATCGACGTCGAGAGCGGTGGGCGCACCGTCCTGCTGGACGCTGCGGGCCAGGAGTTCGGCTCGCCGGTGCTGTCCACCGACGGTGGCTGGCTGGCGTGCGTCCGGTCGGAGAACTCGACGACCGAGCAGGCTCCACGTGAGTTCCTTCACCTGCTCGACCTGGGCACCGGCCAGGGCCGCGACCTGGCAGCCGACTGGGATCGCTGGCCGCACCCGGTCGCCTGGTCGCCGAGCGCGGACGTCCTGTACTGCGTCGCGGACGAGGACGGCGAGTCGCCCATCTTCGCCGTGGACGTCGCAAGCGGTCAGGTGCGTCGGCTCACCGGGCATGGGGCCTTCTCCTCCGTACGGGTGAGCCGTGACGGCGGCACCCTGTTCGCCATCCGCAGCGCCTACGACGACCAGGGCAGTGTCGTCCGCATCGACGTCGCATCCGGTGAGCTGACCGAACTGCGGGTCCCGGGGGAGCGTACCGCCTTGCCGGGCACCCTGGAGAGGGTCGAGACCACCGCCGCGGACGGCACTCGGGTGGCTGGCTGGCTCTGTCTGCCCGCGGGGACGAGCGCCCAGAACCCCTCCCGCCTTGCCCTGTGGATCCATGGTGGGCCGCTGGGCTCGTGGAATGCGTGGAGCTGGCGCTGGTGCCCGTGGCTGCTGGTCAGCCAGGGTTGGGCGGTGCTGCTGCCCGACCCCGCACTGTCGACCGGCTATGGCCAGCAGATGGTCCAGCGCGGCTGGGGGCGCTGGGGCGCGGAGCCCTACACCGACCTGATGACGATGACCGACTCGATCGAGTCTCGCGACGACATTGACGCCAGCAGGACGGTCGCGATGGGCGGCTCCTTCGGCGGCTACATGGCCAACTGGGTGGCCGGGCACACCGACCGCTTCGCGGCGATCGTCACCCATGCCTCGCTGTGGAACCTGACGAGCTTTGGTCCGACCACCGACGCGTCGTGGTACTGGGCGCGCGAGCTCAGCCCGCAGATGGCCGCCGAGAACTCGCCGCACCAGTTCGCACACCAGATCACCACCCCCATGCTCGTCATCCATGGCGATCGGGACTACCGCGTCCCGATCGGCGAGGGGTTGGGCCTGTGGTGGGAGCTCAACTCGCACTGGTCGGGCGATCCGGCGGACATGCCGCACAAGTTCTTGTACTTCCCGGACGAGAACCACTGGGTGCTCACGCCCCAGCACGCGATGGTCTGGTACGAGACCGTCCGGGCCTTCCTGGAGACCCACGCGGAGGGTCTGGCCTTCATCCGTTCCAGCCTGCTGTGAGCCGTTCCGGCGGGGATGGTCGGCCAAAGCCACCCCGTGCCGGGGGCCCACTTGACAGGTGTGCTAAACATTAGGCCGAACAGCGGCGGGGGCCAGCCCCCAACTGCGGGAATGTCCGCCGGGCCACCGGTGTTCAGCCCTCGCCGGACCAGTCAGCCCGACCGGTTCCTGACGGTCCGGGGATCATCATCTGTGGAAGGAAGTCATGGCGACCGATTACGACGCCCCGCGCAAGACCGACGAGGAGATGAGCGAGGACTCCATCGAGGAGCTCAAGACTCGCCGCAACGACGAGAACTCGGGCAAGGTCGACGAGGACGAGGTCGAGGCTGCCGAAGCCTTCGAGCTGCCCGGCGCTGACCTCTCGCACGAGGAGCTCACCGTTCGGGTGCTGCCGCGCCAGGCGAACGAGTTCACCTGCGCGTCCTGTTTCCTCGTCAAGAACCGGACGCAGGTCGCCGAGACCCGAGGCGGCAAGGACTACTGCGTCGACTGCGTCTGAGCAGCAATCCAGCACGCACGACGAGGGCGACCCCATCGGGGGTCGCCCTCGTGCCATGTTCGCTCCGGCTGGAGATCGTCCCCCCGAGGTCGAGTACGCCCCCGAACTGGAAAGGTCCTCCGAGCCTGTCGAGGGGTCAGGCCTTGATCTTGACCTGACGCATCTTCTCCGGGGCTGGCTCGCCGGTGAGCGTCTCGAAGCGCTCGGCCAGGTACTTGTTGACGAAGGCCTGGCTCACGGCGATGCCGACGCCACTGGCAACGGCCCACATCGCGGCCTGGGTGGAGCTCGTCTCCTGGTCGTCCTTGGTGGGTGCCGGACGTCCGGTGGCCACGCGCCAGCCAGCTTCGACGAGCTTGCGGCTCGCGAAGGTGGCCACGGCGCCCAGGGCCAGGGCGTAGACCTTGAACGTGATCTTCTGGGTTGCAGGTGCAGCCATGGGTAGTCCTCTCGTCTGCTCGAACGAAAGCCATGCTAGGCACTCGGGAACGCGCCGCACGAGACGCGGGGGAGCTTTCCGCTCGTGGCGATGCCATTGGTAGCTTTGGCGCCATGCCCACAACCGATGATCAGTACGAAGAGCACCTGTCCATCCCGATCATCTGGTGGCTGATGGTGCTCACCTTCGCGGGAAGCCTCGTCGTCGCAGTCTGGGCCTACCTGGGAATGGGCTGGGGCCTGGCCACTGCCCTGGCGACGGTCGTGCTGGCTGCAGTCGTCTTCGTGCCCTGGGGCCGCACGCCGGTGCGGATCGACGATCGCGGCGTGACGGCCGGAAGCGCCGTGCTGGAGTGGCCCTATGTCGGCGCCGCCGAGGCGCTCGACGCGGACGCGGCAGCCCGTGCCCTCGGTCCGCAGGCCAATGCCGCCGCCTACTTCCTCACCCGCTCCTACACCCGGGGCGCGGTGCGGATCGACGTTGAGGATGCCGCCGACCCGCACCCCTACTGGCTGATCAGCACCCGGCACCCGCAACGGGTTGCCGAGCTGGTCAACGCCCGCCGGGAGGCGTGATGGAACTGCGCGTCAAGCTGCTCGACCCGGGAATGGAGCTACCGCGCTTCGCCCACCCGGGCGACGCCGGAGCCGACCTCTGCACGACGTCCCACGTCGTCATCGAACCGGGGGAGCGGGTGCTGGTGGGCACCGGGATCGCGATCGCTCTGCCCGAGGGCTACGCGGGCTTCGTCCACCCACGCTCGGGACTGGCAGCGCGGCACGGGCTCACGATCGTCAACACGCCGGGCACCGTCGACGCCGGTTACCGTGGCGAGATCAAGGTCTGCCTGCTGAACACGGATGCAACCACGTCGGTGCAGCTGGCCCGTGGGGACAAGATCGCACAATTGGTCATCCAGCGGGTTGAACAGGTCGATTTTGTGGCCGTCGACGAACTGGACCAGACCAGCCGCGGTGATCGCGGCCACGGTTCCAGCGGCGGCGTCGCCGCCTGGGGTCAGCCGCCGACATCCTGACCCCGATGCTGGAAGTGTCGCCCCAGCTCGTGGAACCTGTGTGGAAATCGCGGATCAGGTCGTTACCGTTCTCGTTGCTGGGCCGCGGTCCAGTGCGATCCCCCGTGCCGGTGTGGCCCGAGCGTGGGGGATTGGTAGGCTCGCATCCGGCGCGGACGAGGGTCGTCCGGGCACCCGGAAAGGCACACACCGTGAGCGACATGAATCGCGACGAGGTCGACGAGCAGGCCGAGGTCGAGACCACTGACGAGCGGGCGAGCGACGAGGCCTCCGGCGAGCAGCTGCCCGACCAGCTTCCCGAGGAGCTCGACCCCAATGCCGAGCGCTGGGTCGCCCTCGACGAGCGCACCGACTTCCGCGACGACGGCCCCTTTGACCTGAACGAGGTCGACCTGGATGCCGACGACATCGACCGCCTCGACTTCGGATCGGTCATCATGACCCCCTTTGACGAGATGCAACTCCAGCTTCAGATCGACGAGAACACCCAGCAGGTGAATGCCGCGCTGGTCATGCACCAGAACTCCGCGCTCGAGGTGGCCCTGTTCGCCGCACCCGCGTCCAGCCCGATGTCCGGCGAGATCCGCACCGAAATGGTCCAGGTCACCGCTCAGCAGGGCGGCACCCCCTCGCTGGCCGAGGGCCCCTTCGGCACCGAGATCCGCCGGGTGATCCCGATGGAGGGCCCCGACGGTGAGACGATGTACCACGTCTCCCGCACGTGGTTCGCGCAGGGCCCCCGCTGGCTGCTGCGGGGCGTGCTGATGGGAGAGGCCGGCATGTACGACGGGATCGACGGACCGGCCGAGGTGTTGCTGGAGTTCTTCCGCAACATCGTCGTGCGTCGTGATGCCTCGCCGCGCGTCCCCGGTGACCTGATCCCGATGCAGATGCCGGCCGACATGGTGCCCACGATGCCCGAGGGCACCGTGCCCCCGATCGACGAGCAGACACTCTGACCATGGCGCCCGGTCTGCTGCGCGGCCTGCAGCGGCTGCTGAATCGCCTTGAACCGGAGCAGGTGAAGGAGGGCGAAGAAGAGGTTCCGGACGTCCGGAACCTTGACCAGTGCCCCCTTCGATGCCCGGTCCGGGTCATCGGGACCCTCTCGATGGTCACGGTCAATCCGGCCGGTTCCCACCGCTGGCTCGAGGCTGAGCTCGACGACGGCACAGGTCAGGTGCTGCTGGTCTGGATGGGTCGGCGCACCCTCGCAGGGATCGACGCGGGCCGGCGCGTCCGGGTGGATGGCGTGATCACCATCGACAAGGGACGCCGGGTGATCTACAACCCGAAGTACGAACTGCTCGGGCCCTGACGACTGCTGCCGCACGCCTTGGGCGCGGGCTCAACCCTGCGCGTCGAAGGCCTTCGGGGCCAGCAGCTTCGACAGCTCCGCCTCGTGGTCAGGGGACACGATGAGCAGCAGCTCATCCCCGCCCTCCAGCGCGCCATCCTTCAGCGGCGCACGGGCCTTGCCGTCGCGCAGGATGGCGACCAGCACCGCGTCCCCGGGCATCTCCAGGTCGCGCAATGGCAGACCCACCACGGGGCTCTCCATCGGCAGGGTCATCTCGACCAGGTTGGCCGAGCCCTGCTGGAAGGTGAAGATCCGCACCAATTCGCCGATGCTGACAGCCTCCTCGACCAGCGCCGACATCAGGCGGGGTGTGGAGACGGCAACGTCCACGCCCCACACGTCGTCGAACATCCACTCATTGCCCGGGTGGTTCACGCGTCCGACGGTGCGCGGGACGCCGAACTCGGTCTTCGCGAGCAGCGAGTGCACCAGGTTGGCCTTGTCATCACCGGTGGCGGCGATGCAGACATCGCAGGTGTCGAGGCGGGCCTCCTTGAGGGTGTCCATCTCGCAGCAGTCGGCGAGCAGCCACTCGGCCTGCGGGACCGAGTCGGGCTTGATCGCCTTTGGATTACGGTCGATCAGGAGCACATGGTGACCATTGACGATCAGCTCGCGGGCAATGGAACGGCCGACATTTCCGGCCCCGGCAATGACTACGCGCATGGTGGATTCCTCAGTGCTTGACGGGTGGCTCGGCGAGGATTTGCTCCACCTCGTCGGTCCGATCGTTCTCGATGGCCAGGTAGAGCAGGTCCCCGTCCTGCAGAACGGTCTCGTCATGGGGAACCAGACCGATCCCGAATCGGACGATGAACGGCACGGGCGTGTCCAGCTGGCGACGGATGAACCCTACCGGCTCACCGACCCAGCCCTTGTGGGTGTGGACCTGCACCAGACGGGCATTGCCGGACGGATCCCGCCAGACCGGCTCACTGCCTTCGGGCAGCAGGCCGCGCAGCACCTGGTTCGCTGCCCAACGCACGGTCGCGACCGTCGGGATGCCCAGCCGTTCGTAGACCTCGGCGCGACCCTGGTCGTAGATGCGGGCGATGACATTGTGCACACCGAACTCCTCGCGCACCACGCGCGCGGCCAGGATGTTCGAGTTGTCGCCGGACGAGACGGCGGCGAAACCATCCGCCTCTCGAATGCCGGCCTGCTCCAGGACGTCCCGGTCGAAGCCGACGCCCTTGACGGTGCGGCCCCGGAACTCCGGCCCCAGACGCCGGAAGGCGTCCACGTCGACGTCGATCACTGCGACGCTGTGACCCCGCCTCTCCAGGCTCCGCGCGAGGCTGGACCCCACGCGGCCGCAGCCCATGATCACGATGTGCACGCCCGACCCTCCATTCAGCCGCTGGTCTCCAGCAGGTTGTGTACTGCCCGACGCTATCGCACCGCGTGATCGGTGCGATGAGCTGGTTTGCCGATGGCTGCGACTACAGTTCGGTCGTGAGTTTCTCCCAGACCGTCAAGCGGTTGTTGGTCGGCGAAAAGTTGGCCAGTGCCCAGCTCGGCGAGACGCTGCTCCCCAAGCGCATCGCGTTGCCGGTGTTCGCGTCCGACGCGCTGAGCTCCGTGGCCTACGCCCCGGACGAGATCCTGCTCACCCTCTCACTGGCGGGTATGGCCGGCTTCGTCTTCAGCTGGTGGGTCGGCGTGGCGGTCGCCCTGGTGATGCTGGTGGTCGTCCTCAGCTACCGCCAGACCGTGCACGCCTACCCTTCCGGCGGCGGTGACTACGAGGTCGCCTCCGTCAACGTCGGGCCCACCGCTGGCCTGACCGTGGCCTCCGCCCTGCTGGTGGACTACGTCTTGACGGTGGCGGTTTCGGTGAGCTCCGGAGTGCAGAACGCGAAGGCGATGATCCCGATGCTCGAGGGGCATGAGGGCACCGTGGCGGCGCTGGTCATCCTGGGTCTGATGGTGCTGAACCTGCGCGGTGTCCGCGAGTCCGGGACGATCTTCGCCATCCCCACGTACCTGTTCATGTTCGGCATCATGAGCATGACCCTGTGGGGTCTGTTCCGCATCTTCGTGCTCGGCGACACCGTGCGCGCCGAGACGTCCGACTACACCGTCGTTTCCACCGCCACCTATGCCCAGAACTTCACCGGAATGTTGATGATCGCGCTGCTGGCCCGCGCCTTCTCATCCGGGTGTGCGGCGCTGACCGGTGTCGAGGCCATCAGCAATGGCGTCCCCGCCTTCAAGAAGCCCAAGAGCCGCAATGCGGCCGCCACCCTCGGCCTGCTCGGCCTGATCGCGATCACCATGCTCGGCGGGATCATCGCGCTGGCGAACCTGACCCACGTCCGGATGCTCGACATCAAGGGCGGCGCCTACTTCGTCACCCCCGACGGCCGGGAGATCCACTCCGAGGCCACCACCGTCGTCGGCCAGCTGGCCCGTGCGGTCTTCTACGACTCCTTCCGGCCGGGCTTCTACTTCATCGTCGTGTTCACGATGATCATCCTGTTCCTGGCAGCGAACACGGCCTTCAACGGCTTCCCGACGCTCGGCTCCATCCTCGCCCGGGACGGCTACCTGCCGCGTCAGTTGCACACCCGCGGCGACCGCCTGGCCTACTCCAACGGCATCGTCACCCTCGCCCTCGGTGCCGTGCTCCTGGTGCTCATCTTCAACGCCTCGGTCACGGCGCTGATCCAGATGTACGTGGTCGGTGTGTTCGTCTCCTTCACCGTCAGCCAGTTCGGCATGCTGCGCCACTGGACCCGACACCTCAAGACCGAGACCAATGCCAACCGTCGTCAGCGGATGCAGCGCTCCCGCCTGATCAACGCGATCGGTCTCACCATGACCGGCGTCGTGCTGGTCATCGTCCTGCTCAGCAAGTTCCTGCACGGCGCCTACCTGGCGATCCTGGCGATGATCGGCGTCTTCTTGATGATGAAGGCCATCCGCCGCCACTACGACCGCGTCTCCCGCGAGGTCGCGCTGACCGGTTCCATGGACAAGGTGCTGCCCTCCCGCGTGCGGGCGGTGGTCTTCGTCACCGAGGGGATCAACAAGCCGACGATGCGCGCCATCGCGTACGCCCGGGCGACGAACCCCTCCAGCATCGACGCAGTGATGGTCGCCGTGGACGATGAGGAGTCGCAGCAGATGATCGACCAGTGGCAGGTCGAGGACGTCGACTTCCCGCTCAAGGTCATCGCGTCGCCCTACCGCGAGGTCACCGGACCCTTCGTCGACTTCGTCAAGAAGATGCGCTCCGACAACCCCCGCGACGTCGTCTGTGTGTACATCCCCGAGTACGTGGTCGGCCACTGGTGGGAGCAGTTCCTGCACAACCAGACAGCCCTGATCGTGCGTACCCGGTTGCACTTCGTGCCGGGCGTGATGGTCACCTCCGTGCCCTACCAGCTACGCAGCTCCACCGGTGCCGACGAGAAGTTCCAGCGCGACGACCCGACCGCCTGGCGGCTGGCCGGTACCGGAGCCCAGGAGTGAGCGCGGAGTCGGTGCAGCCTCCCTCCGGGGCACTGGTCGGCCCGCTCGAAGTGGGCCCCGTCGCCCACGGCGGCCACTGCGTCGCGCGTCATGACGGACGGGTCATCTTCGTCCGCCAGGCCATCCCCGGCGAGACGGTGATGGTGCGGGTCAGCGATGACTCCAAGAAGAACTTCTGGCGTGGTGACGCGGTCGAGGTCATCGTCCCTTCGCCCGACCGGGTCACCCCACCGTGCCCGATTGCCGGGGTTTGCGGTGGCTGTGACTTCCAGCATGTCAGCGCCGCCAGGCAGCTCGAGCTCAAGCGCCAGGTCGTCGCCGAACAGTTGCATCGCCTCGCCGACATCGAGTGGACCGGAACGGTCGAACAGGTGGACCCCCTGCGGGGCTGGCGCACCCGCGCCCGCTACGCCGTCGACCACGGCGAGGGGCGCGCGAGAGTCGGAATGCGGGCCCATCGCTCGCACGAGGTGGTGGAACTGCCCGAGCAGGGCTGCCTGATCGCCTCTGACCGGGGCCCCTCGCGCAGCGAGCTGGACGAGTTGGCGCAGCGGGCCGGCGATGAGATCCGCGTCGTGGTGCCGGCCAAAGGCGCACCGCTGGCCCTCGTCGGGGACGAACGGCATTGTGATGACCTGGTCCTGGAGAGCTCTGGTGGCCGCGACTTCCGCGTTCGGGCGGACGGTTTCTGGCAGGTCCATCCGGCTGCGGCCGCGCTGCTGGTCGACGTCGCCCTGGCCGGACTGCAACCCCGCGAGGGAGAATTCGGGCTCGATCTCTACTGCGGCGTCGGCCTCTTCGCGGGTGCGATGGCCGACCGCGGGGTGCGGGTGACCGGCGTGGAGTCGGTGCGCTCGGCGATCCGGCTGGCCCGCCAGAACGTCCCCAAGGCCCGATTCATCGCCTCCCCCCTGGCGAAGGCGCTCAAGCAGCTCGACCGCGCCGACATCGTCGTCCTTGACCCGCCCAGGAATGGGGCGGGGGAGCAGGTGGTGCGCCACGTGGCCGGTCTCACGCCGCGGGCCATTGCCTACGTTGCCTGCGACCCAGCAGCGCTGGCCCGTGACCTGGCCACCTTTGCAGACGTGGGATACCGGCACAGCTCCATCCGGGCCTTCGACCTGTTCCCGATGACCCACCACGTGGAGTGCGTCGCGATCCTCGAGCCCCGCTGAGCCCGGCCACCCCGCCCGCGAGGAAGGATTGCCGGGGGAGCAGAATGTAGGGCGTGTCCAAGCCCACGCCAAAGTGCCCGATCCGTGCCGGAGAGCCCTGCACCCTGTGCCACATGGGCGTCACCGGGCCGCAGGACTGCGGCCTCGTCTACCTGGTGATGGGCGACCCGGAACTTCGCGAGCTCTACGACGAGCAGCGTCGTCAGACTTCCGAGGGGCACCCCAAGGCCTCCTGATCTCGGTTCCGAGGCGGGCATTTACGGCACGATCCGTGCGCCTATTTGCGGACGGGGTGGGCGCGCTGGCAAGGCTGGATGTGGTGTAGCAGACTGGTGACGAGTTGTCGGCCCGGTCGCCTTCCGTGGTGGCTGTTTCGGTGATATCTTGATGTCAAGACACCTCGGCGGCGATGCCGAGCAGAGCCCGATCAGGAGTGATGCATGAGCGTCAACAGCTTTGGGGCCAAGTCCACCCTCGAGGTGAACGGCCAGAACTACGAGATCTTCCGCCTGGACGCGGTCGACGGGCACGACAAGCTGCCCTTCAGCCTGAAGGTGCTGCTCGAGAACCTGCTGCGCACCGAAGATGGTGCCAACATCACCGCGGACGACATCAGGGCGCTCGCCGCCGGAGCCCCGCAGGGTGAGCCGGACAAGGAGATCCAGTTCACCCCCGCCCGCGTGATCATGCAGGACTTCACCGGCGTCGCGTGCGTCGTCGACCTCGCCACCATGCGCCAGGCCGTTGCCGACCTCGGTGGCGACGCCGACAAGGTCAACCCGCTGGCCCCAGCCGAGATGGTCATCGACCACTCCGTCATCGCCGAGTACTTCGGCACCCCGGACGCCCTGAACCTGAACGTGGACGTCGAGTACCAGCGCAACAACGAGCGCTACAAGCTGCTCCGCTGGGCACAGAGCGCCTTCGACGAGTTCAAGGTCGTCCCCCCGGGCACCGGGATCGTCCACCAGGTCAACATCGAGAACCTGGCCCGGGTGATCTTCCCGCGCACCGTCGACGGCGTGCTGCAGGCCTACCCCGACAGCTGCGTCGGCACCGACTCGCACACCACCATGGTCAACGGCCTGGGCGTCGTGGGCTGGGGCGTGGGCGGCATCGAGGCCGAGGCGGCCATGCTTGGCCAGCCCATCTCGATGCTCATCCCCAAGGTTGTCGGCTTCAAGCTGTCGGGCAAGCTCAACGACGGCGTGACCGCCACCGACATGGTGCTCACCATCACCGAGATGCTGCGTGAGCACAAGGTCGTCGGCAAGTTCGTGGAGTTCTACGGCCCCGGCGTCTCCCAGGTGCCGTTGGCCAACCGCGCCACCATCGGCAACATGTCGCCCGAGTACGGCTCGACGATCGCGATCTGGCCGATCGACGACAAGACCACCGACTACCTGCGCCTGACCGGTCGTGACGAGCAACAGATCGCGCTGGTCGAGGCCTACTCCAAGGCCCAGGGCCTGTGGCACGACGACGAGCGCGAGCCGGTCTACTCCGAGTACATCGAGCTCGATCTCACCACGGTCGTCCCCTCGATCGCCGGCCCGAAGCGTCCGCAGGACCGCATCGTTCTGGCCGAGTCGAAGGAGAAGTTCAACGAGGTCCTTCCGACCTACTCGTCGAACCCCACCACCAAGGTTCCTGTGACCCTGGCCGATGGCACCTCCTTCGAGCTCGCCAATGGTGCGGTGACCGTCGCCTCGATCACCTCGTGCACCAACACCTCGAACCCCTCGGTGATGATCGGCGCTGCGCTGGTCGCCAAGAAGGCCATCGAGAAGGGCCTGATGCCCAAGCCGTGGGTCAAGACCACCGTCGCCCCCGGCTCGCAGGTCGTCACCGACTACTACGAGAAGTCGGGCCTGCAGACCTACCTCGACCTGCTGCGCTTCAACACGGTCGGGTACGGCTGCGTCACCTGCATCGGCAACACTGGCCCGCTGATCCCCGAGGTTTCCGCCGCGGTCAACGAGAACGACCTGGCCGTCACCGCCGTCCTGTCGGGCAACCGCAACTTCGAGGGCCGCATCAGCCCCGACGTAAAGATGAACTACCTGGCTTCCCCGCCGCTGGTGATCGTCTACGCGCTCGCCGGCACCATGGACATCGACCTGGACAACGAGCCCCTGGGCACCACGCCCGAGGGCGAGGACGTGTTCATGCGCGACATCTGGCCGACCACCGAGGAGATCGACGAGGTCATCAACTCGTCCATCAGCTCCGACATGTACAAGTCCCGCTACGCGGACGTGTTCGCCGGTGACGACCGCTGGAAGAACCTCGACACCCCCGAGGGGGCGCTGTTCAGTTGGGATGACGCGTCGACCTACATCCGTCGCGCGCCCTACTTCGACGGTATGCCGGCCGAGCCGACCCCCGTCGAGGACATCCATGCCGCGCGCGTGCTGCTGAAGCTGGGCGACTCGGTGACCACCGACCACATCTCCCCGGCCGGTTCGATCAAGTCCGACTCGCCTGCGGGCCGCTACCTGACCGAACACGGCGTCGAGCGCCAGGACTACAACTCCTTGGGTTCGCGTCGCGGCAACCACGAGGTGATGATCCGCGGCACCTTCGCCAACATCCGCCTGCGCAACCAGATCGCGCCCGGCACCGAGGGTGGCTTCACCAAGGACTTCACCAAGCCCGACGCCCCCGTCACCACGGTCTTCGACGCTTCCGTCGCCTACCAGGAAGCCGGCATCCCGCTGGTCGTGCTGGCTGGCAAGGAGTACGGCTCGGGCTCCTCGCGTGACTGGGCCGCCAAGGGCACCGCGCTGCTGGGTGTTCGTGTCGTCATCGCCGAGAGCTACGAGCGCATCCACCGCTCGAACCTGATCGGCATGGGCGTCCTCCCGCTGCAGTTCCCCGAGGGCCAGAATGCCGACTCGCTGGGCCTCGACGGCTCGGAGACCTTCGAGGTCGTCGGTGTCACGGAGCTCAACGAGGGCCGCACGCCGAAGACGATGAAGGTCACTGCCGCCAAGGCCGACGGCTCCGTCGTGGAGTTCGACGCGGTCGTGCGCATCGACACCCCCGGGGAGCGCGGCTACTACACCAACGGCGGCATCATGCAGTACGTGCTGCGCCAGCTGATGGCGAACTGAGCCACCAGCCTCGGTAGCCGCCCGACAGGGCCCGACAGGGGCCGCACCAATCCGGTGCGGCCCCTGTTTCATGCCGGCAAGTAGAGTCGTCCCAACGCCGAACTGAGGAGTGCCGCATGGTTGCCACCCGTCGTCCCGTCCTGGCTCTGCTGCCAGTGCTCGTGCTTGCCCTCGGCGCCTGCGGTGGCACGGACGACGACACTTCGGCACCCACGTCCTCGAGCGCTTCCGCCTCCAGCGTCCCCGCTTCCACTGCTCCGGCAGCAACCACATCCGGCCAGGCCACCTATCGGGCCACCGAGAAGCCTTCGGCGTCCACCAATGACGCGAGCACCGCGGCCATCTCCGAGCAGGCCTACACCGACGCCCAACTGGCAGGCCTGCTGAAGGGTGCGACCATCAACGGCCAGTCCGTGGAGGTCGCCTCGAGCGAGTATCAGACCAAGGCCAAGCAGGGTGCCTATGGCAACCAGCTGGCCGCGAGCCTGGAGCAGGTCACCTACTCCCCGGCTGCCTGCAAGCAGGCGACGCTGGCGGCAGCGCACCTGCTGCCCGACTCGGGTGGCGTGAGTCTGGCCGGCACGGACGACTACCTGGTGCTGCTGCGCACCTTTGGGTCCAGCGACCAGGCCGAGCAGCTGGTCGCCGCCAACCGCGCCGCTGCGGTCGCGTGCGCCAGCTACAGCGCCGAGATCAATGGCTCGACGATGAAGGGCACTGCCAAGGTCATCGAGGTCAGTGCAGCCAGCTCGGGTGTCGAGGTGGGGCAGGTCGCCAGTGCCACCACCGACTCCAAGACCTCCTCGACCGTCACCGCACTGGGCACTGTGGGCAATGTCGGCATCCAGATCACCGACATGGGCGGCACCGCCACGGCAGAACAGCTGTCCACTGCCCTGGAGTCGGTAGCGAGGACGATCAGCGCAAACCGCTGAGCATCTGTGCGCGCAACCGGTCTGCGTAGTCGGCAGCCTCGGCCTCGTCGGCGTACTTCGTCCGAGGCCAGAAGAAGCCCCGCAGGCCGTCACCCTTGCTGCGCGGCACCACGTGGACGTGGAGGTGCGGTACCGACTGGCTCACCACATTGTTCATGGCCACGAAGGTGCCTTCGGCGCCGAGCGCCGGACCCATGGCCGCCGCTATGGTGCGTGCGGTGCTCAGCAGGGGAGTGGTCATGTCGTCCGGCAGGTCCAGCAAGGTGCTGACGTGCGTGCGCGGGCAGAGCAGGACGTGCCCCTTGAACACCGGACGTATGTCGAGGAAGGCCACCAGCAGCTCGTCGCTGTGGACGACGTGCGCAGGCTCCTCGCCGGCGGCGATCCGGCAGAACAGGTCCTGGTTCTGGCTCATGTGGGCAGTGTGCCGCATTCGAACGCCGGGGCGGACCGTCGCCCCAGAACTGTCGGAGGGCGCTGCGATGGTCTGGGTGTCGGTGCTTGGAAGGACCTCTTGCCGGGGCATCTGCATCGACCTATAATCGAACTGAAATAATTCGAGGAGGGTGCTATGGCGGCGGTGGCCTTCAAGCAGCACGGACGCGCGAACGGTCAGCAACAGTTCCATGCCGGGGGAGGGCTCAGGTCGGCACTGAGCAACTCCCTCCAGGGTGGCGGTGCGCCCAGCGATGCGATCTATACCCCGCCCGGCTGGCCCGAGGAGGTGTTGCCGGCCGGTGCCAGCGACTGGGAGCAGTCCGCGGTTGCCTGGTTGCTCGACCAGTGCCCGGCCGACTACCGGGCCTACCCGGTGTTGCGGAACCATCCGGTGGTGCTGGCCCGCTATGCAGCGGAGTTCGTGGAGGGCCAGATCCGGTCCTCGCGGGAGGCGCTCGCCACCACTCGGGCGAGCCTGTCCGACTTTGTCGACCATGATGTGCTCGACCGGGCCACGGAGGTGGTCCAGGCCGAGGGGGCTCGCTTGGTCCGGGTGCGCCGGGCCGTGATGCTGGTGGAGGAGTCCTTGCGTGGACGGGTCTTCCTGCGTCGCCTGTGAGTGCGGGACGGGTGACTGTGGACACCCGTGGGGCCGGAGCCCCCCGCGAGGTTGGGGCGACTGTGAGGTTTGCCGCACTACGATATCCCTCATGACCCTTTCGGACGGGAGCACCCTGCTGGGCTCGATCAAGCAGCCCAGTGACCTACGTGGTCTGTCGCGCGCCGAGCTGGAACAGCTGGCCGACGAGATCCGGCGTTTCCTGATCACGAATGTCTCTCGCACCGGCGGACACCTCGGCCCGAACCTCGGCGTGGTGGAGCTCACGATCGCGCTGCATCGGGTCTTCGACTCTCCGACCGACCCGATCGTCTTCGACACCGGCCACCAGAGCTATGTGCACAAGATCCTGACGGGACGGGCCGACGCCTTCGACGGCCTACGTCAGCGAGACGGTCTGTCGGGCTACCCATCACGCGCCGAGTCGGAGCACGACTGGGTCGAGAACTCGCACGCGTCCACTTCGCTGAGCTGGGGTGAGGGCCTGGCGAAGGCCTTCCGGCTGAAGGGGGAGCGCCGCACGGTCGTCGTCTTCGTCGGCGACGGTGCCCTGACCGGTGGCATGTCGTGGGAGGCCCTGAACAACATCGCGGTCCAGGAGGACCTGCGGATGGTGATCGTCGTCAACGACAACGGGCGCTCCTACACGCCAACCGTCGGTGGTCTGGCCACGCACCTGGCTGCGCTGCGCACCGATCGTCGCTACGAGCAGATCCTCGACGTCGCGAAGCGACAGATCAACAAGACCCCGCTGCTCGGACGCGGCGCCTACGACGTCCTGCATGGAATGAAGGCAGGCTTGAAGGATGTCCTGGCCCCCCAGGGCCTGTTCGCTGACCTTGGCCTCAAGTACGTCGGCCCGATCGACGGCCATGACCTGGGCGCTGTGGAGCGTGCGCTGGAGTCGGCCAAGAACTTCGGCGGGCCGGTGATCGTCCACGCCCTGACCCGCAAGGGACGCGGTTTCGAGGCGGCCGAGAAGCACGAGGAGGACCGTTTCCACGCGGTCGTTCCCATCAACGAGTTCACCGGCGAGCCGCTGTCCGCGCAGCTGCAGAGCACCTGGACCGACGCCTTTGGCGACGAGATGATCCGGATAGGCACCGAGCATCCCGAGGTGGTCGCTGTCACGGCCGCCATGCTGCACCCGGTCGGCCTGGCCCGCTTCGCGAATGTCTTCCCCGACCGCGTGTTTGACGTCGGCATCGCAGAACAGCACGCGGTCACCTCCTGCGCTGGCCTGTCCGCCGGTGGTCTGCACCCTGTCTTCGCCGTCTACTCGACCTTCCTGAACCGCGCCTTCGACCAGGTGTTGATGGATGTGGCGCTGCATCGTCAGGGGGTCACCTTCGCCCTCGACCGTTCTGGGGTCACGGGCCCGGACGGTGCCAGCCACAACGGCATGTGGGATGTCTCGATGCTGGGTCTGGTGCCGGGGCTGCGGCTCGCCTCGCCCCGGGACCGGCAGCGCCTCGCCGAAGCACTCGACGTCGCCGTCACCGTTCACGACGCCCCAACCGTGGTGCGCTACTCCAAGGAGAAGCTGCCCGACCCGATCGCGGCAGTCCGCACCCAGGACGGGCTCGACCTGCTCCGGGTCGCCGAGCGTCCCGAGGTGCTCGTGGTCGGCTATGGGCAGTTCATGGGCCTGGCCCTCGACGTGGCCGAACGGCTCCATCAGCAAGGCATCGACGCGAATGTCGTGGACCCGGTCTGGACGCTACCGGTCAGCGACGCCTTGGTCGAGATGGCCAGCCGGCACGCACTCGTGGTCACCATCGAGGACTCGATGGTCGTCGGCGGGGCGGGTTCCCATCTGGCCGAGGCGCTCGCGAAAGCCAGGGTGGGCGTGCCGGTGCACCACTTCGGCATCCCGCAGGAGTTCCTGCCCCATGCCTCGCGCGGCCAGCTGCTGGAGAGCCTGGGGCTCACCGGCCAGGCGATCGCCCGGGATGTGATCGGGCAATGGGAGGACTCCCGGTCACCGCGGGACGTGCAGCAGTCGGTCAACATGCGTTGACGTCCATTGCACGAGGGGTTGACGTCCATTGCGCCGCACCGGGATTGTCGGCATGGACGCCATCGTGTGGGCCGCTGCAGAGCGGGAACTGCTCGCCGGCGTCGCCAATGTCCTGCGCCCCCAATAGGGGAGCTTTTCGAGGGTTCAATCGGCACATCCTGAGTGGTGGGCGTCATCGGCGCCAGCGATCCCACCGACTGCTGACACCACCGCGTCCGGACGATCCAGCATCATGAGGTGACGCGACCCCTCCACGACCAGCTGGCGCCCGTTCAGCAACCGACACAGGCGTGCCTGGTCGGCGACCGCGCCGCCTGCCGAGGCATCAGCGGCCGACAGCACCGACACCGGCAGGCCCGGCAGCGGACGCTCTGCCCGCAGCTCCTGCAGGTCCCAAGCCTGACGCTCGTACCCGAGCGACTCGGCCGTGGCCATCTCCCACGAGTCTGCATCCCGATAGATGGCATCCAATCGTCCGCGGCTCAGACGCGACCACTCGCGGTACGACTGCAGGAAGGTGCCGAACCGCCAGCCCAGGGCCAGGGGACGTCCGAACCCGGATCGCGCCAGCACCCCCATGCCCCGTGCCCAGCCCAGGGAGGACTTCCCAGGGTCTGCCGCGTACCACTCGACGGACGGGTCGACGAGCACCAAAGCGGCCACCAGGTCGGGACGGGTGCGGGCGACCGCCTCCGCGTGGAAGGCCGCCATCGAGTGCGCCACAAGCACGGCCGGACCATCGCCGTGGCCCTCCAGCAGCTCGGTGAGGGTCGCCACCTCCTCGTCCAACCGGGGCAGGTGCCCCGGCCAGCGCGTGCCTCCCAAGCCCGGACGGTCGAAGGCCAGCACCTGGCGACCGTCCAGCCCAGCCGCGACATCGGCCCAGAATTCCATGGCCAGGCCGCACCCGGCCATCAGGACTACCGTCGGCCCCTGGCCCTCGCGCAGGCGCCAGTGCACTTCTCGTCCGCTGAAGCGGGAGACCTGCCCTGTGGGTTCGACCACCTCAGCTCCTCGGCCTGACCAGAGGGAACGCGATCGACTCCCGAATGCTCGCGCCGGTCATCAGCATCGCGAGCCGGTCGAGGCCGATGCCCAGACCGCCGGTCGGTGCCATGCCGTACTCGAGTGCGGTGAGGAAGTCCTCATCCAGCTCCATCGCCTCCGGGTCACCACCAGCCGCCTGCAGCGACTGCTGGGTCAATCGCTCTCGCTGCACCACCGGATCGACCAGTTCGGAGTAGGCCGTGCCCAGTTCGGAGCCGAACATGACCAGGTCCCAGCGCTCGGCCAAGCGCGGGTCGTCCCGGTGCGGACGGGTGAGCGGCGAGCTCTCGGCCGGGAAGTCGCAGTAGAACGTCGGGGCCATGGTCTGCTTCTCACAGAAGTGGTCGTAGAGCTCGTCCAGCACGGCGCCCCGGGTCCAGCGCGGATCGACCTCCCCGCCGACCTGGCGAACCAGGCCGGCCAGCTGCTCGCGCGGGGTGTCGGGCGTCAGCTCGACGCCGGAGGCCTGTGATACCGCCTCGTGCACGCTGACCCATCGCCATGGTTCGGCGAGGTCGACCTCGTGCTCGACGCCGTGTGGGTCTCGTCCCCGGACGATCGTCCCGCCGGTGGCCGCCACCGCCGCGTCACGCACCAGCTGTTCGGTGAGCACCCTCATCGACTGGTAGTCGCCATTGGCCTGGTAGGCCTCCAGGACGGTGAACTCCGGGTTGTGGGTGGCATCGGCACCCTCGTTGCGGAAGTTGCGCCCGATCTCGAAGATGCGGTCGAGCCCACCCACCATCAACCGTTTCAGGTAGAGCTCCGGCGCGATGCGCAGGTAGAGGTCGAGGTCGTAGGCATTGATGTGGGTACGGAAGGGACGGGCGTTCGCGCCGCCATGGATGGTCTGCAGGATCGGGGTCTCGACTTCCAGGAAGTCCCGCCCCAGGAGCGTTTGCCGCACCGACTGGATCGTCCTCGACCGCGCGGCGAGACGGTCGCGGGAAGCACGGTTCATCACCAGGTCGAGGTGCCGGTTCCTGACAAGCAGCTCCGGGTCGGCCAGGCCACGGTGTTTGTCGGGCAGGGGTCTCAGGCACTTGCTCGTGAGCTGCCAGGCCTGCGCCAGCAAGCTGGGCGACCCATTGCGCGAGGCGCCCGTCGTCCCCGTGAACGAGAAGTGGTCACCCAGGTCGACCGCGCGGCTGAACCGCCGCAGTTCCTCCCGTCCGAGGCTGGCCTGGTCGAGCAGCACCTGCGCCTGGCCGCTCCAGTCCTGCACGCGGGCGAACACGACACCGCCGTGGTCGCTGACCGCCATCACCCGTCCGCCAACGGTCATGGCCCGGCCGGGGGCTCCCGCCACGTCGGCGCAGTGGGCATCGACCCCTGTGTGCACGGGATAGGCCTGTGCTCCCGAGGCGATGATCTCGGCTCGCTCGTCGAACCGGCGCCGCACCTGCTCGGGCAGCCGTCGCGCTGCGACCTCGGTCCCGGGACGAGTGAGGAAGGCAACCACCCTCGGGTCGTCGGTTGCAACGAGCTGCTGCTGCGGCACCGGCAGGGGGTCGAGCCAATGCGGCACATCAAGGAAGCCCTCGGCCACACCCATCGCCGCCCCGACCGGCCCGAGATCGGCCGCTTCCTCGTAGGCGAGGAAACGAGGCGACCACTGCGGCGCGTACTTCACGTTGGAGCGGTACAGCTGCTCGATCTGGAACCACCGGCTGAAGAGCATCAGGGTACGACGCTGCAGCCGCCGCACCCTGCTCGCCCCGACCCGTTCCCCCTCCTCGATCGTCGAGCGGAAGACGGCGAAGTTCAGCGAGACCCGACGGATCCCGAATTCGCGACCGGCCGTCATCAGGCCGGTGACCATCAGCTCGGTCACGCCGTTGTCGGCCTCGGGGTTGCGCCTCATCACGTCCAGGCTCAGGCCGTCGCGGCCCCACGGGACGAAGGACAACAACCCCGCGACCCGCGCATCCTCCCGGTCGCCGAGGTGGTCGTCCGGGAACAAGGCCTCGACCAGCAGGCAGTTGCCGTCGAGGGGGTCCCCCAGCCGGTTGAGTGCCATGGAGAAGCCGCGGTCGTCGCCGTCGCGCCACCGGTCGGCCAGGCCGATCAGCCGTTGCAGTTCGGCGGCCCCAATGTCGCGGTGACGGCGCACCCGCGTCTGGTAGCCGGCCCTGGTCAGCCGCTCGACGGTCTGGCGCACCGCCTTGAGCTCATGACCGGCCAGGTCGAAGCGGTCGGGCCGCAGGATGGCCTCGTCCCCCACCCTGATGACCCGAAGACCCGCCCGGTCCCAGGCGACGGCGCCGTCCTCGGAGGCGCCCACCACGGCGGGCGTCCACCCGTAGTGGCGCACCATCTCGAGCCAGCTGGCCAGCGCGGCGGGCCAGTGCTCCCGGCGGCCCAGCGGGTCCCCAGAGGCCAGGCACACGCCACCTTGCACCCGGTAGGCGACCCCCGCCTGCCCGGTGGCCGAGAAGCGGGTCTGCTTGTCGCGTCTGGTGTTGAAGTAGCCGAGCGAGTCATCCGGGTTCTCATCCAGCAGCGCGCGCACGTGCAGCTCGTGATCGAGCGGCAGGTTCGCCCGCTGGCGCTGGGAGCGCAGCAGCACGAGCAATGCTCCGAGCATCGTCAGCGCGAACAGCGATCCCACGAAGAGCTGGACCCATTCGGGAACCATCCGCGGTCGCGAGGCCGCCGAGCCGAACACCAGGTGGTCGAGGATGCTCAACAGCCGGTTGCGCGGACCTCCTTCGTGTCCGGTGAGCCACCCCAGCAGAAGGCCGGTGGCCACCGAGGTGGTGAGTCCGACGGCCAGGGTCGCGAGGGCGTAGCGCATGTTGCCCGGGGTCAGGCGGGCTGCGAACGAGCGGCGCGCGACCACGAGCCCAACGATCAACAGCGCCACCGACAAGGAGTTGAACAGGTACGAGAGCATCGCCTGCTCGAGCGGCTCGTCCAGGCTGTGGCCCTGCCACCACTCGCGGGCCACCAGGACGCTCACGACCACCGGCAGGATCCACTGCAAGCACAAGAACACGAGGGCGAGCCACCAGGCGGCCCGTTTGCGGCGCAGCAGGCCGGCGCCGACGATCGTCAGGAAGGCCGCCAGGCCGAGTCCGCCGATGTCGATCGGGAACACGACCAGGCTGAATGCCTGCACGAGCCAGTGCACCCACCGGGTGCCGCGGAACATGGCGTGCGCGATGGTCAGCAGCGAGGCGGCGAAGAACAACCTCGAGAGGTAGACCGGTGCCTTGCGTTCCCAGAATGCGACCACGATGTCACTCTTGCACCAGCCACTGACAAATGTCTGTGACCGCTCACCACACGAGCCAAGCGATGACCTCGTCGGTGACCGGCTCGGCCCCTACCGACCGTCAGGAATCGAGCGTCTCCAGCAGGACGGGAACCAGCTGCTGGCGCTGCCACGGCCGGGCTCCGAGCTCGGCGAGCCGCGCGTCGATCGTCTCGTGGGTCAGCGGCACCGGCGGCTCGAAGGTGATCCGGCGCAGGGTGTCGGGGCTCACCAGGTTCTCCGGCGGCATCGACAGCTTCTCCGCCAGTTGCTGGGTGGCGGGACGGGCCGCATTCCACCGGGCGAAGGCATCGGGCCAGCGACGTTCCCACTGGCGCGGCATGGGCGGTCCATCCAGCGGCGTGCGCACCGGCGGCAGCTCGCGGGCAGGCAGCTCCGCAACGCGCTCCAGCGCGGCGAGCCAGTTGTTCTCGTACTGGCGGGCCGTCCGACGCTTGAAGCCGTCGATACGGCGCATCTGCTCCTTGGTGGGGACCGCCGGCGGCCGCCCGACAAGGCCCGCCAGCTCGCTGATTGCTTTGTCCTGCACGACCTTGCCGGGTGCCTTGTCAAGCCGACGTGCGATCTCGTCGCGGGTCGTCCACAACTCGCGGACGACGGCCAGCCCCAGTGGGCTGCGGACGGTGTGCATGCCTGAGGTACGGCGCCAGCGCTCGCCGGTGGGCTCGGGCGGTTGCCGGTAGACCTCCACCAAATGCGCGAACTCCTGCTCCGCCCACTCGAGCTTCCCGGCGGCGGCCAGGTCGGCGGCCAGTTTCTCGCGCAGCTCCACCAGCAACTCGACGTCGAGCGCCGCGTAGACGAGCCAGTCGCTGGGGATCGGGCGTCTGGACCAGTCCGCGGCGGAGTGCTCCTTGAGCAGGTGCAGGCCGAAGTACTGCTCGACCATGGCGCCCAGCCCGACCCTCGGGAGGCCGAGCAGGCGTCCTGCCAGCTCGGTGTCGAAGATGCGTTCGGGCACCATTCCAGCTTCGACGAGACAGGGCAGGTCCTGGGTGGCGGCGTGGATGACCCACTCCGCGTCCTCGATCGCCTCCGACAGGTCGCCCAGCTGTGCCCGGCCAGAGCCGTCCTCGAAGGCGATCGGGTCGATGATGAAGCTGCCCGAGCCCGCGCGCCGCAGCTGGAAGAGGTAGGACTTGGCTGAGTAGCGGAAGCTCTGTGCGCGCTCGGCGTCGACCGCCACCGGGCCGGTGCCCGGCCGCAGGCTCTCGATACAGGCGGCCAGGGCTGCGGGGGTGTCGACGACCTCCGGAATACCGTCCGCGGGCATGTCGAGCACGGGCAGTGGTGCCTGTTCCTTGGGGCGGGTGGCCTCGGCGGGAGTGGCGGCACTGTTCGGCTGTCCAGCACTGATCGGCTGTCCAACACTGATCGGCTGTTCCTCCCTCATCGAGCCCGTCCCAACGAGATGGGGACGACGCCATCCGGGAGCGGCTGCACGCCGGCGGTCATGCACAGCAGGTCCTGCCAAGCGGCCAGGTGGGCGCCGAGGGAGTGCTCATCGTCGATCAATGGGGTCCAGGAGGCACGGATCTCCACCTCGGCGCGATCCGGGTCGTCCTGCATCCCACCGAAGCACCGGCTGGAGACGGCGGTCACGGTGCCGGACGCTGCCACATAGGGTGCGTGGTGGGCCTCCAGGGCGTCCGTCAGCCACGACCAGCCAACTTCGGCCAGGAAGGGGTCGGTGACCATTTCGAGGTCCACTTCGGCCCGCGCGAAGGTCACGCAGCGGTACTCGCCCTCCCAGGCCTCGACTCCGGCCGGGTCGTGCAACAAGACCAGCCGACCGTTGCCCAGCTCCTCGTTTCCACTCATGACGTCGGCTGCGATCGCCACCGAGTGGGGCGCAATGCGTTGCGGGGAGGGGATGTCCTCCACCTCGACCTCGGACCGCCAGCCGAAGGCCGCCAGTTCCCGGGCCAGCTCGTCAAAGCTCAGCGCGCTGGCTCGTCCGGGTAGTTGGGGGCTCACAGGTCGAGGGTATGCAACGGGGGCTGTCGGGGCCGGGAGCGACTCGCCGGTCACGCCTGCGACCGGGCCCCTCGCCGATTCCGTCCGGCCTTCGCGGCTGTGGTTGTGCGGCTGTGGTTGTATTGCGGGCGTGAACCAGCCTCTTGTCGCCGACCCGGCCCCGCACGAGCCCGCACTCGTCGCGGCTGCCCACCGACGCCAGGGCACTGCCCTGCCCGTGTGGTTCATGCGCCAGGCCGGACGTTCCCTGCCCGAGTACCGCGAACTGCGCGTCGGGACGCAGATGCTCCAGGCCTGCGCCGATCCCGAAATGGTCGTCGAGGTCACGCTCCAGCCCGTCCGCCGCCATCACGTCGACGCGGCCATCTTCTTCAGCGACATCATGGTGCCGCTGAAGGCGATCGGCGTCGACCTGGACATCGTCGCGGGCACCGGCCCGGTCGTGGCCAAGCCGGTCACCTCGATGGATGACCTCGACCAGCTCGTCCCGCTGACCCCCGAGCACGTCGCTTTCGTCACCGAGTCGGTCACCCGTCTGGTCGCCGAGCTCGGGGACATCCCCCTGATCGGCTTCGCTGGCGCCCCCTTCACCCTGGCCAGCTACCTGGTCGAGGGCGGTCCGTCCAAGGACCACTCCCGCACCAAGGCGATGATGGTCGGCGACCCGCAGCTGTGGGCCGAGTTGTGCCACCGCCTCGCGGTGATCAGCGCCGCCTTCCTGCAGGTGCAGGTGGACGCGGGCGCGCAGGCCGTCCAGCTCTTCGACTCCTGGGCCGGTGCCCTGTCCGAGCGGGACTACCGCGAGCGCGTCCTGCCGCACAGCCAGTTCGTCTTCGACCAGCTGGGGGAGCGCGTCCCCCGGATCCACTTCGGGGTCGGGACGGCCGAGCTGCTGCCCGCCATGTCGGAGGCCGGGGCCGACGTCGTGGGCGTGGACTGGCGCACCCCGCTGGACGTCGCTGCGGCCCGAATCGGCGGCCAGAAGGCCGTCCAGGGCAACCTCGACCCCTCGCTGCTGCTGGCGCCCTGGCCGGTGTTGGCCGAGCGGGTCCGCGAGGTCATCCGCGCGGGCGCCAAGGCGCCAGGACACATCTTCAACCTGGGTCACGGCGTCCCGCCGACCACCGACCCCGACGTGCTGACCCGCATCGTCGAACTCATCCATGCCGAAGGTCCCGCCTTGCGGGCCGAGGCCAGGTAAGGAGCACTTTCATGACCACCCAGCACGACGAGCACAATCCCCAGGCCAGGATCAACGCCGAGTCGATCAACGAGTCCATCAACTACGCGATGTACTCGGTCTTCGCCCGCACCCAGGCCGTCGGCGCCGATGCCGCGGCTGAGGCCCTGGCCGCGGTCGAGAAGGCCACCGAGGGACGCGGTCTGGTCATTCGCGGCTGGTACGACATCGCGGGTTTCCGCGCCGACGCCGACCTGATGGTCTGGTGGCACGCCCCCGACTCCGAGGTGCTCCAGGACGCCTACCTCGCCCTGCGCGCCACCGAGCTGGGCCAGACGCTGCTGCCCGTGTGGTCCCAGGTGGGCCTGCACCGCGCCGCCGAGTTCAACCGCTCCCACATCCCTGCCTTCCTGGCCGGTGAGCAGGCGAAGCAGCACATCTGCGTGTACCCCTTCGTCCGCTCGACCGAGTGGTACCTGCTGCCCGAGGACGAGCGCAAGGCGATGCTGCGCGAGCACGGCATGCTGGCCCTGCCCTACCCGGACGTCCGCGCGAACACGATCGCCGCCTTCGCCCTGGGCGACTACGAGTGGCTTCTCAGCTTCGAGGCGGACGACCTGTACCGCATCCTCGACCTGATGCGTGACCTGCGCGCCGCCAAGGCCCGTGCCCACATGCGCGAGGAGCAGCCCTTCTTCACCGGACGTCGTCGCGAGCTCGCCGAGATCGTCGCCAGCTGGGGCGCCCCGGCCGAAGGTGCCTGCGGCTGCTGCTGAACACCCCGAACGACCTGCCCACCGGCCAGCAAACCCATCAGGGTTTTCGGGCCGGTGCGCTATCTTTGGTCCAAAGTGCTCCCGGGGTCGGTGCAAGTCCGAACCGGCGGTGAGAGTCCGCGACCCGACCAGGCCGGTACGGCTGGGCGGTTGAACCGGTGGAATTCCGGTACCGACGGTGAAAGTCCGGATGGGAGGAAGCGCTGGCTGGTTTCGTCGTGGCGACGAGGCCGCGGTGGCGTGCCGATACACGCCTCGCGCGGTCGGCCAGCCCGCGGATTCCCGCATGCCCCGGGTCATGATGACGACGACCGGGAGGACGAAGAGTGATCGGCAGCAGGATGCGGGCGGTCGTTGCACCGTTGGCGTTGGGCTGCGCACTGCTGCTGGGCTGGGTGCTCACGGCGAAGATCGGCCAGATGCCGCGCTTCGTACTGCCGACGCCGGCTGACGTGCTGGATGCCCTGCACCTGCAGCTGTCGTCGCGTTCCTTCTGGCGATCCCTCTGCGTCACCCTCTTCGAGGCTTTCGGTGGCTCCACGCTGGGTGCCGCCGTCGCCATCCCCTTGGCCGTCGCGATCCATGAGTCGCGGTGGTTCTCCGCCGCGACCCAGCCCTTCCTAGGGGCAACGCAGGCCATCCCCGCGATCGTCCTGGCGCCGCTGCTGGTGCTGTGGGTCGGTTACGGACTCGTCCCGGTGATGGTGCTGTGCGCGCTGATGGTCTTCTTCCCGATCCTGGTGGCCACCGTGCTGGGATTGCGACACGTCGACCCCGAACTGGTGGCTGCCGGACGGATGGATGGCGCCGGCACCCTCAGCCTGTTGCGCCACATCGAGGGGCCGCTGTCCCTGCCGTCCACACTCGCCGGGCTGCGCAATGGCTTCACCCTGTCGATCACCGGCGCGGTCGTCGGCGAGATGGTGATGGGAGGGTCTGGCTTGGGGGAGCTGCTCACCATTCAGCGCGACCGGCTCGACACCCCCGGGATGTTTGCCACGATCGGCGTGCTCTGTCTGGTCGCGGCCACGATCTACTCGATCATCCGCTGGCTTGAGCACCGCATCAGCTTCACCGATGCCGCTGCTGATTGACCATTCCATTCCCACCCGCCGCACCTACCGACAGGAACACCCATGAACCGACGCCAGCTGCTCCAGGTCTCCGTGGCCGCCACCACCCTTGGTCTGGCTGCCTGCAATGGCACTGCCAGCCAGAAGGCGGGAGAGCAGGCATCGTCCGCCTCCACCTCGCCCAACGCCACCACGTCGGCCGCGACGGCGTCGGGTTCGTCGTCCACTTCGTCCAAGCCGGTGCTCGGGCTCACCTACATCCCCAATGTGCAGTTCGCGCCCTTCTACTGGGGTGTTGACAAGGGTGTGTTCGCTGCCGGTGGGCAGGACATTGCCCTGCGCCACCATGGGGCGCAGGAGGGTCTGTTCACGGCCCTGGCTGCAGGCCAGGAACAGTACGTCATCGCCGGTGGTGACGAGCTGGTGCAGGCCTTCACCGAGGGCATGGAACTGGTCTCCATCGCCACCATGTACCAGCACTACCCGGTGCGGGTGATCGTCCCCGAAGACTCGACGATCACCGACCTGACCGGCCTCAAGGGCAAGAGGCTCGGCATCCCGGGCAAGTTCGGGGAGGCCTGGTTCGGCACGCTGGTCGCGTTGAACACCGCGCGCCTCACCCAGGACGACGTCACGATCCAGACCATCGGCTACACCTCCCAGGCCGCCCTGACCACCGGCAAGGTGGACGCGGTGGTGGGCTACACCAACAATGACGCGGTCCAGTTCGAGCAGAACGGCTTGGCGGTCCGCGAGCTTGAGCTGGCACCCGAGGTGCCGCTGGTCGCCGTCAGCCTGATCACAACCTTCGAGCACCTCAAGGCGAACCGCGAGGAGGCGCAAGCGGTGGCGAAGGCGATGGTCGAGTCGATGAGGGCCGTCGCCGCCGACCCCGAGGCGGCTGTGACCGTGGCCGCCACCCATGTCACCGGCCTGGACGAGGCGACGGCGCGCAAGAACGCCTTGGCCACGCTGAAGGCCACCGTGCCGCTCTACGAGAGCGACGGAGAGATCACGGGTGCCATCGTGGAGCGGACCTGGGGCAACATGACCACCTTCATGAAGGCCCAGGGCCTGATCGACAAGGCAGTCGACGGGGCCTCGATGATCGACCCCTTGGTGCTCGCCAGCTGACCTGGCCTGGGCTCGGCAGGATCAGGCCTTTGGCTCGAGCGTCAGGCAGACCGAGTTGATGCAGTAGCGCAGGTCGGTGGGAGTCTCGTAGCCCTCGCCCTCGAAGACGTGACCCAGGTGCGAGTCGCAGGAAGCGCAGCGCACTTCGGTGCGCGGACGGCCGGGGATCGTCGTGTCGCGCAGGTAGCGGACGGTGTCCTCGGCCAGCGGGGCGAAGAAGGACGGCCAGCCACAATGGCTGGCGAACTTCTCGTCCGAACGGAACAACTCGGCGCCACACGCGCGGCAGGAGTAGACGCCCTCGGTGGTCGTGTCCGTGTACTCGCCGACGAAGGGGGCCTCTGTGCCGGCCTCGCGCAGCACCTTGTACTCGAGGTCGTTCAGCTTGGCTCGCCATTCGTCCTCGCTGAGCAGCACCTTCGGCGTGGGCATGTCAGTCATGGGTCTCCCTCCGGTTGGTGGGCCCTAGGGTGGGCACATGCCCAAGGATGCCATCGAGCTGGAAATCGGCGGTCACGCCGTCCGTCTGTCCAGCCCTGACAAGGTCTACTTCCCCGAGCTGGGTCTGACCAAGAAGCACTTGGCCGAGTACGTCATCGCCGTCGGCGAGGGGATGCTGGCCGCGCTGCATGGACGTCCGACGACCATGGAGCGCTGGCCCGGGGGAGTGCACCCCGGCATGGTGATGGCCACCCGTCAGGATGGCCGCGGCGACGCTTTCTACCAGAAGGCGGCTCCCAAGGGGATGCCGGAGCGTGTGCAGACCGTCAAGGTGACCTATCCCTCGGGGCGGACGGCCGAGCAGGTGGCCCCAACCAGCGTCGCCGACCTGGTCTGGATGGTGAACCTCGGGACGCTGCGCTTCCACCCCTGGCCGGTGACGATGCCCGACACCGAGCACGTCGACCAGCTCCGAATCGACCTCGACCCACAGCCGGGGACCGGCTTCCCCGACGCCGTCGCGGCAGCGCACGAACTGCGCACGGTGATGACCGCGGCGGGCCTGGACCCATGGGTCAAGACTTCCGGTGGCCGCGGCCTCCACGTCTTCGCCCAGGTCCAGCCCTGCGACTTCATCGACGCCCGGCACGCCGCCATCGCGATCGGACGTGAGCTGGCCCGCCGGATGCCCGAACTGGTGACCGTGAACTGGTGGAAGGAGGAGCGCGGCGAGCGCATCTTCGTCGACTTCAACCAGATGGCCCGCGACCGGCTGATGACCAGCGCCTACTCCGTCCGTCCGGTGCCCACCGCGACAGTGTCGGCACCCTTGCTCTGGGAGGAGCTCGACGAGGTCTCTCCCGACGACTTCACCGTGCAGACGATGCCTGCCCGGTACGCCGAGCTGAGGGACCGTTGGGCAGGCCTGTACCGGTCCACCCCGGCGCCGGTGACCACCGCGCTCGAGTGGTACGAGCGCGATGCGGTGGCCGGCGAGGGGGAGATGCCCTACCCGCCCGAGTATCCGAAGATGCCCGGCGAACCACCGCGGGTGCAGCCCAGCCGAGCCCGGTCCAAGAGCTGACGACGCGCCGAGGAATCAGGGCCAGGAGCGCGTTTTCGCCCCCCACTCGCCCGCCGGCGCGCGACAATGGTCGGATGGCAAAGACGGAATCGAAGAAGTCCGACAAGTTGTCCGGCAAGCGCCAGGGCAAGGTGAGCAGCAGCAAACGCACCTCGGGTGAGCCCGTCGTCGGACGGGACAGCAGCCTGCGTGCGTTGCTGCGAGCTCCGCAGGGCAGTGTGCGGATCGCGGACCTCGACCCGGCCGCCGCGCCCGGCTACCCCGGCAAGGGCAAGGCTGACGCCGAGAAGCAGACGCTCGCGATGGGACCCAAGATCTCGGACCTGCAGGAGCGGCTCTACGCCAACGGCCGTGAGGATGAGTCGGCGCCGCGCGTGCTGCTGATCCTGCAAGGCATGGACACCTCAGGCAAGGGAGGCGTCATTCGCCATGCGATCGGCATGGTCGACCCGCAGGGCATCCACCTGCACGCATTCAAGGCGCCCACCGATGAGGAGCGCCAGCACGACTTCCTGTGGCGCATCCGTCGTGCGGTGCCCGGGCCCGGCATGATCGGTATCTTCGACCGTTCGCAGTACGAAGACGTGCTGATCGGGCGTGTCGACGAGCTCGTGCCGGTGGAGGAGTGGGAGCAGCGCTACGACCAGATCAACGAGTTCGAGAAGGAGCTCACAGACTCGGGCATCCGCGTCGTGAAGTGCTTCTTGAACATCTCGGCGGACGAGCAGAAGGCCCGCCTGCTGGAGCGGCTGGAGAACCCCGAGAAGTACTGGAAGTACAACCCGGGTGATGTCGACTCACGCTCCAAGTGGCCCGCCTACATGGAGGCCTACGCGGACCTGCTGGAGCGTTGCAATCCCGATTCGGCGCCCTGGTTCGTCATCCCCTCGGACAAGAAGTGGTACCGCAACTGGGCCGTTGCCCAGATCCTGCTCGAGACCCTGCAGGACATGGACCTTGGTTGGCCGCCCGCCGATTTCGACGTGGACGTGGAGATGGAACGCGTCAAGAGCTGCTGAGCATGGACGAAGGGGGCTGGCACCGTCTGGTGCCAGCCCCCTTCGAGTTGCGTGCGCGCTTGGTGCTGCCGCGGTTGCCCGGTCAGTTCGCCAGGCTGAAGGGGTGCTCGCGATTGAAGGAGTCCTGCGCCACCTGGCTGTCCAGCAGTTCCATCGCGGCGAAGGCATAACGGGCGAGCACCAGGTCGAGCACCAGCGGGTGCGCTCCCATCGGTGCGGAGACGGCGATCGCGCCGGCCTGGCGGGCCAGCTCAGCCTGGGCATGGAAGTTCTCGTCCCCGGCCACGAAGAAGCTCCCGACGCCGATGTGACGACGTCCCTGCGAGCGGAGCGCAGCGATGGCCTGGGCAGAGTTGGGGCCGGAGCCGTCACCGACGGAGACGACCACCGGCAGGCGGTGATGCGTCGACCACTGGCGGGCACGGCGGGCGATCAGGGCATTGCCGCGGACGTCACCGGTGCCGGGGGTGGACAGCACGAGGCCGTCCAGCTCGACGGCGTGGGCGCTGCGCAGGCCCTCGCGGACCATGGTGTCCAGGACGTTCAGCAGCTCGGTGGCCGGCCCGATCGGACGGGCCAGCGTGACCGCGACGTCGGGGAAGGAGGCGCGCACGCGGGAGAGCATGGCCACTGCAGCGGGCTCCGGGTCGACAGCGCGCGTCATGTCGAGCGGGATGAAGACCATCTCGCGCACCCCACGCTGGACCAGCGTCGAGACGACCGTCGAACCGGTGGGCGGGCAATGGTCGAGGAAGGCAATGTGGACGCTGAGCTCCGGCCGGGCCATCTGCAGCTGCTTGCGCACCCCATGGAGGATGTGAGCGACCTGCGGGTCCGATGATCCCTGCGACAGCAGGACCAGTGCGGGAGCAGTCATGCGCGTTGCCTTTCCCTTGCGTGGTGTGGAAGGCGGCAGCGGTGCCGTGTGCCAAGCGTTGAACACAGGTCTGGACATCCGCAAACCGGCTCTCACTGTGTGAGATCGAGTCTCAGCTTATGGGATTGGCGACGAAATGTCTCGTCGGACGGTGTCAAACACGGTGTCGCACCGCACGTTCTGGGCTTGGGAGCGGTCAAGCAGGGCTCAAATGTGGCCCTACTGACGTGGCTGGGCATCCTCCACCCAGGGCGGGAACCGGACGACGAAAAGGGCCGTTCCCTGGTGGAAACGGCCCTGACGCGGTGGGCGATACTGGGTTCGAACCAGTGACCTCTTCGGTGTGAACGAAGCGCGCTACCACTGCGCCAATCGCCCGCGTTGCTTGGAGAACACTACCCACATCCCGCTCGCCCCACAAATCCAAGAGGCCCAGGACTCTCGGAAGGGGTCTGGGTACCGGGGGAGCGCTGACTCTTGGACCCTCACGGAGGGCGCTTGATGCGGCTCGGGCCAGGGCTGTTCACGGGGGAATCACGCGGTTGTCACTCACGATTTGCACGGGCCGTCAACCGTGGGCTAGTGTTCTCAACGCACCGAACGCGGGTCACCGCAGTCGGAAAGCAATGCGGACGTGGCTCAGTTGGTAGAGCATCACCTTGCCAAGGTGAGGGTCGCGGGTTCGAATCCCGTCGTCCGCTCGGAGAGGCTTCTCGCCCCATCCAGTATGGTGAGATTCCATCTTCACCTGGTGGAGTGGCCGAGAGGCGAGGCAACGGACTGCAAATCCGTGTACACGGGTTCAAATCCCGTCTCCACCTCGGGCGGCTGGCGCAGTGGTAGCGCGCTTCCCTGACACGGAAGAGGTCACTGGTTCAAACCCAGTGTCGCCCACCATCGAAAGGGCCCCGGTTCATTGA
>NZ_BAAAKI010000003.1:275258-291810 GCF_039527675.1 Luteococcus sanguinis
TGCGCACCGCATGGCCAACGCCGTCGCTGGGGCGAGATGCGGCAGAATGACCAAGTGACGGCATCCGGCCGTCCACCGCCGAAAGGACCGTCCACCGTGTCACCCAGGATCACCATCGTTCGCGACTCCGTACCGAGCGAGCAGGAGATCAAGACCACGACGACGGGCCTGGACCTCTTCTCCGACGACCGCTCTGTCGTCGCCATGAGGGTCAACGGCACCACCCTCGACCTGCAGCGCGAGCTCTTTGACGGCGACGAGGTCGAACCGGTGCTCGCCACCAGCGACGAGGGGCTCTCGATCATCCGTCACTCCGCCGGTCACGTCACCGCGCAGGCGCTGCAGAACCTCTTCGTGGACGCGAAGCTCGGCATCGGTCCGCCCATCACCGACGGTTTCTACTACGACTTCCAGGTCGACCCGCTCACCCCGGAGGACCTCAAGTCCATCGAGAAGCAGATGGGACGCGTCATCAAGGAGCGCCAGCGCTTCGTCCGACGTGTCGTCTCCGAGGAGGAGGCGCTGGCCGAGGAGGCCAACGAGCCCTTCAAGCTGGAACTCATCAGCGACAAGGGCGGCGCCAACGCGGACGACGGATCGTCCGTCGAGGTCGGCGGCGCGGAGCTGACGATGTACGACAACGTCCGTCGCGACGGTTCCGTCGCCTGGACCGACCTGTGCCGCGGGCCGCACGTGCCGCACACCGGCTACCTCAACGCGGTCGCCCTCACCAAGAGCTCCGCCGCCTACTGGCGTGGTGACCAGTCCAAGGCGCACCTGCAGCGCGTCTACGGCACCGCCTGGGCCACCAAGGAAGACCTCGTCGCCTACCAGCACCGGATGGAGGAGGCCGCCAAGCGCGACCACCGCAAGCTGGGCGCTGAGCTCGACCTCTACTCCTTCCCGGAGACCCTGGGTGCCGGCCTGCCCGTCTTCCACCCCAAGGGCGGCGTGATCGTCCGCGAGATGGAGGACTACGTCCGCCAGGCACACATAGACAACGGCTTCCTCTATGTGAAGACCCCGCACATCTCCAAGGAAGACCTCTTCTACACCTCGGGCCATCTGCCCTACTACGCCGACGGCATGTTCCCCGCCATCGACGACGACGGTGCGCTGTACCGCCTCAAGGCGATGAACTGCCCGATGCACAACGAGATCTTCCGCAGCCGCGGGCGCTCCTACCGTGAGCTCCCGCTGCGCCTGTTCGAGTTCGGCACGGTCTACCGGAACGAGAAGTCCGGCGTGCTGCAGGGGCTGACCCGCGTCCGTTCGATCACCCAGGACGACTCGCACTCCTATGTCACCCAGGAGCAGGCGCCCGAGGAGATCAACCACCTGCTGCGGTTCGTGCTCAAGCTGCTGCGTGACTTCGGCCTGGACGACTTCTACCTCGAGCTGTCGACCCGCGACGAGGACGGCAAGAAGAAGGACAAGTTCATCGGCTCGGACGACCAGTGGGCCGCCGCCACCGCGATCCTCGAGCAGTGCGCCGCCGACTCGGGCCTCGAGGTCGTCCCCGATCCGGGTGGCGCCGCCTTCTATGGCCCGAAGATCTCGATCCAGGCAAAGGACGCGATCGGCCGAACCTGGCAGATGTCGACGATCCAGTACGACTTCAACCAGCCGGCCCGCTTCGGGCTCCAGTACACCGCGTCCGACGGCTCCCACCAGGAGCCGGTGATGATCCACTCGGCCAAGTTCGGATCCATCGAACGCTTCCTTGGGGTGCTGGTCGAGCACTACGCGGGCGCCTTCCCGGCCTGGCTCGCGCCGGTGCAGGTGCTCGGGGTCCCCGTCGCGGCCGACTTCGAGGGCCACCTCACAGAGGTGCTGGACCAGCTCGAGCGGGTCGGCGTCCGCGTGGAGGCCGACTTCTCCGACGACCGTTTCGGCAAGAAGATCCGCAATGCCTCCAAGCTGAAGGTGCCGTTCATCATGATCGCCGGCGGCGAGGACCGCGACAACGGCGCGATCAGCTTCCGTTTCCGCGACGGGACGCAGAAGAATGGCGTGCCAGTCACCGAGGCCGTCGCGATGGTGCAGGACTGGGTGGCGCAGCGGACGAATGACAACCCGACCGCCGAGAACTTCGGGGCCTGACATGACCGACGAGGTCCACGTCGACCACCTGGGTGAGCTGGCGGGCGTCCCGGACGCCTTCCAGCGCCTGTGGACCCCGCACCGGATGGTCTACATCGACGGCGCCCACAAGCCCGCCGACTCCTCCGAGGCCGAGTGCCCCTTCTGCACGGCGCCCGGCAGGAGCGATGTCGACGGGCTGGTGGTGTGTCGCGGCCAGCACGCCTTCGTCGTGATGAACCTGTTCCCCTACAACCCGGGACACCTGCTGGTCTGCCCCTACCGCCACGTCAGCCTCTACACCGAGGCGAATGCGGACGAGGTGGCAGAGATCGCCGAGCTGACCCGCCAGGCCATGTGGACGCTCGAGACCGTCTCCGGGCCAGCCGGGTTCAACATCGGCATGAACCAGGGGCCGATCGCCGGGGCCGGCATTGCCGCGCACCTGCACCAGCACGTCGTCCCGCGCTGGCAGGGCGACTCGAACTTCCTGCCGATCATCGCCCAGACAAAGGCCGTCCCCCAGTTGCTGTCCGACGCCCGCCAGCGGCTCGCCGAGGGCTGGCTGAGCGAACCCCACTGGCCGACCGAACCCCACCGGCTGACCGAACCACAGGAGGGACAGGCCTGATGGTCGAGTACCTGCGACGCGGTTACTCCGCCGCGTTGACCCCCGCCGCGAAACTCTTCCTCGCGATGAGAATGACGCCGGACATGATCACCTGGGCCGGCACGGTGCTCACCTGCGTGCTGGCACTGTGGCTCGTGCCGGCTGGGCACCTGTGGCAGTCGGCACTGGTGATCACCGTGTGTGTGCTCACCGACGGTGTGGACGGGGTGATGGCGCGGCTGTCCGACAAGGGTTCAAGCTACGGCGCCTTCCTTGACTCGACGCTGGATCGCGTCGCCGACGGGGCGATCTTCGGCGCGGTGGCGCTGTGGTACGCCGGCCAGGGCGACTCCATGTGGTGGGCCGGCCTTGCCATCGGTGCGCTCGTGCTGGGTCAGGTCACCTCCTATGCGAAGGCACGCGGACTGGCGCTCGGCTTCAAGGTCTGGGGCGGTCTGGCAGCCCGCGGGGACCGCCTGCTGGTGCTGCTGGTGGGCATGTTCCTGGCCGGTCTCGGCGTCCACTGGGCACTGCCGATCGCGCTCGTCTACCTGTGTCTGGCCAGCGCCTTCACCGTCCTGCAGCGAATGGGCCAGGTGAAGAAGCAGGCCCAGGAGGCGGCAGCCGCCGGTGTCCAGATCATCGACCCGCAGGCCGTCGTCGCCGCCGAGCACCAGAACTGAGCACCGGCGTGGATCTGCTGCCCCTTGCCCGGCGGGTGCCTCGTCGGCTGTGGACGCGCGCGCTGGTGCCCATCTCCTGGGTTTTCGCTGCGCGTCCGCCCAAGGGCATCCGCCGCTGGCAGCGGAACGCAGCCCGGGCGACCGGGGTCGAACCCACACCCGCGCAGACCCGCGCGGCCATCGCCTCCTGGGCGCGCAACCTGATGGAGTCGATCCAGCTGCACGACGTGACCCCCGAAGAGGCCCTGGAGCGGGTCCGTGTCGACCGCGAACGGGCCGAATGGCTCCGGGCACAGGTGCAGGCCCGTGGTGCGGTCGTTGCCCTGCCACACCAAGGATCATGGGACCTCTCCGGAGCGTGGGCCTGCGCCTATGGCATGCCCGTCCACACCGTCGCAGAACGCCTGAGCCCCGCCGACTACGAGGTCTTCTGCGCCGAACGGGCAGCCGTCGGCATGACGCTGTACGCCCACGACGACCGGCGCGCCGTCCAGAAGCTGGAGCAGGCTGCCCAGCAGCACACGGCAGTCTGTCTGGTCACCGATCGGGCCATCGCGCGGCACGGGACGGTCGTCGACTGGCCGACTCCGAATGGTCCTGAGAAGGTCCGCATCCCGGTCGGCTCGGCGCTCATCGCCCAGCGCGCCGGGGTCCCACTGGTGCCGGCCACCTCGACCTTCACCCCTGACGGGATCCACCTCGTGATCGGGGGCGAGATCGAGGTCGGGCCGGGGGAGGACGGCATCGTGGCCGCGAACCAGCAGCTCGCGAACTGGTTCTCCGCGCAGGTCCAGAGCGAGGTCACCGACTGGCACATGCTGCAGCGATTCTTCGACCTGGTACACGAGGCGCGGGGCGAGGAGGCCACGGCGTGAGGATCGGTCTCGTCTGCCCGTACTCCATGACCAGGCCTGGGGGAGTGCAGAACCACGTCCTGGGTCTGGCGCGATGGCTGGTGGGCGAGGGGCACGAGGTGCACCTGCTTGCACCTGGAACCCCGCCGGAGGGGATGCTCGCCGACTATGGCCTGGCCCCCGTCCAGTTCACCTCGGCGGGACCAGGGATGCCCGTCCCCTTCAACGGGTCCATCGCCCGGATCAACTTCGGCGGGATCGTCGCCTGGCGGGTGGCGGCCTGGCTGAACACCCGGAGGCTCGAGGTGGTGCACGTGCACGAGCCGATGACGCCCTCGGTGTCGTTCTTCTCGGCTGCGTTCGCCACGGCGCCGGTGGTGGCCACCTTCCACACCGCCAACGACGGACTCCCCGCGATGGCCGTCGCGCAGCGCCTCGTTCCGCATGTCAACCGGCGCATCGTCCGCGCGATCGCGGTCAGTTCGGTTGCCCGGCAGGTTGCGCACCGCCCCGCCACCGTCATCGGCAACGGCATCCGCGTGTCCGACCACTCCCTGGCGCCCGCGACGGGCGCGTGGCGCGGGGGGGAGCGTCCCGTGCTCACCTTCGTCGGACGCTATTCCGAGCCACGCAAGGGTTTCGACGTGCTGCGCGGGGCATTGCCCACCCTCTTGGCCGCCCACCCCGAGCTGCGCGTGCAGGTGGTCGGTCATGGGCTGCCGGTCAACGACGACCGGATCACCTTCCTCGGCTCGCTGGACGACCAGGCCCGCAACCAGGTGTTGGCCACCAGTGACGTCTACCTCGCGCCACAGACCGGCCGGGAGAGCTTCGGCATCGTCCTGCTGGAGGCACTGGCGTCCGGGGCCCCCGTGGTGGCCAGCGACCTGCCTGCCTTCCGGGAGGTCGTCACCGATGACCGGGGTCCGGTGGCCCAGCTCTTCCGTCCCGGTGACGAACACGAACTCAACCGCGCGGTGCTGGAGAGCCTCGCGCAGCCGCGCGACCTGAACCTGGCCCGCGGCCGTGCCCAGGCGGAACGATTCGACTGGTCGGCCATCGGGCCCAAGGTGCTGGACGAGTATCGACAGGCCATGGCGGGACGGGCATTGGTGCCGCAGCCGCTGCGCCCTCGGCAGCCCGGGTCGGTTGATCGCCTAGGGTGGCGTTCGTGAGCGATCCACGGGTGACGAGCGAGGTAGATTCGCCCAGCGATGACACCGGCAGCCATGACACCGGCAGCCATGACACGGGCAGCTATGACACCGACCGGGTGCTCACCATCCCCAACCTGTTGAGCCTGGCCCGGCTGCTCGGCGTCCCCGTCTTCGTCTGGCTGGTGCTGGCCGAGCACCGCGACGGTCTGGCGGTGCTGTTGTTGATGGCCGCCGGATTCTCCGACTGGCTGGACGGCCACCTGGCCCGCCGCTGGCACCAGATCTCGCGTGTCGGGCAGATGCTCGACCCTGTCGCCGACCGGCTCTACATCGGTTCGACCATCGTCAGCCTCGCCATCCGCGAGCTGATCCCGTGGTGGCTGGTCGGCCTGTTGTTCGCCCGCGAACTGGTGCTGGTCTCGCTGGTTCCCTTCCTGCGCACCCGCGGCTACACGAGCCTCCCGGTGCACTACATCGGCAAGACCGCCACCTTCTTCCTGCTCTATGCCTTCCCCCTGGTGCTGCTCGGCGACGGCGACGGCACCGCCTCACTGGTGGCAAAGGTACTGGGCTGGGCCTTCTCGATCTGGGGGACCGGGCTGTACTGGTGGGCTGGTCTGCTCTACGTCCGCCAGACCTGGCACCTGATGCAGACACCGCCCGCAGCGCGGACGGCTCGAGGCCCGGAAGGCGGCGCATGAGCCCTCGTCCGGATGCGTCGATGGACCTCCTGCACCAGCTGACCCGCGACGCCCTCGAACCCGAGTACCGGGCGGTGAGCGCTGCTGGGCGTGGCCCCCGGCGTGGGCCGGGGCTGGCGGTCGGGCTGGGGCTGGCCGCTGCCCTGCTGTCGGTGGCAGCCGTTCAGGCCACCAGTGCCCGTCCGGACGACGAGGCGGAACGTTCCCGGCTGGTTGCCGAGGTGCAACGCGCCGAGCAGAGCCAGGACGAACTCCGTGAGCAGCTCTCCGCACTGGACGCCGAGGTCCGGGGCCTGCAGATTGCGCACGGTGGCCAGACGACCCCCGGTGCCGAGGACGAGCGACTCGGGGTGCTGGCCGGCACCCGCGCCGCCACCGGCCCCGGCGTCGTCGTCGTCATCTCCGACTCCGCGGAGGCTGCCCGGGCGGACGGCACGGACGGCGAGGTGACTGACGAGGACCTCCGACAGTTGGTCAATGGACTGTGGCAGGCCGGCGCGGAGGCCGTGTCGGTCAACGGACGTCGGCTGACGACGCGGACGGCGATCCGGATGGCGGGCGGCGCGATCACCGTGGACTACCGCTCCCTGCACAGCCCGTACCGGGTGGAGGCGATCGGCGACCCACGCAATCTCCCGGCCGCCTTTGCAGCCACCACCGGTGGTGCGTGGTGTGAGTACCTGAGGGCGAACTTCCAGATCGGCTACACGATCTCGTCGTCCGAGCAATTGTCGTTGCCAGCCGACCCGGGCCTCGGCGTGACGAAGGCGAAGGTGGGCTCGTGAGCAGGGACGAGACGATGCACGAGGACCGGACGAGGGAGGGGGAGGCGCGATGATCGCGATCCTGGGAATGTTGGTCGGGATCGGGCTGGGCCTGTGGCTGCAGCCCAACATCCCCGTCGGACTGCAGCCCTACCTGCCCATCGCCATCGTGGCGGCGCTTGATGCGCTGTTCAGGGCCTGCAGGGCGTGGCTGGAGGGGATGTTCACCGACAAGGTCTTCGTGGTCTCGTTCGTCTCGAATGTCTGCATTGCGGCGCTCATCGTGTGGGTGGGCGACCTGATCGGCGTTGGCTCGCAGTTGTCCACCGCGGTCGTCGTCGTCCTGGGCATCCGCATCTTCACCAATGCGGCCGCGATCCGTCGGGCGCTGATCCATGCCTGAGGTCGAGGCTGCCCGCCCGCCCCGCCACGCTACGCAACCAGCCCTGGCCCAGGCCGCGCGACCCAACCTGTCCCAGACCCTGTTGCGTCCGGGACGCTCGCAGCTGGTGGTTGCGCTGGTGCTGGGGCTGGTGGGTTTCTCGATGGTCACCCAGGTGCAGACCAGGGGAGGGGACCAGACGTATTCGTCGCTGCGTCGCGCCGACCTGGTGACCATGGTCGAGCAGTTGAATGCCGAGTCCGCCCGCCTGCGCGCCGAGGCGGACGAGCTGACCCGCACCAAGGAGCAACTGGCCTCCGGTGTCGGCGCCCGCGAGGTCGCGGCCCAGGAGAACCGCAAGCGGCTGGACGCGCTGCGGATACTGGCTGGCACCGTCCCGGCCACCGGGCCCGGCATCAGGATCGTCATCGACGACCCCGCCGGCCAGCTCGGCCCCGAGGTACTGCTCAACGCCGTGGAGGAGATGCGCGACGCCGGCGCCGAGACGATGGCGATCAACGGCACCGTGCGCGTGGTCGCCAGCACGTTCTTCGCGAAGAAGGCGGACGGGCTCGTGGTCGACGGCAAACAGTTGGTCTTCCCCCTCGTCCTGGACGTGATCGGCGACTCGCACGCGCTCGACGAGGCGGCTCGCTTCCGCGGCGGACTGGTCTCCCAGGTGCAGTCGGAGCAGGTGGGCGGCACCGTCACCATCACCGAGGTGAACAGCCTTGTCATCTCCGCTCTGCATGACCCGACGACCCCACAGTGGGCGCGTCCTGCCTGAGCGCACGGCCCACCGGCCTGAGCGCACAGCCCACCGGATGGGGCCCTGTGCCCGGCGGGGTCGTCCCCGCTAGGCTGACGGCATCACCGGCGCCTGCCGGAGCACAACGAGGGCAACCATTCCCACCACAGCAGAGAGCGAGTCAGCCGATGTCACGTTTTCCCGAGGACCTGAAGTACAGCGCCGACCACGAGTGGGTGCGCGCCGGGAACGGACGCATCGTCCGGGTCGGGATCACCGACTACGCGGCGGAGCAGCTCGGTGACATCGTCTACGTCTCCCTGCCCACGGTCGGTGAGGAGATCGCCGCCGGCGACGCGTGCGGTGAGCTCGAGTCGACGAAGTCGGTCTCGGACCTGTTCACCCCGGTGGCCGGCGTGGTGACCGCAGTCAACGAGACCCTGAGCGATGCGCCGGAGACCATCAACTCCGATGCCTACGGTGACGGGTGGATCTTCGAGATCGAGCTCGCCGAGGATGCCGACACCGATGACCTGCTGGATGCCGACGCCTACCAGGCTCAGGTCGGCGACTGAGGACACCGGCGCGTGGTTCGAGCCACGACTGCGGCAAGCTGGTTGAATTGACGTGTTGGGCGCGTGTGCGTCCGTCCTGAGAAGGGAGATGGGCCATGGAGTGCACCAGGTGTGGTCGCGTGAACGCCGCGGGGAGCAACTTCTGCTCGCACTGTGGCGAGCGACTGGTGGCCGACGTCACCCTCACCGGTGACGCCACCAGCATCATCCCAGCCGTCACGGACGATGGCGGTGAACTGGACGAGTTCTCCCCCGAGGTACATGCCGCCGTCAGCAGCCTGCCCGTGGACCACGCTCTGCTGGTCGTCGAGCGGGGGCCGGACGCTGGCGCCCGCTACCTGCTCGACCAGGACGTCATCACCGTCGGCAGACACCCTGACTCGGACATCTTCCTGGACGACATCACGGTGTCGCGCCACCACGTGAAGTTCAACCGCACCGCCGAGGGCTGGCAGGTCGCCGACCAGAACTCGCTGAATGGAACCTACGTCAACCGCACGCTCGTCGACGGCGAGGCGCCGCTGCGGCAGGGGGACGAGGTGCAGATCGGCAAGTTCCGGATGGTCTTCTTCGCGAGCGGCGACGGTCTGAACTGATGGCCCCACCGCTGCGCAGCATCGGTCAGGTGCTCGCGATTCTCAAGGTCGAGTTCCCTGACGTCTCCATCTCGAAGATCCGCTTCCTCGAGAGCGAGGGCCTGATCTCGCCTGAACGGGCGCCGTCCGGCTACCGCCGCTATGCCCAGCATGACGTTGATCGCCTGCGCTACATCCTGCGCGTGCAGCGGGACCACTACCTGCCGTTGAAGGTCATCCGCGAACACCTGGAGATGATGGACCGGGGTGACGAACCGCCCTCGATGGAGGCACCGCCGCCGACCCCGGCCGCCGTCGAGGTGGAACCGGTGGCCGAGCCGCGGTCCCGGCAGCAGGGCCAGCCGCGCAAGGCGATCAGGCTCTCTCGTCGTGAGCTGCTCGCAGCATCGGGGATCAGCGAAGCCGTGCTGCTGGAACTCGAACGGCAGCGCTTGGTGAGCCCGCGCCGCGCATCCAACTTCTATGGACGTGATGCGCTGACCGTCTGCGTGGTGGCGCGTCGACTGCAGCTCTACGGCATGGACGTGCGGCACCTGCGCGCTATCAAGCAGTCCGCCGAGCGTGAGGCCGGCTTGGTCGAGCAGGCGATCCAGCCCTTCCTGCGTCGCAACAACTCCCAGGCATCGGAGGCGGCCGCCGAGGTGACCCAGTTGGTCATCCATGCGCACGCCGCGATGATGCACTCGCTCATCGAGCGCTGAACTCACCCCGCCTCGCACCGAACGGCTCACCCTTTCGATGGTGACTAGTCTGGGCACCATGCGCGAACTCGATGTGCTCGGCGTCCGGGTCGAGATGCCCTCGAATGTCCCGATGCTGTTGCTCAAGGAATCCGACGGCCAGCGCGTGCTGCCGATCTGGATCGGTGCGGCGGAGGCCTCGGCGATCGCGAACGCCCTGGAGGGGCTCGTGCCGCCGCGTCCGCTGACCCACGACCTGCTGGCCGAGGTGCTCTCGGAGCTCGGCCACACCCAGCTCGAGGGACGGATCACCGACATGTCCGAGGGCGTCTTCACCGCGGAGCTGGTCGTCGACGGACACGTCATCAGCTGCCGTCCCTCCGACCTGGTGGCGCTGGCCCTGCGCGCCGGGATCGTGCTGACCTGTCCCGAGGAACTGCTGGACCAGGTGGGCATCGTGCTGGACCAGCCCGCCGACGACGAGGTGGAGCGCTTCCGGGAGTTCCTGGACAACATCTCGGCCGACGACTTCGACGAGTCCTGACCAACTCGGGCCGGCCTGTCACCAAAACACCTCAACCCGCGGTGGAGGTCCGAGCCTCGGTGAAATGCCTAGTCAGCGCACTGCCTCAGGCGTGATGGATTCATGGCCGGGCGCGCGGCGTGTTCGTTGCGTGGTTCTGGCGCCAGCGATTAGCGTCTAACTACGAAGGTGTGACTACAGCGCTGAAAGAAGGAACTGGTGAACGACGAAGCCCGTGAGGCCGCCGAGGCGCTGTTCAACGTCCAGGAGACCCTGTTCGACGGTGACTTCTCGCCGCTGCCGGAAGACCTGGGCTTCCGCGGTCCGATCGCCTGCGGTGCTGCCGGGATCACCTACCGCCAGCTCGACTACTGGGCCCGCACTGGCTTGGTCGCCCCCGGGATTCGAGGCGCGGAGGGTTCTGGCACCCAGCGTCTCTACTCCTTCCGCGACATCCTGATGCTCAAGGTGATCAAGCGCCTGATCGATGCCGGCATCTCCCTGCAGCAGATCCGCGTCGCCGTCGACCACCTGCGTGAGCGCGGCGTCCAGGACCTCACCCAGGTCACCCTGATGTCCGACGGTGTCTCGGTGTACGAGTGCACCAGCGACAACGAGGTCGTCGACCTGCTGCGCGGCGGCCAGGGCATGTTCGCCATTGCTCTGGGTGGCGTGTGGCGCGATATCGAGGGAACCCTCAGCCAGCTGCCCACTGAGCGTGCGCACCAGCCGGAAGCGGAAGAAAGTGGCGCTCAGCACGCCGGGGACGACGAATTGTCGCGCCGCCGTCGCGTGCGCCGGGCAATCTGAGCGCGTCCCTGCGGCAACCGCCCCCAGCAGAGGCGATAGGGTCGGCCGCATGGCCAACCCGCATGACTTCAGCGCACGTCACATCGGCCCGTCCGAGGCCGACCAGCAGGAGATGCTCGCCGCGATCGGCGCAGCCAGCCTCGATGACCTCGTCGAGGCGCTGCCCGCCGACATCCGGCTCGAGCAGCCACTCGACCTGCCGCCCGCCCGCACCGAACAAGAAGTGCTGGACGAACTGATGGGGCTGGCCGCCCAGAACAACCCGCTGCGGGCCATGATCGGCCTCGGCTACCACGGAACCATCACCCCGCCGGTCATCCGCCGCAATGTTCTCGAGGACCCGACCTGGTACACGGCCTACACGCCCTACCAGCCCGAGATCAGCCAGGGCCGGCTCGAGGCGTTGCTCAACTTCCAGACGGTGATCAGCGACCTGACGGGTCTCGACACCGCGGGTTCCTCGCTGTTGGACGAGGCCACCGCGGTTGCCGAGGCCGTCGCCCTGGCCCGCCGCAACTCGCGCAAGGGCGCCGTCGCGCTGCTCGATGCCGACCTGTTGCCGCAGAGCAAGGCCGTCGTCCGCACCAGGATGGTCGCCCTCGGCATTGAGGTCGCTGAGGCCGACGACCTCGTGCTCGCCCTGCAGCAGCACGAGGCCTTCGTCGTCGTCGTCCAGGTGCCGGGAGCATCGGGCCATCTGCGCAGCGAGGGAGAACTGCGGGCGATCGCCGACAAGGCCCACGAGAACGGCGCCACGGTCGTCGCTGCCGCCGACCTGCTGGCGCTGACCCGTATCGTCGAGCCCGCCGCCTGGGGCGCCGACATCGCGGTTGGTTCGTCGCAGCGCTTTGGCGTCCCCCTGTTCGGCGGCGGCCCGCACGCCGGCTACATCGCCGTCCGCAAGGGTCTGGAGCGCTCCTTGCCCGGCCGTCTGGTCGGAGTCTCGGTCGACGCCGACGGGACGCCCGCCTACCGGCTCGCGCTGCAGACCCGTGAGCAGCACATCCGTCGCGAGAAGGCCACCTCCAACATCTGCACCGCGCAGGTGCTGTTGGCTGTCACCGCGTCCATGTACGCCGTCTACCACGGCCCCGAGGGACTGGCTGCGATCGCGGACGAGGTGCACGACAAGACTCGACGCCTGGCAGCAGCCGCCATCGCGGGCGATCTGGAACTGGCCAGCGAGACCTTCTTCGACACCCTCACCGTCAAGGTTCCCGGGCGCGGCGCCGCGGTCGTGGCCGCCGCCCGCGCCGAGGGTGTCCACCTTCGGTTGGTCGGTGAGGACTCGGTCGGCATCTCGGTCGGCGAGGACGCCTCCGAGGCCGACCTGTCTGCCGTGGCCCGGGCGCTGGGCGTGGACGACCAGTTGCCCGCCGAGGGCGTCGGCGGCCTGGCCGGCCACGAGCGGACGAGCGACTACCTCACCCATCCGGTGTTCAACGCCTACCACTCCGAGACGATGATGCTGCGCTACCTGCGTGCCCTGTCTGACCGGGACTTCGCGCTGGACAAGGGCATGATCCCGCTCGGCTCGTGCACGATGAAGTTGAATGCCACTGCGGAGATGGAGCCGATCAGCCTGCCTGGCTTCGCCAACCTGCACCCCTTCGCCCCAGCCGAGGACGCCACCGGCTATGCGGTGCTGATCGACCGGCTCTGCCGTTGGTTGGAGGAGATCACCGGCTACGACCGGGTGTCCCTGCAGCCCAATGCCGGTTCCAACGGCGAGTTCGCCGGCCTGATGGCGATCCGGAGCTACCACCTCAGCCGCGGCGACGAGCAGCGCACCGTCTGCCTGATCCCGTCCTCAGCGCACGGGACGAATGCCGCTTCGGCCGCGATGGCCGGGATGCAGGTCGTCGTCGTGAAGGCCCTGGGCGACGGTTCGATCGACATGGACGACCTGCGCGCCCAGATCCAGAAGGTGGGGGACACCCTGGCCGCGATCATGGTCACCTATCCCTCGACCCACGGCGTCTATGAGGACACGATCACCGAGCTGTGCGCGCTCGTCCACACCGCCGGTGGCCAGGTCTACGTCGACGGGGCCAACCTCAACGCCCTGGCCGGTCTGGCCCGTCCGGGCACGTTCGGTGCCGACGTCAGCCACCTGAACCTGCACAAGACCTTCGCCATCCCGCACGGCGGCGGCGGCCCGGGCGTCGGCCCGGTCGGGGTCCGGGAGCACCTGGCCCCGTGGCTGCCCAGCCACCCGCTCTCGGAACAGGCGGGGCCTTCCACCTCCTACGGTCCGGTCGCTGGCGCGCCCTTCGGATCCGCAGGCGTGCTGCCCATCTCGTATGCCTACATCGCGATGATGGGAGCCGACGGACTGCGCCGCGCCACCCTGAACGCCGTCCTCGGCGCGAACTACATCGCCCACCGGCTCGCTGACCACTACCCGGTGCTCTACACCGGACGCGGCGGCCGGGTCGCCCACGAGTGCATCCTCGACCTGCGCGGGATCACCCGGGAGACGGGCATCAGCGTGGACGACGTCGCCAAGCGCCTGGTCGACTACGGCTTCCACGCGCCCACCATGAGCTTCCCGGTCGCCGGGACGCTGATGGTGGAGCCCACCGAGTCGGAGAGCCGCTACGAGCTCGACCGCTTCTGTGACGCGATGATCGCCATCAAGGCCGAGATCGATCGGGTCGCGGCGGGGGAGTGGCCCGCGGACGACAACCCGCTGCACAACGCGCCCCACACGCTGGCCCGGGTGACCGCGGACGAGTGGAACCATCCCTACTCGCGCACCGAGGCCGGCTTCCCGGCCGGACGCAAGGTGGGGCCCATCGCCGGCTCCGGGCAGGACAAGTACTGGCCGGCGGTGGCGCGCATCGATGGTGCGCACGGCGACCGAAACCTGGTCTGCAGCTGCCCGCCGCCGGAGGCCTACGCCAACTGAGGCGCACGATCCGTCCGCTGCTGGCCCCGCGAGCCCACCCCCTTCGGGCGGGCTCGCTCGCTACCCTGTTCCAGAGCCGCTGAGGAAGGGGAGCCCGCACCGTGGTGTTCATGGAGGCATGGCGCTGGATGAAGCGCACCCCGTGGACCGCCCACATCATCCGGGCCACCGACCGCTTCAACGCCCGGATGGGTTCCCAGCTGGCGGGTGGGATCACCTACTTCTCCGTGCTGACGATGATCCCGGTGCTCGCCTTCGGTTTCTCCGGGCTCGGCTTCGTACTCACCGTGTATCGGCACGAATGGCTGGTGACCATCAAGGACGCGGCATTGCAGGAGATCGGCACGGTGGCCGGTGGAAAGCAGGCCATCTCGCTGATGGAACGGGCGCTGCGGGACTGGCAGAGCGTCCTGTGGTTCGCACTGGTCTCGGCCGTCTACTCCGGCTCTGGCTGGATGGGCAACCTGCGCGGGGCCATCCGCGCGCAGTGGCGCCCCGAGTTCGACCTGTCGCCGCCAGGGCGCCACTGGGCCATCGAGTGGTTGGTGAACCTGTTCTACTTCGTGTGCCTGATCGCGGCCCTGACCTTCTTCTTCACCGTCACGATTCTGGCCGGCAACTTCGCCGAGGACGTCGTCCGCTGGCTCGGCCTGGGCCACGGATTCTGGGTGCGCAAGGCGCTGCAGCTGGGCGCCTTCGTGCTGACGGTGGCGCTCGGATCGGCGCTGTTCCTGTTCCTCTACAGCCGGATGCCGCAGTACCAGGCCCCGCACCGGGACCTGCTCAAGGGTTCGATCGCCAGCGGCCTGGCGCTGGCCCTGTTGCTGAACGCCACCACGATGCTGGTGTCCTGGTTCAGCCGCGGGCTGGCGACCATCGTGTTCGGCAACATCGTCATCATCATGATCTTCTTCAACATGTTCGCCCGGCTGATCCTGTTCGGTGCCGCGTGGATCGCGACGAGCTACCAGCCGGCCATCCCACGCCGCTACTCCGAGGTGGACCTGCCGCTCAAGCGCCGTTCGGACGTGATGACGGTGCCGGGCCACTGGGAGATCGCCGAAGCGGCGCGACTCGAGGACGAGAAGCTGCGACAGCGCGAGCAGTTGGCCCGCGAGGAGTCCAGACGCTTGGACGCCGAACGCAAGCGCCACAAGCGCTTCTATCGACGGTGAAGCAGGATGCACCGTGCACCTCACCGTTCCAGAAGCGCTCATCCCCGTCTATCTCAAGCTGAGCAGGACGAACTCGACCGTCACCAACGTCGAAGGAGCCGAGCTGGAGATCCGTCGACAGGAGATGCGGCCGGCCCCGGCCATGCCGCCGCAGAAGCTCCCTCCAGGCGTGACGATCACCGTCGAGGGACGCGGTGATGTGCCCGCCTACACCATTCAGGCCTCGGCGACGGCCGTCCGGCAACCGGTTCCCGCCCCGCGACAGTCGATGGTGCGGATGGTCACCCGAGGACACGTCGTCCGGCGCGGTCCCGGTCCAGGACGCGAAGTGGCCCTTGTTGGGGAACCGGGTGATGTCACCGACCTCGACCAGCAGCCGCGCGGCGCGGCCCTCGGTCGGGTTGCGGACCGCACGAGGGCCGAGGGGAAAAGTCCGAACGAGGCGATGAGGGCGTTGAAACGGCGGTTGTCGTACATCGTCTACCGGGACTTGCTCAACGACTACGTCGCCCGAGCTGGGGCGGGTTCGGGAGGACAATCAGGCGCGTCTACTACTTCCCGAACCCGCTGAAGATGATCCTAGGACCCGGCTGCCTCTTGCTTCATGACGCCTCTTGACACAGCGGGGTGCCAATTGAGTGCGCCTCTGACCCGCGTCCGTCAGCGTCCTGCATCATGGAAGCCGTGGCGCGAAAAGATGGCACGCTCTGGATCCCGGCGGACAGGGAATGGCGCCGCAACATGGCAATCTCTACCGGGTCCGCCGCTCTGGTGTTCCCCGCAGCATTACTCGCGTGGCTGGGCGCATCACTCTGGACCACCACCGTCATCGGCTTGGTCTGCCTGGTGATGGCCGTGTCGCGGACCCGAGTGGCGGGTATTGGACTGGATGCCCAGCACCGGGTTCTCACGTCACGCGGTTATCTCGTGACCAAGAGATGCCCCTACGCAGCGATCACCTGGATTGGCGTGGCTGGCTCACCGCAATTCCAGGGGCCGCTCACAGAATGGGGCAGTGCCGCGCTGCATCTCACGGCCGATGGGGACGACGTCGTGCTGCCTTCCACAAACACCCGCCACCGCGACAAGGCCCTACGACGAGCTGGCGCGCTTCACCAGATGCTCCACGCCGATACCCCACCCACCGAAGTCCCCGCGGACTGGTGATGGCGCCCAGCGGCTACTAGTTCCATTGACTGCAGATCGGGCCTTGGCCGAGGCTCGGTTCAGGTGGTTCGGGGCGGTCGCTCCACTTTGCGGCTGTCCACCCAGTGGGTGTGACTTTCAATTGGCGTGCGCTA
>NZ_BAAAKI010000004.1:0-38681 GCF_039527675.1 Luteococcus sanguinis
GAGCACTCGGCGGGAAAGCTCCCATCACCCGACTGTCATGAACCTGTCTGCCACCAACACCTAGCCGTAGGCGGTGCCATGGCGACGACGCAGGCAGCCCAGCACGCGGCATGCCGCCCAATCGTGCAGGGCGTCCAATAGAGTTGCCAGCGCCCCCGCCCGAGACCGGAGCGACCCGGGGCCCACGCAGGAGGTGTGATGGGACGGATCGTCCAGAAGTTCGGTGGCTCGTCGGTTGCGGATGCGGCCTCGATCAAGCGCGTCGCGCGCCGGATCCTGAACGCGAAGCTGGCCGGCAACGAGGTCGTGGTGGTGATCTCCGCCATGGGTGACACCACCGACGAGTTGATGGACCTCGCGCTGCAGGTGAGCCCGCAGCCGAAGCCCCGTGAGCTCGACATGCTGCTGACCACCGGCGAGCGCCAGAGCGCCGCCCTGCTGGCGATGGCGCTCAGCGACCTCGGAGCCGAGGCCCAGAGCTACACCGGTTCGCAGGCCGGTGTACTGACCACCGGCACCCACGGCAATGCGCGCATCATCGACATCACGCCCGGACGCATCGAGCAGGCTCTCAATGCTGGCAACATCGTCATCGTCGCCGGGTTCCAAGGCGTCTCGCAGACGACGAAGGACATCACCACACTCGGACGTGGTGCCTCCGACACCACCGCGGTAGCCTTGGCCGCCTCGCTCGGTGCCCAGTACTGCGAGATCTACTCCGACGTCGACGGCGTCTTCACCGCCGACCCGCGCATCGTCCCCGGCGCCAAGCAGATCCCCGAGATCTCGTATGAGGAGATGCTGGAGATGGCAGCCAACGGCGCCAAGATCCTGCACCTGCGCTGCGTCGAGTACGCGCGCCGCGAGAATGTCCCGGTCCACGTCCGTTCGTCCTTCTCAGACAAGCCCGGTACCTGGGTGAAGGACAAGTCCGAAGGAAGCAAGATGGAAGACGCAATCATCTCCGGCGTGGCGCACGACCGGTCCGAGGCCAAGATCACCGTCGTCGGTGTTCCCGACCAGCCGGGCCACGCGGCCCGCATCTTTGAAACCATCGGCCACGCCGACATCAACGTCGACATGATCGTGCAGAACGTCTCCCAGGTCGTCAGCGGCCGTACCGACATCTCCTTCACGCTGCCGATGAGCGACGGACGCAAGGCGATCGAGGCGCTGCAGGCCGACCGTGAGCAGATCGAGTTCGAAGACCTGCTCTACGACGACCAGATCGGCAAGGTCTCGGTCGTCGGCGTCGGCATGCGCTCGCACCCGGGCGTCACCGCCAAGTTCTTCAAGGCCCTCGCCGAGGCCGGCATCAACATCGACATGATCTCCACCTCCGAGATCCGCATCTCGGTCGTCGTCGACGTCGAGCAGGTGGATGAGGCCGTCCGCGCAGCCCACACCGCCTTCGGGCTGGACTCCGAAGGCGAGGCAGTCGTCTACGCTGGCACCGGTCGGTGACCCAACCCGCTGACGGTTCCCCCTCGCCCGACTGGGCGGGTGGGGAGCCGCGCCGCGACAGGCCCCAAGGGGCACTGGCAGGGTCGGCGGCGCCGGCCACCCGTCCCGCGACCTCGCTCGGACGTGCCTCGGCGATCATGGCGATGGGCTCGCTGGCCAGCAAGATCCTGGGCATGGTGCGCACCTCGATGCTGGCCGCTGCGCTGGGTGTGGTGGCTGCGGCGGACGCCTTCGGCATCGCCAACACCGCGCCGAACATCATCTTCACCCTGCTCAACGGCGGCGTGCTGAACGCCGTCCTGATTCCACAGATCACCAAGGCCATGAAGCGGCCCGATGGTGGCCAGGACTTCGTCGACCGCCTGTTGACCGCCGCCTTCGCCGCGATCGCGCTGGTGACCGTGCTGGCCATTGCGGCGACACCGTGGGTGGTGGACGTCACCAGCTCGCTGCAAGGGGCGCCTTTGCACCTGGCCGTGTTGTTCGGCTACCTGACCCTGCCGCAGATCTTCTTCTACGGCGTCTACGCGGTGCTGGGCAATGTGCTCAATGCACGCGACCAGTTTGCGGCCTTCATGTGGGCGCCGGCACTGGCCAATGTCGTCCAGATCACCGGCCTGGCGGCCTTCCTGGTGCAGTGGGGCAAGCACGACTCCGCCCTCGGCTGGACCATGCCGATGATCTGGACGCTGGCCGGCACCGCCACGCTTGGCATCATCGCGCAGGCCTTCGTGTTGATCCCACCGCTGGTCAAGGGTGGTTTCCGCTGGCGCCCCCGGTGGGGACTGCGCGGGCAGGGGATGGGTGCCGCCTCGCGGATGCTGGGCTGGACCCTGACGGCGCTGGTGATCGCGCAGGTGGGCGGCATCGTGGTCTCGAATGCCCTGACCAGTCTGAATGGGCCGGGCCGCGGGGGAGTCGAGCGCCCGGGCTACGCGGCCTACAACAACGCGCTGATGATCTTCTTCCTGCCGCATGGGCTGTTGACCGTGTCCATCCTGACGGCGCTCTTCCCGCGCATGACGCGGGTCTGGAACGACCGGGACGTCAAGGGCCTGCGTGCGCTCGTCGTGCAGGGGCTCACGGTGCCGGCGGTCGGGATCATCCCCGCGACCGCATTGGTCGTCGCCCTGGCGCACCCGATCGTGCAGGCGATCTTCCCCGGGCTGCGCGCCTCCGAGGTGGACGGCGTCGCCAGGTCGCTGCAGCTGATGAGCCTCGGCCTGCTCGCCTTCGGCATTTCGACCCTGCAGCAGCGCTACTCCTTCGCGCGGGAGGAGGGCCGCCAGAACCTCGCCTACCAGGTCTTGTTGAGCGTGGTGCAGGTGGGCTTCGCGCTGGCGGCCTGGTTCCTCGTCCCGCCGCGTTGGGGCCTGGCCACGGTGTCGCTCGGGCTGGCCGTGTCGAACTGGATGGTCTCGATCGTCTTCATCGCCGTCGCCAACCGCCAGCTGGGTGGCATGGGCGTGGGACGCGTGCTGGGGCTGTGGACGCGTCTGCTGATTGCCTCGGCCGCGGGTGCCGGCACAGCGTGGCTGGTGTCCTACGGGATGACGATGTTTCGTCCCGGCTGGGTGATGTCGGTACTCATCTGCGTGCTGGGGGGCATCGCCTTCGGTTTGGTCTTCCTGGCGGGGGCGAAGCTGCTGCGGATCTTGGAGGTGGACGACCTGACCGCCCCGATTCGCCGTCGCCTCCCATTCTGAGACAGCCGACCGAGTGCCGCGAAATGGATCGGCCCCCGTCCACACGGACGGGGGCCGATCCTTCAAGAGCGCCGACGAACGTGCTCGGGGGGTCACGTCCGCCGGGGCCCACCAGAATACTTCTGGGATTGAACGAGGTCAATCCATGAGTCCAAGGGTTCTGGTCTTGGGGCATCAGGTGCCCTGAGTGGGCAACCGTGGCGCTTCTGGGTGCCGATACTCAGCGGTCGGGCCACCGACGGCCTGCTGCTTGCACCGGCGATGGAAGCGCCCAGCAACGCAGAAGTCCCGGGATCCGAAGATGTCCCGGGACTTCCGTTTGGATCGTGGGCAAGCCCACGCCGATCCTCGTCGTCGGGGTGACAGGATTTGAACCTGCGACCTCATCGTCCCGAACGATGCGCGCTACCAAGCTGCGCCACACCCCGATGGCCCGAGGGCCGTGGAACAGCCTATCCCACCCTCGGATGAAATGCCTACTCGGCAACCAGCGTGAGCAGCGTCGCCTCGGGACGACAGGCGACCCGATAGGGAGCAAAGGGCGATGAGCCGATCCCGGCCGAGACGTGCAGCCAGCTGCTGTGCCCGCCATGGCTGTGGCTGGACAGGCCCTTCACGCGTCCGGTGTCCAGGTCGCAGTTCGTCACGATCGCGCCCTTGACCGGCAGGCAGACCTGTCCGCCATGGGTGTGGCCGGCGAAGATCATGTCCATGCCGTCGTCGGTCATGGCGTCCAGCAGCCGCAGGTAGGGCGCGTGCGTCACGGCGATGTTCAGGTCGACGCCCTGCTCGGCCGGCCCCGCGACCAACGAGTAGTCGTCCTTGGCGAGGTGCGCGTCATCGGTACCCCGGAAGGCGATGCGGCGGCCAGCCACCTCGAGCGTCGCCCGCTGATGGTTGAGGTCGGCCCAACCACGCCCGGTCAGCTTGGCCCGCAGGTCGTCGAAGGGCAGCCGTGCCAGCTCATCGTGCTTGTCGGTGCTGGACGGGCCCGCGAAGTAGGTGAGCGGGTTGCGGAAGCGCGGCACCGTGTAGTCGTTCGAGCCGAAGACGAATACTCCGGGACGATCCAGCAGCGTGCCCCAGGCGTTCAGCAGGGGCTCCATGGCCTGGGCCTGGCTCAGGTTGTCACCGGTGTTGACGACCAGATCGGGCTCCAGCTCCTGCAGGCTGTGCACCCAGTCGAGCTTGGCCTTCTGGTACGTCGTCAGGTGGATGTCACTGATGTGCAACACCCGGATCGGGCTCTGCCCGGCCGACAACACCGGCACCTCGACTTCACGCAGCACGAACCGATTCGCCTCCCACAGGCCGTAACCCAGCGCCGAGGCACCCGCCCCTGCGCCGGCGGCCGCCAGCTTGCCGATCATGACTTCTTGGTCGTCGCCTTCGACGACGACTTGCTGGCCTTGGAGCTCGAGGCCGCAGCCTTCGAACTGGTGGCGGAGGCCTTCGACGTGGAGGTCCTTGTCGATGAGGACGTCCGGGTCGAGGTCGCCGTCGGGGACGCCTTGGGCTCCGGCCCGCTGGACCAGTAGAAGTAGATCGGCTCACTGGTGCGGCGGGTACCGCTGGTGGGCGTCATGTACAGGAAGGTTCCGTAGGAGGACGAATTGTGCACGTACACGTCCTGGACACTGAAACCAGCCGACTCGAGGGTGTCACGGGCTTCGGTGAGGCTCAGGTTGGAGACGTCGGGAATCGCCATCGACTTGCCCAACAGGGCGTCCTGGCTGGGCTCGCTGAAGTCGGTCTTGGGCAGGTCGACCAGGGCGGTGCGCATGGCCGACTTCCAGATGGTGCCGGCATCGCCGCCACCAGATCCGTTCAGGGTGCATCCATAGGAGCAGTTGGTGCCGTGGGCGGTGCGGCCGGTCAGCGAACGCTTCGAACGCCCCTTGTAGGTCGCCGACTGCTTGTCGGCGGCGATCATCGAGACGCCGACCAGCTCTGGGGTGTAGCCCGCGAACCACACAGCCTCGGCGGAGTCGGTGGTACCGGTCTTGCCAGCGATGGAGTGGCCGTTGTAAAGGTTGGCCGCCCGGCCGGTGCCCTTGTCGACGACCGACTTGAGAACCTTGTTGACGGTGTCTGCGACGTCTTCGCTGATCACGCGTTTGCAGTTGGCCGACGGGACGGCCAGGGCCTTGCCCGCCTTCGTGGTGATCGACTCGATGGTGATGGGGTCGCAGTGGACGCCCTTGTTGGCGAAGGTCGCGTAGGCCTCGGCCATCGACATCGGCGCGATCTCCACCGGCCCGAGGGTGAAGGAGGGAATCCAGTCGTAGAAGGGGGTGTCCTGGATCATGTCCAGGCCGTCGGCGCGTTGGATGCCCAGCTTCTGCGCCATCTTGACCGTGTCACACAGGCCAGCCTTCTTCTCCAGCTGGACGAAGTAGGTGTTCACCGAGCCCTGGGCTGCGGTGTACATGTTCATGTTGCCGGCGTAGCCCTGCACCGAGTTCTTGACGTTGAAGTCCGTGGCGGCGAAGTTGCCCTTGCAGGAGCGGAAGCTCAGGCCCGAGAAGTCCATGTTCATCGGCGCGTTGAAGGTCTGGTCAGGGGTCAGGCCGTTCTCGAAGGCCGCCGCCATCGTGAACGCCTTGAAGGTGGATCCGGCCTGGTAGCCCTCGGCGCCGCCGTACTTCGCCTCGGCCGCATAGTTGTAGTAGGTCTCACCCTTGCCAGTGCCGATCTTGGGCCGGTTCTGCGCCATGGCGACGATCAGGCCCGTCTTTGGCTGGATCATCGTCATGGTCGAGATGAAGGGGTCGGTTGGGGCGATCAGGCCAGCGACCGCCTTCTCCGCCGCCTTCTGCGAATCGGGGTTGATCAGGGTCTGGATGGTGAGGCCGCCACGCTTCAGCGCATTCTCGCGGGCTTCCGCGGTCTTGCCGAGCGCGGGGAAGTCGCCACGGATCAGGACGTTCTGGACGTAGTTGCACAGCGAGGGGAACCTGGAGGTGATGCAGCCCTTGCGGCTGGCGACCACCTTGGTCTTGTCGAAGGGAACGTTCTTGGCGGCCTCGGCCTGGGCCTCGGTGATGGTGCCCAGCTGCGCCATGCGGTTCAGGACGATCGCGCGGCGGTTGAGTGCCGTCTGCGGGTGGTTGACCGGGTCGGTCATCACGGGGTTCTGCACCAGGCCGGCCAGCATCGCGGACTGCGGCAGGTTGAGCTTCTCGGCGGTGGTGCCGAAGTAGTGGCGGGCCGCCGCCTCGACGCCGTAGGCGCCGTCGCCGTAGTAGGCGATGTTCAGGTAGCGCTCGAGGATCTGGTCCTTCGTGAACTTCTTTTCCACCGCGATGGCGTAGCGCAGCTCGCGGACCTTGCGCGACAGGGTGGGCTCGACGGCCTTGGCCGCAGCTTCCTCGTCGCCGGCGACGACGGCCGCCTCGACCTGCACCTGCTTCACGTACTGCTGGGTGAGCGTCGATCCGCCCTGAGTGCCACCGGAGGCATTGCGCACCAGCGCGCGCAGCGTGCCTTTCGGATCGATGGCGCCATGCTCGTAGAAACGGTCGTCCTCGATGTCGACCTGCGCCTGCTGCATCAGCTTGCTGATCTTGCTCAGCGGGACGTAGACGCGGTTCTCCTCGTAGAACTCCACCAGCGTGGAACCATCGGCCATCAGCACCCTGGAACGCTCCGACTGCGCGCCGATCTCCATCGAGGCCGGGAGGTTCTCCATCGAGTCCGCGCCACTCTTGACCGCAGCGCCCGCGAGCAGGGCCGGAGGGACCACCAGGCCCGCCACGACGATGCCTGCGAGCACGCTCGCAAGACCGAACATCAAGAGGTTGTAGGCCTTGCGGCCGCTGGCGGGTTCCGTCATGCGCTCCAGAGTACGTGAAGTCCTTGTGAGGTCGGGGTGGCGCGACCCGCGGAACGAGCATTGCCACCCCACCCACAAGGCGGTAGGTTCCACGAAAGGCCGTAGGTGCCATCGATGGCACGGTTGCTCACCGACTGGAGGAGGAGAGACATGTCTCTCACAAATCCCGATGACTGGACGCTTGATGCCCGCTGCCGTGGGCTGGAAGACGCGCTCTTCCCCGACGGCAAGGACCAGAAGCGTGCTCGTGCCCTGTGCACCTCTTGCCCCGTGAGGTCCCACTGCCTCGCGGAGGCTCTCGACCACAAGATCGAGTGGGGCGTCTGGGGCGGGCTCACCGAGCGGGAGCGGCGCCAGTTGCTGCGTCAGCGGCCCGGGGTCACGTCATGGCACGCCGTGCTGCTCGGTGGAGGAGCTCCAGTACTCACCCAGACCGGCCAGCTGTGCGTCGATGACCTGACCAACGCCGCCGGCCAGCTGGCCGCCGTTCGCGCCCGCAAGGGCGAGGCGGCGCAACTGACCGGTCAGCGCACGGGGCAAAGGCGCGCTGGGTAACCAGCCCAGCTCTCGAATCAGGCGAGCTCGCAGACGAGTTCGACCTCGACGGGGGCGTCCAGTGGGAGGCTGGCGACGCCTACTGCCGATCGGACATGCGCTCCGGCCTCCCCGAAAATCTCACCCATCAATTCGCTGGCGCCGTTCGCAACCGTCGGCTGGGCGGTGAAGCCCGGCTCCGAGGCCACGAACACGACGAGCTTGAGGATGCGTCCGATGTGGTCGACGCCGCCCGCGACGTCAGCTGCCGCAGCGAGAGCATTCAACGCGCAAATGCGGGCCTGGCCTGCAGCCATCTCAGCAGTGGTCTGGCCAGTTCCCCCGACCCTGCCCGTCAGCCCGAGCCTGCCATCCAGGAAGGGGAGCTGGCCGGAGGTCCAGACCTGGGTGCCGATCACCTTCGCCGGCACATAGGCCGCGACCGGTGCCGCCACGGGCGGCAGGTTGATGCCGAGCTCGGCGAGCCGCTCGGAGGGTTTCATCGGTTGCCCTCGGGAAGTGGACGCTTGAAGTAGCCCACCAGGGTGTCGGGGTTCGGTCCGGGGACGACCTGCACGAGCTCCCACCCGTCGAGCCCGAAGTTGTTGAGGATCTGCTGACTGACATGGCTCAGGATCGGAGCCGTGAAGTATTCCCACTTGGTCATGGCGCCAAATCTATCTGGCGCCGGACCTCCCTGGACGCGTGCGCGCAGGTCACTGGACGGCGTGTAGGTCCCTGGACGCGTGCGCGCAGGTCACTGGACGCGTGCGCGCAGGCGCGCGGGGTCCTTGATGACCACGGTGCGGCCCGACGTGGTGATCCAGCGACGCACCACGAAGTCGGTGAGCACCTTGTTCACCGTCTCCCGGCTGGCCCCCACCATCTGGGCCAACTCCGACTGGGTGAGGTCATGGTGCAGCTCGATGCCGCGTTCACCCACCGTCCCGAAGCGGTCCGCCAGGCTGAGCAGCACGTAGGCCAGGCGTCCGGGCACGTCGCTGAGCACCAACCCGCTGGTCACCTCGTTCGCCATCCGGATGCGGTGGGCCAGCTGGTGCACCATCGCGATCGTGAAGTCGTGGTGGCGGGCCATCAGCTCGCGCACCTGCGCTCCCGGCAGGCACCACAGGCGGCACTCCAGCATCGCGGTGGCGGTGGTGGCGCGGTGGCCCTCGTCCAGCACCGAGAGCTCACCGAAGAACTCTCCCGGGCCGATCAGGCCGAGCAGCGACTCGCGTGCCGGCGGGATCATCGGACGTCCGCGCTTGGTCGTCGTGAGCGCGGGCTGCGGCTGGCGCGAGGGCATCGTCAGCTTGACCTTGCCCTCGACCAGGATGAACATCGCGTCGGCTTCGTCACCGACCGAGAACAACACCTCGCCTCGGTGCAGGCGTCGGGGCACCATGAGGGCCTCCAGCCCCGCCCGGGTTTCGGGTCCGAGGTTCTGGAACAGCGGCAAACTGGCCAACAGGTCGTCGTGCATGAGCCTTCCGGGGTCCGGTGCGGGCGATGGTGCGGACGAGTGTACGGCACCCCACCCGTAGGGATGGGAGGGTGGTGGGCTTTGGGTGAGAGGTCCTCACAGGCCCTCGGCTGCCACAGCTGCGAGATAGCGCTCGTCCAGGCCGTCGACGCCGAGGATGTCCTCCAGCTCACGCATCAGGCGGGCATAGGGGGCGATCCGAGCGCTCTCACCCATCAGGCCCAGCCGCCAGATGACCCCGGCGGTGGGCCCGAGGCCGCCGGTGACCGAAATCTCGCGACGGCGCAGTTCGGCGCGGACCCCCTCGTCGTCGAAGCCGTCGGGCAGGCGCAGCGCCAGCACGGTGGGCAGCCGGTCCTGGGCCCGCTTCACGTAGGGGGTGAAGCCCAGCGGTTCGAGCGTGGCCTGGATGATGCGGCTCATCACCTCGACGCGGTGGTGGCGGGTCTCCAGCCCCTCGTCCATCGCCGCGTGCAGGGCCGCGTGGAAGGCATAGTGCAGGTTGACCGGGACGGTGTGGTGGTAGGTGTGGTCGATCCAGTAGGCGCGCAGGCCCTCAAAGTCGCAGTACCACAGCGGCGTCGGGCTGCGACGGGCGCTGTACCGCGCGAAGGCGCGCTCGCTGACCGCCACCGGTGCCAGGCCCGGCGGGGCCGACAGACACTTCTGCGAACCGGTGTAGGCGTAGTCGATGCCCCATTCCTGCATGTGGAAGGGCTCCATGCCGGCGGTCGTCACAGCGTCCACCGTGAACAGGCAGCCCTCGTCAGCGACCACCTTGGCGATCTCCGGGACGGGGTTGAGCACGCCCGTCGAGGTCTCCCCGTGGACGACCGCCACCATGTCGGCGCCCTTGACATGGGCCCGTACGTCGTCGGTGCGGATCGCCTCGCCCAGCGGAGCGGTGACCAGGCGCACGTGCGCCCCATAGCGGGCGGCCATCTCGGCCATCCGGCGGCCGAAGGAGCCGTTGGCGCACACCAGCACCTTGTCGCCCTTCTCGACCAGGTTGGCGAAGCCTGCCTCCATACCCAGCGAACCGGTACCTGCCAACAGTGCGGTGAAGGCTTCGGGCTCGGTGCCGTACATCACGCGAAGGTCCTGCTGGATCTCGTGGTTGAGCGCGAAGACCTCCGGGTCCATGTGGCCCAGCATCGAGCGCATCAGCGCGGCCTGCCCGGCGGGGTGGATCGGCGTCGGCCCGGGGGTGAGCAGGACGTGCTCCAGGTGCGGGTTGTCGAAGCGCTCGTGCGAGAGGGGGTTGACCATGCACGGAGCGTAGTCATCGCAAGGGGTGTTCCCAGCGCCGGTCAACAGGGTGGTCACCGTGGCTGGGTGGTCACCGTGGCTGGGTGGGCGCGGTCGCTAGGCTGGGCGGCATGGCTGCTCGTGCTGCTCGTGCTGCTCAACCCGCGCCCAGCGCGGAGCTGGTCGAGCGCGCCCATGTGATGGACGACGCCTTGCGCGCCTGCTACCCCGAGGCGCGCTGCGAGCTCGACTTCACCACCCCCTTCCACTTGCTCGTCGCCACCGTGCTGTCGGCGCAGTCGACCGACAAGAGGGTCAACCTGGTCACCCCCGAGCTGTTCCGCCGCTGGCCGGACGCGGCTGCGCTGGCTGCCGCCGACACGGAGGAGGTGGAGGAGGTCGTCAAGCCCACCGGCTTTTTCCGCGCCAAGACGGCCTCGGTGCAGGGTTTGGCCCAGGTGCTCGTCGACGAGTTCGACGGTGTGGTTCCAGCCACGATGGAGGACCTGGTCCGGCTTCCCGGGGTGGGCCGCAAGACTGCGAACGTCGTCCTCGGCAATGCCTTCGGGGTGCCCGGGATCACGCCCGACACCCATTTCATGCGAGTCACCCGGCGGATGGGGTGGACGGCTGCCACGAAGCCGGATGCAGTTGAGTCCGAGGTCGGCGCCCTGTTCGAGCCCGAGCGGTGGGTGCAACTGTCCCACGACGTGATCTGGCACGGCCGACGACGTTGCCACGCTCGTCGTCCGGCCTGTGGCGCCTGCCCGGTCGCCGACCTGTGCCCCAGCTTCGGCGAGGGTGAGACCGACCCGGCAAAGGCTGCGAAACTCGTGCGGGAACCACGCGGATGACCATGCTGCGATCCCGTTCGTGCACCGGGGCCCTGCTGGTCGCAGCGGTCTTGGCCCTCGGCGGGTGCGCCGGAGGGCAAGCGGACCCAGCCGCCTCCAGCATCCCCAAGATCACCTGGGGCGATGGTTCGACCCCGACCGCGTCCGCAGCCCCGACCACGCCCGTCCCGACGCGGACGACCGCGTTGGCGACCGCTACCCCCCTGACCGCCCCGCCCGGGGTGGACGCCTGCCCCAGCGGCGGCACCGACAAGCGCGTCCAGGGAGGCCTGCCGGACGACAGCTACGCCTGTCTCGGGGATCGGTCGACCAAGATCAACGTTGCGTCCCTGGCGCAGGGCAAGCCGGTGTTGGTCAACCTGTGGGCCTCGTGGTGCCAGCCCTGCATCAACGAGTCGACCCATCTGGCCGCGGCTCACCGCGCCTTCGGTGGCTCCGTCAACTTCTACGGAATCGACGTGAAGGACTCCGAGGCGGACGCACGAGAACTGCTCGCCGCGTCAGGTGTGCAGTACCCGCAGCTCGTCGACCCCACCGGGCTGAGCCGCATCAAACTGCGCGCAGCGGCGCTCCCCATGACGATCGTGCTCGATTCCTCCGGCAAGGTCGTCTACCAAGAGTCGCACGAGTTCACCAGCGGTGCCGAGATTGGCGTCCTGCTGCAGGACACGCTGGGACTGGTTCCATGATCGACCCTCGTGAGGTTCCAGAGCCCCTGGTCGGCCTGGCGGACGCGTTGTCGCATGACCTGGAGCCGATCCGGATCAGCCGCGACCGGGTTCCGGAGCGGAACACCCGTACCAGCGCTGTATTGATCATGGTTGGGCTGGATGATCTTGACATCACCTTCACCGAGCGGGCGCACACGCTGCGGTCCCATCCAGGGCAGATCTCCTTCCCGGGCGGACGCACGGAGGAGGGTGAGAACCCCGAGCAGACCGCGCTGCGCGAGGCCCACGAGGAGGTCGGCGTTCAGCCCGCAGACCTGAGCCTGCTCGGAAGGTTGCCCCGCGCCCACGTCCCCACCAGCGGCTTCGACGTCTTTGCGGTGGTCGCCAGCTGGCAGGGAAGCTCTCCGATCGGCGCGGTCGACAAGCGAGAGGTGAAGGCCGTGCACCGCTTCCGCGTCGCCGACCTGGTCGACCCCGCGAATCGGGTCACCGCAACCCTGCCCAGCGGTTACCGAGGGCCAGCCTTCGTCTTCGGTGAGCTGGTGCTGTGGGGCTTCACCGCCGCCCTCACCGATCGGCTGCTGGACCTCGGCGGCTGGTCCCGCCCGTGGGATTCGTCGCGACTGATGCCCGTCCCGAGGCGCTTCATCCAGGATGGACGCGGACCGCGCTGACCTGGCTTCGGGTTTCGGTGCAGAGGTGCCGTGACTGACCCCTGACCCAAACCCGAACCCGGGGGCGGGTACAGGTCGTCGTGTACCGATACCCCCGCCCAGGCCGTGCGATCGGGGCACGCCGGGACGATGGACCCCTCGGAACTGTCGGGCCATCTGGAAGGATCGACGCATGCCCAATGACGCCATTGCCACTGGAGTTCAGCCCAGTGGAGTTCAGCCCAGTGAAGTCCAGCCCAGTGACGCCCTCCAGGCACGCACCCCCAATTGGTGGAAGAGGGCTGTCGTCTACCAGATCTATCCCCGGTCGTTCGCCGACTCCAACGGCGACGGGGTGGGCGACATCCGTGGCATCATCGACCACCTCGACCACCTCGCGACCCTCGGCGTCGACGTCGTGTGGCTGTCCCCGGCCTACCGTTCCCCGCAGGACGACAACGGCTATGACATCTCCGACTACCAGGACATCGATCCGCTGTTCGGCAGCCTGGCCGACCTCGACGACCTGATCGCGGGCCTGCACCAGCGCGGCATGAAGCTGGTGATGGACCTGGTCGTCAACCACACCTCCGACGAGCACGAGTGGTTCCAGGAGTCACGTCGTCCGGGTTCGGAGAAGGCCGACTGGTACTGGTGGGCACCGCCGCGCGAGGGCTTCGCCCCCGGCGAGCAGGGTGCGGAACCGACCGACTGGCGCTCGATGTTCTCCGGTTCGGCGTGGAAGTTCGACGAGCTGCGCGGTGAGTACTTCCTGCACCTGTTCAGCACCAAGCAGCCCGACCTCAACTGGGAGAACCCGCAGGTGCGTCAGGCGGTCTACGCGATGATGAACTGGTGGGTCGCGCGCGGCGTCGACGGATTCCGGATGGACGTGATCAACATGATCAGCAAGTCCGTTCCGTTGGCCGACGGGGCGAACCACTTCGACGGTCCGCGCATGGATGAGTTCCTGCACGAGATGCACCAGCACGTGATGGCCGGGCAGAACCTGGTGACCGTCGGCGAGATGCCCGGCGTCACCCTCGATGCGGCTGCCAACTACACCGACCCCTCCCGCGAGGAACTGGACATGGTCTTCCAGTTCGAGCACGTCGGGCTGGACGAGGTGCCCGGTGGCGGCAAGTGGGCGCTGAAGCCGTTGCACCTACCCGACCTCAAGGCCTCGCTGTCGCGCTGGCAGTACGGCATGGAGGGCCGCGGCTGGAACTCGCTCTACTGGGACAACCACGACCAGCCGCGCATCGTCTCTCGCTGGGGGGACGATTCGGACGAGCACCGGGTCGCCTCCGCCAAGACGCTGGCGACCGTGCTGCACCTGATGAAGGGCACGCCGTACATCTACCAGGGAGAGGAGATCGGCATGACCAATGCCCACTTCACCTCCATCGACCAGTACCGCGACATCGAGGCCCTGAACCATTACGCCGAGGCGCGCGAACTGGGCACACCTGAGAAGTCACTGCTGGAGAGCTTTGCCGTGAAGGGACGCGACAACGCCCGCACCCCGATGCAGTGGGACGACTCCAAGCAGGCTGGCTTCACCACCGGGGAGCCGTGGATCGCGGTCAACCCGAACAAGGACGTGGTGAACGCCGCAGCCGCGGTCGCCGACGCCGACTCGGTCTTCCACCACTACCGGTCGCTGATCGGCCTGCGCCATGACCACGAGATCGTCCGCGAGGGCGTCTTCGACCTGTTGGAGCCCGAACACGAGCAGCTCTTCTGCTACACCCGCTCTCTGAGCGGATCAGACGGGGACGAGCAGTTGCTGGTGCTGGCGAACCTGTCGCCGTCCGAAGTGGAGCTGCCGGAGGCGCTGCGAACCGACGGGGACGTCTGGTTGGCCACCCATGCGGAGCGTGCGTCCGACCGGCTGCAGCCCTGGGAGTCGCGCGTGCTCAAGGTGCGCTGAGCTGGGCCTGGCCTGCCACAACCGCCCAGACAGACAGCGACCCGGCCCGGTTCAACCGTGCGGGGTCGCTGTCTCTTGAGCTGTGGGTGCTGCGCCTCAGTGCTTCTCGAGGTCGGAGGCCTGCTTCTTCACCTCGGCCAGACCGGAACGGTCCCGGGCGTCGGTGTTGACTTCCTGGACACCGCGCGTGAGGGAGGCCTTGATCGAGTCGACAGTGGCCTTGGTCTCGGCGATCGTCTGCTTGGGCGGCTGCACCTTCTTGATCTGCGACTTGCCGAGCAGCGCCAAGATGCCCGCGATGAGCAGCAGGATGATCGCCATCACGACGGCACCGAGTGCAGCGGCTGCGAGCCAGCCCCAGGTGAACAGGTGCACGAACCAGGCGCCGAAGGCACCAGCGCCGGCCAGGAAGAGCAGCGAGGCGGCGTTGGCCGCGAGGTAGCCTGCGGCGCCGAACATGCCGCCGCCGATGCCGGCAGCCTTGGCGGCGGGTTTGATCTCGGCCTGTGCCAGCTTGGGGATGTCCCGGGTGATGACCTGGGCGTCGCCCTTGATGTTGTCGACCAGCTGCTTGGGGTTGATGCGCTGGGCGGCGCGTTCATAGGCCGTGGAGCGGGTCAGTCGGATCGCCATCTCAGTCTCCTGCGTCGGATCGGATACACCTTGAGCCTAGAGGTAGGCACGGGGTCGGGCGCCACACATCGGCCCTCGATATCGCGGTCAGCTGATCTGTTCCTCTGCCGCGATCCGCGTTTGCTCGTGGGCCCCGTCGCGACGGCGCAGCATCAGCGCGCCCACCAGTGCGGCCAGCACGGACGCCACCAGTACCGCCATCTTGGCCTCCCCGGCCAGTTCCACTTCGTCCGCGAAGGCCAGGTCACTGACCAGCAGGGAGACGGTGAAACCGATGCCGCACACCATCGCCGTGGCCCGGATGTCGGGCCAGCGCACGCCATTGGCCAATTCCGCGGAGGTGAACCGTGCGGTCAGCCGGGCAGCGCCGTAGACGCCGATGAATTTGCCCACCAGCAGGCCAAGGAGCACGCCCAGGGGCACCGGGTTGGTGACGAGCGCCCGAGCTGCGTCGCCGCTCACTTCGACGCCGGCGGACATGAACGCGAACAGTGGGACGACGAGCGCGGCGCTCCACGGCTCGATTGCGTGGCGCCAGCGGTCCAAGGGGTCGTGCAGCTCGTCCTCGCGGGTGCGGACGGCCAAGCCCAGGGCGACGCCGGCGATGGTGGCGTGCACGCCGGAGGAGTGCATGAACCACCACGCGGCGATCCCCAGCGGGATGAGCAGCCAGAGGGAGTCGATGCCCCGGTGCTGGAGTACCGCGAAGACCGCGATGCAGGCGAAGGCTGCCGCCAGCCAGGGCAACTGGATCCCGCTCGCGAAGAAGACCGCGATGATGATGATCGCGCCCAGGTCGTCCACGATCGCCAGCGTGAGCAGGAAGGCACGCACCCCGTCCGGCAGATGCTTGCCCGCCACGGACAGGACGGCCAGTGCGAAGGCGATGTCGGTCGCCATCGGGATCGCCCAGCCGCCCAACCGTCCGTCGCCGCCGAGGTTCATGACGAGGTACAGCACGGCAGGCACGAGCATGCCGCCCACCGCAGCCAGGATGGGCAGCAGCGCGTCCGCGGGTCGGCTCAGCGAACCCTCGACGAACTCACGCTTGAGCTCCATGCCGGCGACGAAGAAGAAGATGGTCAACAACCCGTCGACGACCCAGGCGTGAAAGGTCAGCGGGCCCAACTGCCAGTGGGCCAGCGCTTCATAGGGTGTGTGGGCGAGGTTGGCGGCCAACAGCGCGGCGATGGTGGCGGCCAGCATCAGGAAACCGCCGACTGTCTCCTGACGGACGATGTCGGCCAGGTGCATGCGGTCGGCGGCACGTCCGGGGCCGAAGGCGATGCGGGAAGGGCGGAAGCTCACAGGAGGTCCTCTCGGGTAGGGCGGCATGAACCGCCGACCAGACTTCCCGGCACACCGTGGGCGAGTTTAGCAGCGGGGGTTGGGTTTGCTTTGGCAGCGGGGGTTGAGTTTTCGACCTAGAGCGGGATGACAAGCCCGTCGTCGGACAGGTCGATCGGCGCGGTGAGCTCCTGGTGGTCGACCCAGGCCCGCCACACCCGCAGCTGATAGGGCAATCGCAGGTCGTCCGCGCCCGGCGCCGAACGGTCGTAGAGTTCTTGGACGTCACCCAGCACCAGCTGGCGCAGGTCGTCGTCCAGGGCGGCCACGGCCGGCTGCGCGGCCACCATCGCCTGCAGTCCAGCCCGGTTGATCGGCTGCCAGACGCGGAAGTCGCGGCTCTCGACCCGCGGGAAGTACTTGCTCTCCACCAGGGCCGCGACCGAATCGGTGCCGTAGTCGCCGCGCATGATGTCGTCGTCCACCTGACGCAGCAGAGATACCAGACGGCGCACCCACGGCACGGAGTCGTCGCGGACGAGGTAGGAGACGCTGGCGGTGCCGCCGGGGCGCAGCACGCGAGCCATCTCCGAGAGCACCAGACCGGGCGCGAACCGGTGGAAGACCTGATGGGCGACGACGGCGTCGAACTGGCACGGCTCGAAGGGCAGCGACTCGGCCTCAGCGGCGACGGTGACGAGGCGAGGGTCGGCGTGCAACTGCTCGACGTGGTCCACGTTCTTGTCGACGGCGAAGACGCGGTGCCCAGAGCTGGACAGCAGCCGGGGTAGGGACGCGGGGCCGCCGAGGGTGAGGACGCGGGCTGCGTGCAGCGGGACCATCCAGTCGACAGCTGGGCTGGGGAACTGGGTGCGTCGGGATCCCTGCATGGGCCCACTCTAGGGCTTCTCGAGGCTTGCCCCGACGCGCATGCCGCTGCCTGTGGACAAGGCACGGACGGGGTTTTCCACAGCTTTCCGGCTGGTGAAAAGTGAACGGCCCGAATGACAAGAGTGAAGGCGTGGGAACTTTCGTCGTCGTCATCAGCAGGGATCCGCAGACCGTTGAGCACGCGCTCGTTGCGTGCGCGGCTGCGCAGGCCGAAGCGCAGGTGGTCCGGGAACCGGAGGAGATCAGGCGGTGGTGGTCCGAGGCGCCGCTGACCCTCGTGGGGAGCGAGATGGCGCCGCTGGTCGCCGGACTGGGGTTGCCGTCCCGGGCGAACGTCCATCTGGTCGGCCCGAGGGTCGACGAGTTGGTGGCATGGTCAGCGCCCCTGGAAGCCTCGGTGCTGGTGCTGCCCGAGCAGAGCGCACTGTTGGCTTCCTTGGTCGACCGTCTGGACGAGGCGCCCGGGGAGGCGCGCATCGTGGCGGTCAGCGGCGGCTCCGGCGGGGTGGGGGCGAGCACCTTTGCCTGCGCCCTGGCGCAGGTGGGGGCCGCCCGGGGGCTCCGGGCTGCCGTCGTCGACCTGGACCCCTTGGGCGGCGGGCTGGACCTTCTCGTCGGGGCCGAGACCGCCGAGGGCTGGCGGTGGCCGGAGCTGTCGTCCGCCAGCGGCCATCTCGGGGCGCTGTCCGGACGGCTGCCTAATGTGGCGGGTGTCGACCTCGTCTCGGCTGGGCGCACGCCCGGCGAACCCCCGCTGGAGGCGATCCGGTCGGTGGTGCAGGCGTTGAGCGCCAGCCACCAGGTGGTCGTGCTCGACCTGGGCAGAGGGCGGGCTCCGTTGTCGTGGCCGGAACTGCACCACCTGGTGGTGGTTGGCGGGGACGTGCGTTCCACCATGGCCGCCCGGGCGCAGGTGGAGACCCAGGGCCTGCGGGGCGTTGAGGTGGTGGTGCGCCGAGGGTCAGGACGACGGGTCGAGCCGCGGCTGGTCGAGGAGAGCCTCGGCCTGCCGGTCGTGGGTGAGCTGCCGGATGATCGTCGCGTCGCCCGCGCGATGGAGGCCGGTGAGCCACCGGGGCGCGGACGCGGGCGCTACGCCCGCCACGTCGGCCGACTGTTGGACCTGGTGATGACGTCATGACCAGCGAGGCCGAGCAGCTGGAGCTGGTTCGCGTCCGGCTGGCCGCGCTGGGGCGCGCCTATCGTCCGTCCGATGTCGCCGATGCCCTGCGCGCGATGGGGACGGTCGTCTCGGACGCCCTGGTGCTGCGCACCCTCGACCAGTTGCGGCGCACGTCGGTGGGCGCCGGACCGCTGGAAGTGCTCGTGCGAGAAACGGGAGTGACGGACGTGCTGGTCAATGGGCCCGACCAGGTCTGGGTCGACCGTGGCCGGGGCCTTGAGCGCTCCGAAGTGCGATTCGGTAGCGAGGAGGAAGTACGCGCACTGGCGGTCCGGTTGGCTGCGGGCGCCGGGCGACGACTGGACGACGCGTCCCCCTGCGTGGACGCCCGGATGCCTGATGGCACCCGTCTGCACGCGGTGCTGGCTGTCCTGGCCGCCCCCGGAACCTGCATCTCCTTGCGCGTCCCCTCGATCGGCGGGATGGGGTTGGACGACTTCGTCGCAGGCGGATCGATGTCGGCCTCGACCGCGGCGCTGTTGCGCCGACTGGTGGCCTCGCGGGTCGCCTTCTTGGTGACCGGGGGAACAGGTACGGGCAAGACCACCTTGCTGGGGGCGTTGTTGGAGCTCGTCCCCGATCATGAACGGCTGCTGGTGGTGGAGGACAGCCGCGAGCTGGTGCCGCGGCACCCGCACTGCGTCCGGCTGGAGTCGCGGGTGGCCAACAGCGAGGGCGTCGGTGCGGTGTCGATGACCCACCTGGTGCGACAGGCGCTGCGGATGAGGCCGGACCGGTTGGTGCTCGGAGAGGTCCGCGGGGCGGAGCTGTGCGACATGCTGACGGCGCTGAACACCGGCCACGAGGGCGGTTGCGGGACGGTGCACGCGAACTCTGCAGCAGACCTGCCCGCTCGGCTGGAGGCACTGGCGGCATTGGGTGGGCTGGGCCGCGATGCCTGTCACGCACAGGTCGCCAGCGCGCTGCGAGTGGTGGTGCACATCAAACGCTGGCCGGACGGCCGGCGAGGTGTGGCGCAGGTTGGTGTCCTGGAACGGGGGGCAGACTCGCTGGTGCGGGTCGTGGACGCGTGGACCATTCCTGCCCCCGGTGCCGACGGGGTCCGCGGGCCCGGATGGGACCGCCTGCAGGAGGTGCTGTCATGACGCTCCTGGCGCTCGGGTGGGCGGTGGTCTGCGTCCTGTTCATGCTGCCGCCCGACTCGGGACGACGGCTGCGGGAGGTGGACGCCCCGCGGCGCTCCCGGCGCAGCTGGGGGTCGGCGACCTTCTGGTTGGTGATGCTCGCGGTGCTGGTGGTGTTGGCCGTCACGACGCTGTCCGGCGCATCGGGCGGAGCGTGGGCCACTGTGGCGGTGCTGCTCGGCGGCACCGCCGCACGTCAATTGTCCTTGTGGCTGGAGCGTCGCCGGGTGGCCGCCGCGCGGCAACGGGTGTCCGTGGCGGCGCAGGTCGTGTCGGCGCAGTTGTCATCCGGTGCGACGCCGAGGGCGGCGCTGCAGGTGGCGGCGATGGAGTGCCCGGCGCTCGAACCGGCAGTGGCAACAGCCTCGATCGGCGGGGATGTCTCGGCCGCGCTGGTGCGGGCCGGGGAGGCCATCGGGCAGGAGGGGTTGGCGAGCCTCGGACGCGCCTGGCGGCTGGGGGAGCGGCTGGGAGCGCCCATGAAGGGGCTGGCCGACCAGGTCTCACAACAGGTCCGTTCGGAACAGTCGACGCGGGAACTCGTCGGTGCGGAGCTGGCGGGGCCAAGGGCCAGCGCCAAGCTGATGGCGCTGCTGCCCCTGATCGGCGTCGGGATGGGCAAGGTTTCAGGCGGTGATCCCGTGGGCTTCCTGCTGGGTTCGCTGCCGGGGCAGCTGTGCCTGGTCGCCGGCGTCGCGCTGACCTGCGCGGGCGTGGTGTGGAGTGACCGGCTCGGCGCCGGCGCTGAGGAGGCATGATGGAGTTCATGGCGGCACTGTGCGCCGGTGCGGCGGTGTGGTTCCTGATGAGCGACCAGGGACGGCTGCGCGCGCTGGCCCGCCCCCGGCGCAGCAGGCCTGATCTGCCGGAGTGGGTGCCGCGGCTCCCGCGTCGGGCCGAAGCGAAGCGTCGGGAGCGGGTGCAACGTGAGTTGCCGGAGACCCTCGAACTGTTGGCCGCTGCGTTGGCGGCTGGCCTTCCGCCGCGGGTGGCCGCCTCGGAGGTGGCCTCGTCGGGTCCGCCGGGCGCGGGTGAGGCATTGGCACAGGTGGTGGCTCGTGTCGGGGTCGGCGTGCCCGAGGCGGAGGCATGGTCGGCGTTGGCGCAAGACCCGGAATGGGGTGATGCCGCGCGGGAAATGGCGCGGTCGTCGACGACCGGGACGGGCGCTGTTGTGACGCTACGACGGCTGGCCGGGGACGCGCGCTCCCGACGTCGTGACGCCCTGACCCGTCAGGCCCGATCCGTGGGAGTGAAGGCGGTGGGCCCGCTGATGGGCTGCTACCTGCCGGCCTTCATGTTGCTGGGTATCGTCCCCATTATCGCGGGCCTGGCCCAGAACATGTCACTGCGCTGACGAGCTGGCATGGCTCCGGCAGTGAGCCCAGGAACCACCGACCTCGGTGTTTCCTGGGCTCGGTTCATGTTCAGGGCCAGAACCCCGTGACCTTCCCTGGGCCTGCCGAGGGGACCTCCGGCCAGCCGCCCTCGCGATCATGCCTGCCAACCATGAGGGGCGTCTGGAGCGAGGTTTTCCACAGCTGGCGGTCGACGGAGGAATTGTCCACAGGCGCTCGCCGGGGCTGAAGAATTCGGGGTCCGAATGACAAGTGTGAAGGGTGAGGGCACACCCGCCCGGCACCACGAGGTGCCACTCACGAGAGGAAACACCCATGAACTCCATTCCCGTCGCCGAGGTCGTCTCCACCGAGTGGGCCGACACCGTTGCTCCGGTCACCACGCCCACCAAGGGCCAGATCCGCAAGGCGCGTGCGGCCAGCCTGGCCCAGCGCGGCATGGTCACCGCCGAGTACGCCGTCGGCATCCTGGCCGCGATCGCGCTGGCGCTGGTGCTGGTGAAGGTCTTCAACGACAACGAGTTCTTCACCGAGCTCCTGAAGCAGGTGACCGCCCTGATCGGCCAGATGAGCAAGAAGCTCGGCTGATCCACCGACCACTTGGTACGCGAGGAGGTGCGTGATGGGGGGCATGCCCAGCCCATCCGGGCGTCGGTTGGGGGACCGGGGCATGGTCACGGTGGAGCTGGCGGTGGGTTTGCTCACCGCCAGCCTCGCCGTGGCGGTGGCCTGCTGGGTCGTCATGCTCGTCGTCCTGCAGGGACGGTGTGAGGATGTCGCGGGCCAGGTGGCCCGGCAGGTCGCCCGCGCCGATTCCAAGGCCGCCGACCAGGCCAAGAAGCGCGTACCGAAGGGTGGTCGCGTTGATGTGAGGACCACCGACGAGCAGGTGCGCGTGGTCGTTCGGGCGTCCAGTTCCTTCGGGAAGCTCGGCAGCGTCCAGGTCGAGGGGACGGCCGTCGCCAAGCTGGAGCCGGGGGTCGGGAAGTGAGCAGGCTCGGCGGTTCCTCGCACCGCCCGGTTCGGTCGGAACGCGGGTCTGGCACGGTGCTGACGGCCATCATCGTCATGTTCGTGGTGGGGGCCACCTTCGTCGGCGTCTGGATCGTGGGCTGGCTGGTGAGCATCCAGCGCGCCGGTCGGGCCGCGGACCTTGCCTCGCTGGCGGGCGCATCGGCCCACGTCCATGGCAAGGACGAGTGCGCCGCAGCCCGCGCCATCGCTCGCGAGAACGGCGGTGAGGTGACCAGCTGCGAAGTCACGGGTGATGCCCGTGACTTCGTGGTGAGGGTCGAGGTCCGCAGCGAACTACTCCCGCACGTCACCGGAGGCCCGAAGTGGGCGGTCCGCGACGCGGTCGCCGGGAGCATCCCGAGATGATCCGCGTCGAGGCGAGCCATCAGCTGCGTGCCCAACCTGTCGGAGGTGACTCCTAGGGTGAGGCCATGATCGAGAAGCTCGCCATCCACGGGTACCGGAGCATCCGCGACCTCGTCGTGGAGCCCGGGCCCGTGACCGTGGTGACGGGGGGCAACGGATCAGGCAAGTCGAGCCTCTACCGGGCGCTTCGGCTCGCGGCCGAGACCGCCCAAGGAGACCTGGTGGGGTCGCTCGCCCATTCCGGTGGGCTCCAGTCGGTGCTGTGGGCCGGGCCGGAACAGCTCACTGCCGCGATGCGTCGCGGGGACCACCCAGTGCAGGGGACGGGCAAGCGGATCAAGCCCGTCAGCCTGATGCTGGGCTTCGCCACCGACGACCTCGGCTACCTGATCGACGTCGGACTCCCGCAGTTCAGCGGGATGCCGACCGCCTTCGCCCACGACCCGGTCATCAAGCGGGAGGTCATCTTCGCGGGCTCTGTCATGCGTCCGGCCAGCACCCTGGTGCGGCGCAAGGGATCGAAGGTTGACGTCCGAGACGACGGCTGGACGACCATCACCGAGGAGTTGGGAGAGCGAGACTCGATCCTGTCCGAGGTGGCCGACCCAAACAGCACCCCGGAAGTGCTGCGGGTTCGCCAGAGCGTCCGGTCGTGGCGCTTCTACGACGGCTTCCGGGTGGACGCCCACGCGCCCTCCCGGCAGCCGCAGGTCGGGACCTTCACGCCCGTCCTGTCTGCCGACGGGTCCGACCTGGCCCCGGCGATCCAGACCATCCTCGAATCGGCGTGGGCCGATCCCTTCAACGCTGCCATCGACCGGGCCTTCCCCGGCAGTCGAGTACAGGTCGACTGCGACGGGCTGCGGTGGGGCGTTGGGATGACCCAACCGGGGATGCTGCGCACCATGGGTGCCGAGGAACTGTCCGACGGGACGCTGCGCTTCCTGCTGCATGCCGCTGCGCTGTTGAGCCCACGCCCGCCGGAGCTGATGGTGCTCAACGAGCCCGAGTCGTCCCTGCACCCGGACCTGCTGCCGGGGCTGGCCGACCTGATCGCAGCCGCGGCCGAACGCACCCAGGTGGTGGTGGTCTCGCACTCCGACGCGATCGTCACCGCGCTCCTCGCCCGCCACGAGGGCCGGGTCGTGGCCGTCGAACTGGAGAAGGACCTCGGCGAGACCATGGTCGCCGGACGTGAGGGCCTGCTCGATCGTCCCGCCTGGGACTGGGGGAGCCGCTGACCGCTTGGCCAGCTCGGGGGATCGTTGGGCGCATGCGGGGTACGGGGATCGTTCAGGTCTTCTGGATCCCGTTCGGGGGTCGTTCGGGGGTCGTTCGGGCGAGCCTCCGGATGGCTCAGGGCTCCACGGAGTCGGGGACCTGGTCGACCCCCAGCAGGGCGGCGAACAGCTGGCGCGCCGCCTGCTTGTCGAGCATCTGGTTCTGGTTCCCGCACTTGGGCGAGACCACGCAACCCGGGCAGCCGTGCTGGCACGGGCACGACTCGAGCCTTTCCAGCGTCGCAAGCGCCCACGCCTCGGCCGTCCGATAGCCCTCCTCGGCGAAGCCGGCCCCGCCCGGATGCCCGTCGTGCACCACGATCGTGCACTGGTCGGTGTCGGGGTGCACGATCGTCGACAGCCCGCCGATGTCCCACCGGTCGCAGGGGGCGAAGGCGGGTAGCAGTCCGATTGCGCAGTGCTCCGCGCCATGCGCGGCGCCCGCCAACTGCACAGCGTCCAGCCCGAGGTCTGCGACCAGCTCGTCGGGCAGCAGCCACCACATCGCCCGGGTCGTCATGGTGTGAACGGGCAGGTCCAGCGGTGTGGTGTCCCACACCTCGCTGGTGATCTCGTCCCGGCGCAGATAGCCGATCACCTGCTCCGACAGTTCGACGTCCCCGGTGCAGACGACGCCGCGTCCGAACGGACGACGTTCCCGCTCGGCGAGGATCCGCACCTCGGAGACCTGTTTCGGCTGGGTGTAGTAGCCGGGACGCTCGGAATGCACCAGCACCTGCTGCTCGGCCGGGTCGTACTCGTCCACCAGCCACTGCTCCCCAAGGTGCAGGTACACCGCACCGTCGTGGACGGTGCGGTCGGCGTCCCCGCGGTTGACCTGCCCGACGACACGTCCGGTGACCTTGTCCACGATGTCCAACGGACGCCCACCCAGCGAGCGCAGGTCGATCGAGTCGACCGCCCGGTCGGGGCGGGTCCAGAACCAACCCTGCGGACGCCGGCGCAACAGGTTCTGCTTGGCCAACGAGTCAGCCAGCTGACCCATCGTCGGGCCGAACCAGCGCTCGTCGACCGGGGTGAGGTGAGCCTCCTGCGCCCCCGCGGCCAGGTGCGGGCCGAGCACATAGGGGTTCTCGGGGTACAACACGGTCGTCTCGACGGGCGCATCGAAGACCAACTCGGGATGGCTGAACAGATAGGCGTCCAGAGGGTCTTCGCGAGCCATCAACACCACCAGCGCGTCGCGCGACCCACGCCCGGCGCGGCCAGCCTGCTGCCACAGGGCGGCGAGCGTCCCCGGGAAACCGCAGACGATCACCGCGTCCATCCCGGAGATGTCGATGCCAAGCTCCAGCGCATTGGTCGCGGCGACGCCGTTCACCTCGCCGGTCTGCAGGGCGTGTTCGATGGATCGCCGGTCGTTCGCCAGGTAGCCCGACCGGTAGGAGGCGATCACGCCGCCGCCGACTACCCGGTCCTGCGCGCGCACCGCGATCAGCTCGGCCATCGTCCGGGACGGGACGAAGGTGATGACCTGCTTGCCCATGTCGACCAGTTCGGCCATCAGCTCGGCCGCGTCGTGCGGTGCGGTGTCGGATGGCTGCCACAACAAGACGTCGCGCGCCGAGTGGGGGGAGGCATCGTCGTCGACGACCGCGATCGACTCCTCGCCGATCAGCTTCCCGCCGGCGGAACCGGCATTGGACGCGGTGGCCGACGCGAGGATGAAGGTGGGGTGCGCCCCGTACATCTCACACAGCCGACGCAGCCGGCGCAGCACGGCGGCAACGTGCGCACCGAAGACGCCGCGGTAGCGGTGCGACTCGTCGATGACGACATAGCGGAGCGAACCGAGGAAACCGGCCCACCGGCAGTGGTTCGGAAGCACCGAGCGGTGCAGCATGTCGGGGTTGGTCAACACATAGCTGGCGAACTCGCGGGCGAACCGGCGCTCGGCCTGGTCGGAGTCGCCATCGAGACAGGTGACCTTCCAGCCATCCGGCCCGAGCTCCTGGGCGGCGCGCAACTGGTCGTGAGCCAAGGCCTTCGTCGGTGCCAGGTAGAGGGCGGTGTGGCCGCGGGAGACGAGTTGGGCGCGCACCGACTCCACCGGAACGCCCAGCACTGGAGTGGCTGAGGCAGTCGCTGCCATCACCGGCAGCAGGTAGCCGAGGGTCTTGCCCGAAGCGGTGGAGGTGCAGATGGCGGCGTGTCGGCCGACGAAGGCGTGTTCTGCGAGTTCGCGCTGGTGGGCCCATGGACGGGCGATGCCCTGCCCCGAGATCGATTCGCGGACGTCGTCGGGCAGCCACGCGGGCCACTCGTCGGTGCGTCCAGGGGAGGCATCGCGGTGGTCGACGTGGCAGACCTGCTCTCGGGTTGACCACGGCGCCTGCACGGCGACCATGCTGCCACGGGGGTCCGACAGTTCCGTGGAGACAGTCGTTGGGGAGCAGGCAGAAGGGACCGTCGGGAGGCCCGGGAAGGTGCGTGGTCGGCTCGGGGAGGGTCGGGGACCGTAGCCTTGCGCCCATGAGCCTCCAGCGTCTCGACGTCCCCGCCCTGCGACAGGCCTTGCGGGCCGCCAACTACACCATCGACGCCGTGCTCGACCGGATCGGGCAGGCCGGGCAAGAGGGGCTCCAGCGCAACTCGACGATCCCCGCGCTGGTCGCCATCGAAGGCCATGACGACCCGCAGGCCACCTTGATCAAGCTGTGGCTGCTGCAACGGGCCGTGCCGCGCGACGCAGCCGCGGCCGCAATTCCGCTCGACAACCTGGTCGACGCAGGCTTGCTCGCCGTGGGGGACGAGCAGGTGCGCGCGCTGGTCGACGTGCGTCCGTACGGCGCCGAAGGCCCCGGCGCTGGGGGGTCCGGAGCTGGGGAGTTCGGGGCTGGGGGGTCCGACACCGACGACGCCACCGAGCTGGACGCCTGGGTCGTCAGCGACCTGACCCCCGGACTCGACCAGGTGGTCACCCGAACCCGTCCCGACTACGTGCTCGGCGTCTCCCCGGCGTCCAGCTCCCTGACCCAGATGACCATCCCCACGCACGTCGGCTCCGCGCTCGACCTGGGCACCGGCTGCGGGGTCCAGAGCCTGCACCTGGCCACCCACGCCGACCGGGTCGTCGCCACCGACATCAACCCGCGCGCCCTCCAGATGGCCGCCATCACCGCCGAACTGAACCAGGCCGATTACGAGGTGCGCGCGGGATCGTTGTTCGAGCCGGTCGCTGGGGAACGCTTCGACCTGGTCGTCACCAATCCGCCCTATGTGATGAGCCCACCCACCACCGAGGGTGAGCGCCTCGTCTACCGCGAGGGCACCCTGGCCGGCGACGGACTCGTCCGCACGATCATCACCCAGTCTGTCGACCACCTCACCGACGGCGGGACGCTGCAGGTGCTTGGGAACTGGGCCATCACCGCCGACCAGCCCTGGCAAGACCGCCTCGCCAGCTGGGCGCCGCCCGGTTGCGACCTGTGGGTGGTCGAGCGCGAACGCCTGGACGTGCACCACTACATCGAGGTCTGGCTCACCGACGCGGGCCTGGCCGGCAGCCCCGAATGGGAGCCCCGCTACCGCGAATGGCTGGCCTACTTCGACCAGCTGGGCATTGTCGGGGTCGGCATGGGCTGGCTCACCGTCACCCGCGCCAACCGCGCCGAACCCATCGTCCGCATCGAGTCGTGGCCCTATGAGGTCTCCCAGCCCGTGGGCGCCGCCATCGCCGAACACCAGCAGTGCTGGACGAATGCCGCGCTGCCAACCGCCGAGCTGCTCGGCCGGAACTGGCAGCTCGCCGCGCACGTCACCCAGGAGGCGCTGGGCGAACCCGGCGCACAGGATCCGCAACACATCGTCCTGCGCTCGGGTGCGGGACTGCGCCGCGCGATGGAGGTCGACACCGCACTGGGCGGCGTCCTGGGAGCCTGCGACGGCGACCTTGCCCTCGGCCAGATCACCGCGGCCCTGGCGCAGATCCTCGAGCTCGACGAGGCAGAGCTGGTCGCATCCGTCGAACCGGGCATCCGCCAGGCCCTGCGCGACGGTCTGCTGGGCTGAGGCGGAACCGGAGCGTCGGCGCAGGCGGCTACCATGACCACACGCGGGCCGGTTCGATCGAGATGGTCCATCTCGACGCCGTCGCCCGGCAAGCCGGCCTTGACCGGACAGCACCCAGCAGCGAAGGCATTGCAACCATGGCACCCAGCACCCGCCGGCTCGTGATCGTCGAGTCGCCCACCAAGGCGACCAAGATCCAGGGCTACCTCGGCGACGGCTACATCGTGGAATCCTCGCGCGGTCACGTCCGTGACCTGCCCGGTGGTGCCTCGGAGGTGCCGGCCAAGTTCAAGGGTGAGAAGTGGGCGCGCACCGGCGTCAACGTCGAGGCCGACTTCGAGCCCATCTACGTCGTCAACGCCGCCAAGAAGGCGACGATCAAGAAGCTCAAGGACGACCTGAAGAACTCCGACGAGCTGCTGCTGGCCACCGACGGTGACCGCGAGGGCGAGGCCATCGCGTGGCACCTGCTGCAGGAACTGAAGCCGAAGGTGCCGGTCAAGCGGATGGTCTTCCACGAGATCACGAAGAAGGCCATCACTGACGCCGTGGAGAACACCCGCGACCTCGACCTCGACCTGGTCGATGCGCAGGAGACCCGCCGCATCCTCGACCGCCTCTACGGCTACGAGGTGTCCCCGGTTTTGTGGAAGAAGGTCATGCCGCGCCTGTCGGCCGGACGCGTGCAGTCGGTCGCCACCCGTCTGGTCGTCGACCGGGAGCGCGAACGCATCGCCTTCCGCGCCGCCTCCTACTGGGACCTCGAGGCGATCCTGGACGCCGGCGCGTCTGCCGAGCCCCGCCAGTTCAGCTCCCGCCTGACGACCCTGGACAGCCACCGGGTCGCCACCGGACGTGACTTCGACGCCACCGGTTCGCTGAGCTCCCGCAACACCCTCGTCCTGGACGAGGCCGCCACCGCAACGTTGCGTGAAACGCTGCAGGGCAAGCAGTTCACCGTCACCTCGGTCGAGCAGCGTCCCTACACCCGCAAGCCCTACGCCCCCTTCCGCACCACGACCCTGCAGCAGGAGGCCGGTCGCAAGCTCGGCATGAGCGCCCAGCGCGCGATGAGCGTCGCCCAGGAGCTCTACGAGGGCGGCTTCATCACCTACATGCGTACCGACTCGGTGACGCTCTCGGGCCAGGCCATCCAGGCGGCCCGCCAGCAGGCCGAGCAGCTCTTCGGCCACGACTACGTGCCCGACAAGCCGCGCGTCTACACCTCCAAGGTGAAGAACGCCCAGGAGGCGCACGAGGCCATCCGTCCCGCCGGTGAGACCTTCCGCACCCCTGCCCAGACGGGCCTTCGCGGCGACCAGTTCCGGATGTACGAGCTGATCTGGATGCGCACCATCGCCTCCCAGATGACCGACGCCAAGGGCCACAGCCTGACGGTGAAGATCGAGGCGCCGGTCGGCGCCGAGGTGGCCGGCCAGCGGGTCACCACCGCGGGTTTCACCGCGTCGGGGCGCACCATCACCTTCCACGGCTTCCTGAAGGCCTATGTCGAGGGCTCCGACGAGCCGGATGACGGCGGCGACGACGAGCAGGCGCGCCTGCCGAAGCTCGCCGAGGGCCAGCAGCTGAGTGCCGCGAAGCTGAACGCGGCCGGTCACGAGACGCGTCCCCCGGCCCGCTACACCGAGCCCTCGCTGGTCGCGAAGCTCGAGGAGCTGGAGATCGGGCGTCCGTCCACCTATGCCTCGATCATCCGCACGATCACCGCGCGTGACTATGTCTTCAAGAAGGGCTCCGCGCTGGTGCCGACCTGGCTGGCCTTCGCGGTGACCCGGCTGCTGGAGGAGCACTTCCCCAAGCTGGTCGACTACACCTTCACCGCCGCGATGGAGAGCGACCTCGACGAGATCGCCAACGGCAACCTGAAGCGCCTACAGGTGCTCAACGAGTTCTACTGGGGTGCCCGCTCGGGCCAGCCCGAGGCTGACACCACGCCCGCCGCCGAGGGTTCCGAGCTGGCCCCCAACGGCCGCGAGGGCCTGTACCAGCTGGTCAACCACCTGGGCGACATCGACGCCCGCGAGCTGTCGACCTTCCAGATCGGTGAGGTGGACGACCAGGTCAACGTCCGGGTGGGGCGCTACGGCACCTATGTCGAGGACGAGCAGGGACGCCGCGCGAATGTCGCCGACGAACTGCCGCCGGACGAGCTGACCCTGGAGCACGCCAAGCAGCTGCTGGAGAACCCGATGGGCGAGGAGCGCGAGCTCGGCCTCGACCCGGAGAACCACACCCCGATCGTGGCGCGCAATGGCCGTTTCGGCCCGTATGTCACCGAGGTGCTGCCCGAGGACTCCCCGAAGGGCGTCAAGGCGCGCACCGGTTCGCTGTTCAAGACGATGAGCGTGGACGACGTGACGCTGGAGCAGGCGCTGCGGCTGATGAGCCTGCCGCGCGTGGTCGGCACCGACGCCGAGGGCGTCGAGATCACCGCGCAGAATGGACGCTACGGCCCCTACCTCAAGAAGGGCACCGACTCGCGCTCGCTGGCCAGCGAGAGCCAGATCTTCGACATCACGCTGGACGAGGCGTTGGCGATCTACGCCCAGCCCAAGCAGCGTGGACGCGCGGCTGCGGCGGCGCCGCTGAAGGAACTCGGGCCCGACCCGGTCTCCGGGAACCCGGTGCTGGTGAAGGACGGACGCTTCGGCGCCTACGTCACCGACGGTGAGTACAACGCGACGCTGCGCCGCGACGACTCGGTCGAGTCGATCACGATCGAGCGCGCCGCCGAGCTGCTGGCCGAGAAGCGCGCGAAGGGCCCGGCCAAGAAGACCGCGCGGAAGACGACCAAGAAGGCCACGAAGAAGACGACGGCTGCCAAGAAGACCACCGCGGCGAGCAAGACCACAGCGGCGAAGAAGACGACCACGGCCAAGACGAGTGCTGCGAAGACGACGGCCACCAAGAAGACCGCCGCCCCCCGCACCCCCAGCAAGGCCACCACCCCGGCGAGCGAGGCCTGACATGTCGTTGCGGGCGCTGCGCTTCGAGATGCCCTTTGCCCTGGCCGAGCCGATGCTGGTGCGGCCCGAACTGGGCATCGAGCGGGTTGTCGCGCGCGGCGCAGGCCACTGCGTCACCCGCGACACCACTCTGCTCGACACCGCCGACAACCGGCTACTGCGCGCCGGCATCGTGCTCGCGCACCGCGTGCACGATGGGCTCGGCGAGTGGTACCTGGACGCGCCGGGCTGGGGCCCGTGGTTGCCCACCAACCGGATCGAGCCGTTGGGCGCCGACGGTGACCTGCCCGAGGAGTTCGCCCTGCTGGTGCGTCCCTTCCGCCGGTCCGCGACGCTGGGACCCGTAGCCGCGATCACCCTCAAGCGCGTCGAGTGGCGCGTCCTGGGCACCGACGATGAGGCGCTCGGGCTGCTCCGCGACGACCGGCTGACGATCCGTCGCGGCGGGGTGACGATTGGACGGCACCGCGAAGTCACCGTCCGTCCGGCCGACGCGATGACCCGTGAGCAGCGCACCCACCTGTCGGAAGCGCTGGTCTACTCCGGTGGCACCCGAGTGGGCGCCTTCCCCAGCCTGGTCGAGCGCCTCGGCGCCCCCGCGACCGGGCTGACGGACTTCGGCGGGCCGCGCGAGTGGAACGACGACTTCACCCTTGAGGGCTTCGTCTCCTGGCTCTTGAGCCAGCGACTGACCGCACTGCTGCGCGCCGACCTGGAGCTGCGCAATCGTCCTGAGGGCGAGGGGAAGGCGCTGCTCGAGGAGTTGCGCGCCCTGCAGCGCGAATTGCGCGGGGTCTCCTTCGCCCTCGATCCGGGCTGGCTGGCGGCCGTCGAGCAAGACCTGGGGGCCGTGATCTCCCTGCCCGAGGGAACCCGGATCAACGCGCTGGGTGATGAGTACTTCCGGGTGCTGGACGCGGTGGTCTCGGCCGTCCGTGCTCCCCGGCTGGGTGACCACTCCCGCCATGGCGCCGCGCAGGAGTTCCGCCACCAGCTGGTGGCTGCCACGACGATCCTGTTCGACCGGGCCGAGTCGTTGAACCTGGCGACCCCGGACGAGCGCTGGGCCGCCTGCCTGGCGAGCGCCCGACAGCTGCAGTCGATGGTCCATGTCGCCGAGCCGCTGCTCGGGCGTCCCGCGCGGCGCGCCGGGAAGACGGTCGACACGCTGGCCGAGCTGCTGTCCGGTGCCCAGACGTGCATCCCGTCGTCGCTGGTCGAGCCGGGCTGGAGCGTGGACGAGGCCTTCGAGGCCGGACGCGAGCTGGAGCGCGCCCTGCAGCAGCGAGCGGCTGGACGACTGGACTTCATCGACCACTGGCCGAAGCTGCGCCGTGAGATGCTCCGCGCGAAGGAGTCCTCCGAGCGGCGGCGCAAGAAGGGCAAGAAGTGACCCCTCCTCACGCCCCCCGAGCGGCGAGCAACGATCCCCGAGCGCGTCGAGGGGTCTTCGTCGTCTTCGAGGGCGGGGACTCCGCCGGCAAGACCACCCAGGTGCGGGCCCTCTCGCGCTGGCTGACCGAGCGCGGCGTCGCCTTCACGACCACCCACGAACCCGGCGACAGCTGGCTGGGCGCCCAGGTGCGCAGGCTCGTCCTCAGCCCAGACTCCGGCCCGATCGGGCCGCGCGCCGAGTGCCTGCTCTACATCGCTGACAAGGCACAACATGTGGACGAGGTGGTTGGTCCCGCGCTGGACCGCGGCGAGGTGGTCGTCAGTGACCGCTATGTCGACTCCACCATCGCCTACCAGGCGGCAGGGCGTTTCCTGGCCGCCGACGACGTCGAGACGATCGCCCGCTGGGCCACCGGATCGCTGCGTCCGCACCTGACCGTGCTGTTGGACGTCGACCCAGACCACGCGGTCAACCGCCTGCACACGAAGGACCGGATCGAGCGCGAGGGCGACGACTTCCACCGCCGGGTGCGGGCCGGTTTCCTGGCCCTTGCCGAACGGGACCCCGAGCACTACCTGGTGCTGCCCGCGAGGGACTCGATCGGGTCGATCAGCCAGCGGGTCCGGGAGCGCCTGGAGCCGCTGCTCGCAGAAGTGTCAGTGCCTGCTGACACGATGGGCTCGTGAACACACCAGCGGTCGGCCAGGGGGTCTGGGCTGAGCTCGTCGGGCAGGAACGCGCCGTCGAGGTGCTGCGTCGCGCCGTCACCGGTGAGCGTCACGCGATGACCCACGCCTGGCTGGTCACCGGGCCTCCGGGTTCGGGACGCTCGAACGCCGCCCGCGCCTTCGCTGCCGCACTGCAGTGCCGCACCGGCGGCTGTGGCCACTGCAATGACTGCCGAACCTCGTTGTCAGGTGCCCATCCCGACGTCACCCTGGTGCGCACCGAGCAGCTCTCGATCGGCGTGGACGAGGTGCGAGAGTACGTCCGCCGGGCCGCGATGAGCCCCACCAAGGGACGCCGTCAGGTGATCGTCGTGGAGGACGCCGACCGAGTCACGGACCGTGGCGCGGACGCCCTGTTGAAGGCCATCGAGGAACCCGCGCCCAAGACCGTCTGGCTGCTGTGTGCACCGTCCGCGGAAGACGTGATCGTCACGATCCGGTCCCGCTGCCGCCAGCTGCAGCTCGCCACCCCGCGCGATGATGCCGTCGCCGAACTGCTCGTCCGTCGCGATGGGATCGACCTCGCGCTGGCCTCCCATGCAGCCCGCGCCGCGCAGGGCCACATCGGACGGGCACGGGTGCTCGCCCGCAACGAGGAGGCCCGCAATCGGCGCCACCAGGTGCTGCAGATCCCCGGCCAGCTGTCCAGCGTCGGTGCGTGCCTGACCGCCGCCGACAACCTGGTGAAGGCGGCCACCGATGAGGCGACGAAGGCCACCGCCGAGATCGACCAGAAGGAGCGCGCGGAACTGGAACAGGCCCTCGGCTTCGGCGCCAAGGGAGCCCGTCCCCGCAATGCCCAGGCGGCGATGAAGGACCTCGACGACCAGCAGAAGGCCCGCGCCAAGCGGTTGCAGCGTGACGCCCTCGACCGGGTGCTCACCGAGCTGACCACCTGGTACCGCGACGTGCTGTCGCTGCAGACCCACGGCATCGACCCCTCGGCCGCGACGGGTGCGCACCTGATCAACGGTGACCTGCGCTCCCAGCTGGAGAAACAGGCCCGCGCCTGCACGGCCGAGCGGACGCTGCGCCGCATCGATGCGATCCTGGCCTGCCGTGAGGCACTGGAGACGAATGTGGCACCCCTGTTGGCGATGGAGGCAATGTTGCTCTCGCTCGGCGAGCGGTAGCGCCCCGACCGGTGCACTCGCTGGCAGGGGGAGGGGTGTCACTACCCGTCCCTGCGTCGTCGTGCTGGGAGACTTGAGGGGACTAGTGCCCGCGCGGCAACCAACTTCCCCAGCAGCGAAGGGACGCAGCAATGACCCAGCCCGAGTACGGCAACGAGCCCACCCGCATCATCTCCACCGCCGACGAGCAGGCCGAGATCGAGCGTCGCCGCGCCGAGGAGCGCGCCGCCCGCAACCGCTCCCTCGGCGTGGTGGACCACTCCAACGAGCCCGCCGCCTACGCCACCCCCGTGCCGAAGCCCACCACTGACAAGGCACTGCCCTCGCTGGGCCTGTTCCTGTTGCGCCCGGTGACGGCCGCGATCATGGGCATCCACGGCTTCCAGAAGCTCACCGACATCGACTCCACCCGTGCCTTCTTCGAGTCGCTGAACATCCCCTCCCCGCTGTACGCGGCGTGGGGCACCGGCGTCGCCGAGGTGCTCGCCGCCGTCGCCCTGGTCTTCGGCTTCGCGACCCGGCTGGCTGGCCTGGGCATCGCCGCCATTGCGATCGGTGCCCTGGCGATGGTCAAGTGGGGCAAGGAGAACCCCTTCCAGAGCGGTGTCCCGGGATTCACCGGCGAGCTGGAACTGCTGCTCGCCGGCGTCGGTCTGGCGCTGTTGTTCCTGGGCGCCGGCCGCTGGAGCATCGACGGCTCGATCCGCGCGTCCCGTCGTCGCAACAAGTACGGCAACTGAGCCACACCGTTTCTGGCAGACGAACGTTCTGGCAGACGAACGCCCCTCGACCCGCCCGGTGGGTCGTGGGGCGTTCGGTTTCGTCGCCGAACGGGACGCACCACTCAAGGGCGGTCGTCTTCGTTCTTTCCTTGTCGTAGTGGTCGTACCAGCGCCCACTAGGGTGGCATCCATGTCTCGCGTCATGGCCGTCACCTTCGAGCAGTACGGCCAGCTGCACTACCTCGATCCCGGCGAGAACTCCTATGCCGTGGGCGACTGGGTGCTGTACCCCACCGAGAACGGCCCCGAGGTGTGCCGCGTGGTGTGGGCGCCGGAGCCCTCGTCCGAGGAGCCCGCCGCTGCCCTGCCGCTGTGTGCCGGGCGGGCCGACGCGGACGCCCTGGCCCGGGACGAGCGCAACCGCGCCGCCCGTGCCGAGGCCATGGCCGTGTCCCGGGAGCTGGTCGCTCGGCACGGGCTGGCGATGAAGGTGGTCGCCGTGGACCTGGTCGACCGCGCCATCGACGTCGACCGGATGGTCGCCATCTACTTCAGCGCGCCTGAGCGCGTCGACTTCCGCGCCCTGATCCCCGACCTGGCCAAGACGCTGCGAGCCCGCATCGACCTGCGCCAGGTGGCCGCCCGCGACGCCACTCGGCTGACCAGTGGCATCGGGCAGTGCGGACGGGAACTGTGCTGCTCCACCTGGCTGCAGACCTTCGAGCCCATCAGCATGCGGCTTGCCCGCTCGCAGAGCATGGCCGGCAACCCGCTCCAGATCCAGGGCCAGTGCGGCAAGCTGATGTGTTGCCTGGCCTACGAGCACCCGCTGTACGCGGAGTTCGAGCGCAATGCCCCACCGATCGGGGACGTGGTGACCACCGCCTCCGGTGACGGGAAGGTCATCGGCCATTCCGCGCCCGGGCAGTCGGTCACCGTCCGCTTGGAGAACGGGGAGGTGCAGCGCTGCCCGCTCACCGAGGTCTGCCCGAAGTCCAAGGCCCGCAAGGAACGCCACTCCAAGATTCGCCGCCAGGCCGACCAGCCCTGAGCCGTCCAGACGGTCGGGCGACCAAACCTCAGCCCTTCCAGTTGGCCAAGAAGTCGTCCACCTCGGCGCGCGTCGGCGAGGTCGCCGGGCCCTTGCGCGTCACCTTCACCGCCGCCGCCGCATTGGCCCGACGCGCGGCCGCCAACCAGTCGCCACCGTTCAGCGTGAACTCGGCGTTCAGCACGCCCGTGTGGCAGTCGCCGGCGCCATTGGTGTCGACGGGCTTTTGCGGGTAGCCGGGGAGCATCGTCGTCGTGCCGCCGATCCGCACCGCGCAGCCCTCCTTGCCGTCACGCACGATCGTCACGGCGTCCTTGGGCAGGAAGTGTGCACACGCCTTGGCCGACTCCTTCATCCCGTGCACTGCCGAGAGTTGGTAGGCCTCGTCGGCGTTCGACGTCCAGACGTCCGTGCGGGCCAGGACGCGTTCGCGGATGGGCCGCGGCAGCGCGGAGAAGGCGGCGCCAGGGTCCAGGACGAGCTGTACCCCCGACGCGAGGGTGTCGAGCCAGGCCAGCAGCGGGTCGCGGGTGGCGGGCAGCACGAAGGAGTAGCCGGTGACATTCACCAGGTCACCCGGCTCGGGGGAGCAGGTGGCCAGCGATTCGACGCTGATCATCCGCTCGGCGCCCTGGGTGGTGACGAAGGTGCGCTCGGCGTTGGGCTCGATCATCACGAAGCAGATGCCGGTGTCGGCGGTCTCGACCGGGGGAGCGGACACGGTGATGTGCTCGGCGGCCATCACCTGCCGAATCAGGTCGCCATTGAGCCCGGTTCCATGAGCGCCGGCGTGCACTGACGCTGCGCCGGTGCGCGCGGAGGCCACCAGTATGTTCGTCGCGCCGCCGGCGTAGCGGTTGTAGCTGGTGGCCATCGAGTTGTCGCCGCGCCAGGGCAGTGCTGGGATGTCGACGACGACGTCGACGAGGGCCTGCCCGGTGTGGATGACGCGCGCCATCGGTTCCTCCATCACGGCTGGTGGCGGGCGTCCACGCTCGCCCACGGGTGGTCACAGGCTAGCGGCGTGGTGGCAGGCTGGTGCGCATGACGTCCCCCAGCGCTACTGACGCACAGCCCCTCGACTTCGAGCGCGTGGCCTACTACCCCGGCGACCCGATCCTGGGGCTGATCGACCTCTTCGCGGCGGATGAGCGGGAGTACAAGGTGAATCTGGGCGTCGGGGTCTACCTGGACGAGCACGGACGCCTGCCGTTGATGCAGGCCGTGCGGGCTGCGGAGCAGTCGCTGGCCGTCGACCCGGGCCCGCGCGGGTACCTGCCGATCGGTGGGACTGTTGGGTTGGCGCGGACGATCCAAGGGTTGGTCTTCGGTGAGGGACTGGTCGACCTGGACACCGTCGCCACCATCCAGACGCTGGGTGGCTCGGGTGCGGTGAAGGAGATGGCCGACCTGGCGCGCGTCGAGCTCGGGGTGACCAGGGTGATCGTCAGCAACCCGACCTGGGCCAACCACCGCGCGATCCTCGAGGGTGCGGGGCTGGAGGTGGGCACCTACCGCTACTACGACGGCGTCGGCCTGGACGTTGAGGGGATGCTCGCGGACGTCCGTGCTGCCGCCCCCGGGACCCTCGTCGTGGCGCACGCCTGCTGCCACAACCCCACCGGGTATGACCTGACCACGCAGCAGTGGGAGCAGTTCGCCCAACTGACCGCCGAACGGGGGCTGTTCGTGCTGCTGGACATGGCCTACCAAGGCCTCGGTGACGGGCTGGGCGAGGATCGCGCCGCCGTCGAGGTCTTCGCCCGCACGGGTCAGCGGTTCGCCGTCGCGAACTCCTTCAGCAAGAACTTCGGGCTCTACGGCGAACGCGTGGGTGGGCTGAGCGTGGTCTGCGACCGGGCCGACGAGGCGCGTCGGGTGCGCTCCCAGCTGTGCCGGCTGGTGCGAACGAACTACTCGTCTCCGGCGTCTCACGGAGCCGCGCTGGTGCAGCGGGTGCTGGATGACCAGGTACTGCGCGCCGACTGGGCCGCGGAGCTGACCCGGATGCGGGAACGGATCGTCGCGATGCGCGCCGCCTTGCGGGCCGGTCTGGAGGACCACGACCTGGATGGCGCCTTCGTCACCGAGCAGCGCGGCATGTTCAGCTTCACCGGGCTGTCGCCGGAGCAGATGCTGGCCCTCCGCGATGACTTCGGCGTCTACGGCACCGAGGACGGACGCATCTGCATCTCCGGGCTGAACGATGGCAATGTCGAGCACGTGGCGGGGGCGATCTCGGCGGTCAGCTGAGCTTCGGCGTTCGGCAGCGCACGGGAAGAATTCACCCCTCAGCCATGTCGCCGGGGTGGGTTGTCTGTCAGGGTTGGGGCATGGACATCACTCGTTTCCACGCCCTGACCACCGGACCCGTCGACGACCCCGAAGACGGCAGCGGCCTGCTGAGCATCCGCGAGTTGGGGACGGTGAAGGTTCCCTCCGGTCGGCTCGGGGTCAGCGACCCCTTCCTGAACTTCCACGAGCCCCTGACCTTCGAGGTGGAGCCGGGGGAGTACCCGGTGCGCGCCACAATGGTGGACGTGTCCGAGGACGCTGACGGCTCCGACCTGATCGAGGGCTATGTGTCGGTGGTGTTGTCGCAGGGTGTGCCGGTTGAGCTGGTGCCCGCCGTCGCCGTCTTCGAGTCCGACGACGAGGAAGGCGAGGACGAGGGCGAGTTCGACATGTTCGGCATCCCGGTCGAGGAGGGCGCGGTGGCCTTCGCGGACGCCGCCGCCAGCGAGGCCATGCCCGAGGACGCAAAGTTGCAGCTGTACCCCGAGGACGACGAGAGCCCCGACATGGCGGCCGACGTGACGATGGACTGGGCCAGCAATGGCGAGAACGTCGTGGTCAGCGGCTCGGGCTTCGGCGAGGGCTTCTACCCGGTCGTCGCGACCAAGGACGCGGACGGCAACCTGGTGGCGATCCACGTGGACCTGATGGTCGTCGGCGACCCGGGCTACCCCTTCGAGGACGAGGACTTCGACGACAGTGAGCTGGACGAGGAGCCCACCATCGACGTGGAGCCCGACCAGGGCGACGGTCGGGTCTCCGGCAAGTAGTCATCGCTGGGCGCCCCCTCGAGCAA
>NZ_BAAAKI010000004.1:38704-82208 GCF_039527675.1 Luteococcus sanguinis
AATCGAGGGGGCGCCTGCACGTTCCCCGAGTCACCGCCTCCCGGTCCCCGAGCGTGCCGGGGTCCCTCCGGCCAGAATCCGCCACAACGTGCGTGTCAGAGCAATCCGGTCCCGCCACGGGACCGGATCCGACTGGGGCGCACGTTTTGGCGAAGGTGTGTGCAAGGAGGCACACCGGGTCACCGCCTCCCGGTCCCCGAGCGTGTCGGGGTCCCTCCGGCCAGAATCCGCCACAACGTGCGTGTCAGAGCAATCCGGTCCCGCCACGGGACCGGATCCGACTGGGGCGCACGTTTTGGCGAAGGTGTGTGCAAGGAGGCTCACCGAGTCACCGGCCCCACGGTCCCCGAGCCTGCAGAGGGACCCTTCGTCCTGCGCACGCATCCCCGCCCCGCCTGTGGACAGGTCTCGAACCCACAACGGGTTGTCCACAGGCAACCGCTCGTGGGGTGTTTCTGGACCTGTGGGATGGCACGATGCCGGACATGAAGCGTGTGGGTGTGCTCCTCGTGGCGTTGGCCATGACTGGATGTTCGGGTGGTGGGTCGACCACTCCTGAGGCGTCGACGATGGCGAGTTCGGCGACGCCGTCGGTTTCGAAGTCCGTGTCCCCTTCAGAAGACCCGCTCTACCTGGAGGCCGTCGAGGTCTACAAGAAGCTCCTTGCTGAGGAGCGCAAGCTCATGCTCGCAGGTGGAGCGGACGAACTGCCTCAAGCAATGGGGGCACTCTTGATGGACCCCGCGAGAGCGGCGATGCAGCGCACCTACGCTGCCTCCAAGAGGACGGGTATTCGACAGGCAGCCGCTCCCGAGTCTCGTATCACGTGGCATCCGAATCCTGGCGTAAGTCAGGAAGGGTCCATTACTTCCTTGCAGTCCTGCGAAGACGCTCGTAAGGTTCCCATGCTCTATGAAGGAAGCGAGCTCAGCAAGGGTGACTTGGTTAACCGCACCGTGTTCTTCAAGAGGGCGCCGAGCGGGAGCCTCGTCGTCGTTAGCTTGACCGCCAAGGTCGGTACAAAATGCGCTTTCTGAAACGAACCGAAATGCCATTGGTCCTGGCTATCTCGTTGTTCGCTGCGCCGGTGGCCTCAGCTGCTACCAACGAGATTGAACTAGCGAACTCCGGTGCCGCTGCCGCGCTACGGGCTCGCGAGACGGAGGAAGCTGCCGACAGCTCAGGGTCCCGGTCTCATGCCCAACCGAAGAATCCGGGCACGAAGGACGAAATAGCGCCGTCGCGGAATCGAGGCCAGCAGGCACGAACGACTGGAACCGCGGCCGTCTCGATTCCCGCCCCTGATGCCGCTTTCCCCCAACTCTGCGGGGGCGCCAGCGTCGGTCCCATGTGCATCGTGGATGGTGAGCTTCCCGAGGCGACACCTGCGACTCCTGCTCCCGCGCCGCCAACCCCGGCCGGTGAGGCCGCAGCGGCCCCGGCACCCGCAGCCCCCGATCCCTATGTCCTGGTGAGTCGGGCGTTGGCGCAGCTGACGCTGCCCGATGCGGTCCCTTCGATCTCGCCGGACCCTGCCAACAACGAGTGGGGGATGCTCGCGGTGGGACTTCCGGTCTGGTTTTCTTCGGACGAGCCGGCCTCGGTGGATGCGTCCACGACTCAGCAGGGGATCGCGATCACGCTGGTCGCGACGAAGCAGTCGACGACTCTTGATTTGGGTGATGGTTCGACGATCGTGTGCACGTCGATGACCGTGCGTCCGATCTCGGCGCCGGCGATGCAGAAGTCCCCGGACTGCGGCCACACGTACGTGACGCACGGCGATTACACGATCACGGCCACGACCGTCTGGAATCTGGACTGGGCTGCTCTCGGTCAGTCGGGGTCCTTTCGGATGCAGATGTCCGGTTCCTCCGACCTGAAGGTGGGCGAACTCACCTCCAAGGTCGTCCGCTGAGCCAGCGGCTCGAGATGACTGGAGCCGGTGCCGGTTGCTATGCTGCTCCTCGGCGCTCACGCAGGTGGGCGCCACGCCGCCTTAGCTCAGAGGTAGAGCAACGCACTCGTAATGCGTAGGTCTGGGGTTCGACTCCCCAAGGCGGCTCCAATGGCAAGCCGCACAGAGGGCGTCTCTCCTGTAGCGCGCAAGGGTTACCTCGTCGGTTCTCTAGACAACAAGCAAACGGCCGGGGGACCGGGGTCAAGCTCCCCGCCCCGCCACGTGACCCGGAGTTCAAGGGCCTGGTCGAGCGCCGTAACGGGTTCTTCGAGACCTCGTTCCTACCCGGGCGCACCTTCACTGGCCTCGGCGACTTCAACGACCAGTTCACTGACTGGATCGACACGAAGGCCAACCGGCGCCACCTGCGCGCGATCGGCGCCACCCCGCGTGAGCGGTGGGACGACGACAAGTCTGCGATGGTCGCCCTGCCACCGTTCAGTCCGCCGGTGGGGCTGACGAACAGGATCCGCCTGGGTCGGGACTACTACGTGCGGATCGGCTCGAACGACTACTCCGTGGACCCGTCCGCGGTCGGCAGGTTCGTCGAGGTGGTCGCGACTCCTGACGTCGTCGCGGTCACCTGCGAGGACCGGATCGTCGCGACCCATGCCCGGCATTGGGGAAGCGGCGCCACGATCACCGACCCGGACCACGTCGCGACGGCGAAGGAGCTGCGGGGCTCGTTCAATGCGGCGCGTGCTGCTGCGGCGGCACGTAAGACCAGCCGCGCTCACGGCGACGGGCACGTCGTCGCGCTACGCGCCCTGCCCGACTACGACGACCTCTTCGGCGTCGGCTTCCACCACGCCCCCGACCTGCAAGGAGTCCACACCTCATGACCGCTATCGCCACCGATGTGTCGTCGAAGATCGCCTACCTGGCCCGCGCACTGAAGACCCCCACCATTGCCCGCACGTGGGAAGACATCGCGGTCCAAGCGCGCGACCTGGGCTGGTCGCATGAGGAGTACCTCGCCGCGGTCCTGGAACGCCAGAACAGCGAACGCGAGGCATCGGGGGCGATGATGCGGATCAAGACCGCTCACTTCCCGGCCATCAAGACGCTCGAGGACTTCAACTACGACCACCTGCCGTCGCTGCGCCGCGACATTCTCGCGCACCTAGCCACCGCGACCTACGTCGCGAAGGCCGAGAACGTGATCCTGCTCGGCCCGCCCGGGATCGGCAAGACACACCTCGCGATCGGGCTGGGCGTCAAGGCCGCACAGAACGGCCACTCCGTGCTGTTCGACACCGCGAGCAACTGGATCACCCGGCTGGCCGGCGCCCACCAGGCCGGAACGCTGGACGCCGAGCTCAAAAAGATCCGCCGCTACAAGCTCATCATCATCGACGAGGTCGGCTACATCCCCTTCGACACCGACGCCGCGAACCTGTTCTTCCAACTCATCGCGACCCGCTACGAGCAAGGCTCGATCATCGTCACATCGAACCTGCCATTCGGCCGCTGGGGCGAGGCCTTCAGCGACGACGTCGTGGCCGCCGCGATGATCGACCGACTCATCCACCACGCCGAGGTCATTGCCCTGTCAGAGAGTCCTACAGAACCCGCGCCCGCCGCGAACTCCTCGCCAAGAACGGCAACAAGTAGACGACCAGGTGCTCAAATTTCACCCGTCGAAACCTGCTCAATTTTCAGCCGCCGCTGACAGCATGAGCTGAACCTTGTGGTTGCGTAACTCATCCCTTGGCGCGGCGCGGGCCCGTAGGCTCAGATTCCTTGCTGAGCCCAGCGCTGGACACGTGGTCGACGGCCTTGTCTACAAAGGCACTCAGTTCCGCGTCGGACAGCAGATCTAAGGTGCGGGCCCCGGACTGGTAGCACAGACGCTTCATCAGGTTGCGTGTGAAGTCCATACGTTGCCTCGACTGGTCATAGGAGGCGACAGCGCGTGCTGCTGCCTGCACCAACCTCTTGTTCCGGGCCAGCGCACTTCGCTCAGTGAGTGCCACGAACTCATCTTCACCAAGCGGGTTCTCGGCCGTCTCCATCACCTCCCCGAGCACGTTGTAGCGCTGCCAAGAGGTCTTCACGTAGTTGCGGTCTCGGGCCCCAGCCGTCTGTGCGCCGACCCACCGGTCGATTGAGAGTTTGTAGCCCTCGTCTCCCGATGAGCCTGGCCACCGTTCGTTGACGATGTCCGGGAGTACATACAAACTGAGGAACGACCACGTGCCGTCGTGAGCAGCATCGCCGGGGATGGGATCCAAGAATTCATTCAGCGCCCTACCCAGTTCAAGGCCGTGACGGTCATTGGCAGCCTTCGAGGGCACGTGGATCGGGGTCACAGTTTCACGAATCTTCGCTCGCCAGTCACGAATCTCTTCGAGGGAGGCGGCCTGCCCGCCGGTTTCATTGGGCCGGGATTCACTGGCGTCGAGTTGAACGAGGTCCAGCGGGTCGAGACCTTGACCCAAGAGAGCCTGCAGATCTCGGAATCGTAAGTTTGCTCCTTCGGATGTCAGCCGAGGAATCAGACGCGAACTCATTCGCCTACCTCTCCGAACAACCGGACGCCACCCTTGAGCCGCGTCAGAAATTGAGGCTGATCGTCGGTGAGGTCTTGGCAAGCCTCAGAGAGACCGACCCCAACAAAGTTCGCACACAGACCGTCCATGACTTCGCCGAGCGATTCATCAGGCCATGAGTCCTGGTGCTCCTCAAGAACGCTCTCCCGAACATTCAGGAGCATCTGTAGGAGCACATCATGGAACAGAGCGCTCTGTAGCTGAGGGACTGAACCGGTGCGGAGTGCCTTCGACGCTGGGTGCCCTGTATTTACTTGGAGGCGTACTGCGCTCATGAACGGCAGGTCAAGGTCGGCCCCACGCATCGCCAAATGCCAAGGGGCATCCTCCGGCAGACCTATCGTCCTGAAGTCGATCGCCTCGGTGGGGAACCCTGCCCCATTGCCTTCCAACTGGACTCGCCAGATCATGTCTCCCGTGTGCAGGCGGCTGCCCCGGAGGTGGGCCACTCTGTCCATTGTCCCGGGGGTGTCGGGGCGGTCGAGGAGGACCCATGAGGAGATTGTGATGGCGTCGCCGACGGCGCCGGGAGGCACTGTCAGCTCGACGAATCCGTCTCTGTCGAGCGCCTTGCTGATGTCTGCGGTCTCGATGTGTCGCCACCCAGTGGCCGGGCAGTCCACCTGCAGTGCAAGGACGATGCCAGATAGGTCGGACAACCCCGTCTGGGATCGGAACTTCAGATCATTCACATGGAACTGCTGAACCACTTGCAGTGGAGTGAGATAGTCCCAAGCTCGCACCTGCTCGGAGGCCAGGAACTGCGTCTCGCCGCTCCTCAGGACAGGCTCCTGCGTTTCGACCGCCGTTGCGTCGGCAACGTTGAAGGGCATTGCTCTCATGCTGGCTCAGCCACCTTGACGTCAACCTCAATCGCGACCCCAGTGGGGTACGCCACGTCGACCCAGTAGGAGCCGGACCCGTTGACATTCAGGGTCGAACCTCGGGAGCCATCGGACCAGGCGACAATCCCGATCTCATCAGGAGCGAGCAATGTGCTCCCGTCGATCGAAATGGACAACTTCCCGAGTGCCACCCTCAAGGCCTGCTCGGCGGAGACGTCAAAGAAGACACGAGACCGTTCCCGGCCGAGGTCCACGTCACGCTGCACGGAGGGAAGCGGGGTCACGCGCGAGAGCTTCGCCTCACCTGTGCTCCTCCTCTCCTTGCGAGCGGCCCCTTCGCGGGTTTTCCTGTCCTTTCGTGCCACGGGCGAGGGGCGCGACCCTGTGGCTACTCCAGCGAGCCCGGCGAGAGCGGCCGACAGCGCCGCGGTTGGCGCTGCACCCTCTGCCTTGTCGACCACAGGCGTTGGCGACATGAAATCCCTCACATGGGTCTTGATCTCGCGTAGCGCAACGTTCACCACGCGCTTCTCTCCCTTGTCATTCATGAGCGCTGGAACCCATGCATCATGAGCAGGCGGTTCTGCGTTGGCGAAGTGGTTGTTCAGGCTGTCAAGCGGCCGAAACACACCCACCCAGTTGAGGACGTCATGAGTGCCTGCTCTGAACTCTTCTGAGCGCACGATCAGCTCTGGGGCGCGCATCAGTGCCACCTTCCCGGAGAGCCCGCCCAGCGGATCTTGGGGATTGGAGAAGTAGCGTGTCAAGGCCAAATGGCCCACCAACATGACAGGTCTCTGGAGTCGAACGTCGAAGCACGTGGTGTGCATGTCGGTGGCCGGTCCCTGCTTCCCTCTTCTTGCCACGGACAGAGCGTGCCCAAGCGCATCGAAGGTCGGCGAATTGGACGGGACTATCGGCACCGGTTCCCCATGGTCGTACAAGGCGATGTCCATGCAGTGTTGCTGGGCTTGGTCCGGGACGAGTTTCGGCCAGAGGTTCTCCATCACGGCAAGGGGTACGCGCTCTCGCCACGATGCCTCCCCATCGGCATCGGGATCCCACGGATCAAGGATGAGTAGCGAGGTGCCAGTTTCGTGGGGGCCGAAGTGATGTTCGAAGAGCGCCTCTCCCAGCCGCTTGGCTTCATCCCCGAGTAGCGGCACGATGCGGGTCGGGCGCTGTGATTCATGGACAGTGAGTCCCCACCACTGCCGGCCGGTGAATCGCTCGCCCTTGAGAGTGAATCCCGAGTCCATGGCGGAGGCGATGAAACGGTGCTCGACCCTGCCCGCGTGCACGGTCGCGCTCCAGATGACGATGGTGGAGCAGCGACTTGCGACATAGCTCGCGGTCTTCCCGAACCCGTATGTTCCCCCGCCGCGCTCGTTGTCCGGAGGAGCGCCTACGGCAAGGACGAAATCCACCCAGTCGTGAACTCCTTCCGTCACCAAATCATTCCTCAAGGCGCCGCCCAGGCCCTTGGTGTTGCGGTCGCTGATCTCGATTGCATCGAATGGCTTCTGGCGTTGCAGAAGGTACTCGAGCCTCGAACCGGGCGCAGTTTCTCGGAAGATGTTCCAGCGCAGTACATCCAGCTCGGAAAGTCCCAACGTCCGGAGACGGATCTCGAACTCTGGGACCTGATCCCGGTTGCGAGCGTCCCAGCTGTTCTGAGCAGTTTCACGAACGAGCAGGCTGCACAGATCGAGTTCTGGTTGCCCCAACAAGCGCTTCGATCCTGCCCCGTCGATGTCGCCCGCCCCGTTTGCCTTCGGGTACCAGGTGAGATCCTTCAAACCGATCATGCGGTCATGATCCTGTCCATGTAGTGGTGGAACTCTTCGGCTGCCATGGGTGGCCCTGCGGCGACGAGGTCGAGTGTGTACTTGACGCGCTTGATGGGTCCGCGCCTATGCTCTGGAATGTCGGTGCTGCGCAGACCGGGGAAATTGTCGTCGACAGCCCAAACAGCCGGAGGTTCTGGGGCGAGAAAACGATTGGTGTCGGGGTCCCCGCCCAGCACGAATCGAGCACCCGCCAGTTTCTGCACCAGTTCGTCCCTCAGTAGGCCTGCGCGGCAGAGTTCGGTGACCATGTCGGTGATGTTGCGTCCTTGGGGTGAACTCTCCACACGCAGACGCGCCAGAACGAGTGGCCTGTCAGGTGGTGCGTCGAGCTGATGGATGGACGAGATCGTGACATCAAGCCCCTCTGTGCGAGAAGTTTTCACCTCGATGTCGCCCTTCGGCGTGGTGAAGTCGTGGAGGTCCATCTCTGGTCCGCTCCACGAGTCGAGGGCAAACCCGGAATTGCGACGCACCAGCTCTCTCAGGACCACGAGTTCACCGAACAAGCCCCGCGCCTCTTCTTCCGACAGGGCAGGTGCTGGCTTGAGGAGCTGTTTCCACTCACGAAGAGTTCGCTGCAGTGAATCCGCCGCCGGCCGCTTCTCGCTCACCGTCTGCCGGATGACTTGGTCGGCGAACGCGGCAAAGACCTTGGACAAATCATCGGAGGAGCAGATCAGGTCCAAATAGCGACGCGACTTGAACTCTGCTTCGGTCAAACGCAGGTTGTCCCACACCTGCGCCTCGAAGGTCTGCCCCTCAGCAAGCGGTGCGAGGATGTGGCGCTGTCCCTTTGAATCTGCGGCGAGCAGGAGTCCCGTCTCGGGCAACCCTACGGGGCGCCCGATCAAGGTGGGGTGGTCGGAGTTCCAGACTTGGCTCAGCGCGATGCTGAACTCCATGTAGGAGTCAGTCATCGTTTTCCGCTTCCACAGGCGCGTCCTCGGTGTCCTCGGGGAGGTCCTCATCCAGATCCTCCTCGTCCACCACCGCATAGGGGTTGGTTCGAACTCCGATGAAGGTCGCTTCGTCCCCTGACGGGTCATCAACGTTCGGGAAGATGATGCTGAATGCGAGGACTGGGTTGGTGACAGGCATGTCCCTTCGACTCTTGCTCCCGAGCTTCGCCTTCGCATTGGGGCTCAGGACGTAGATCAGTAGGAGACCTTGTCCGTGCGCGTGCTCGCGCCTCGCTCGCTGCCGTGCGCTGAGGGTTGAGGGCGTGCCGTCCTGAGGCATCACCCCTTCGATGTCAGCCAGCCAGTCTGAAGGAGACATGACCGCCTTGAAGTCCAGCCGCCCTGGGTGGCTGTCCTTCAACGGCGCGCGCTGGGACATCGCCACGCTGTGACCACAGATCGTGTAGCTCTCCTCGGCAAGGTGCTCAGCGTCTGTGTTGTTGTTGACCATCACGGTCCATGCGCAGTCTGATCCATATTCGTCGAGCCATTTGGTCATCGCGTTCCGCTGCTCAGGGCTGTTGAGAATGCTCTGGTCCGGATGGGACGTGAAGCTGTTCAAGAACTGGGAGATGTGGGCGGACCGGACGTTGCGCTTCACCAACCGGCGGCGCTGGTCGACTTCGGGACTGCTGCCGATGAGTTGTTCGACAGTGAGGCGATTGCGCGCCTGTACCTCGCTCGAGCCATCGAGGATGAAGCTTTGGCGCAGAGTTCCGCTGAGGCTCACATTGACAAGTTTGGCTTGCTTCATCCTGCCAACTGACGTTACCTCGAGACGACCAGGGTGGCACCGGATCTTGACCCCAACCTGTCGCGGCGTGAACTCGCTGCCTTCGAGGGACTTGATCTCTTCGCGTAGATCCCGCTCAACCCTTGCAAGGAATGCGTAGTCCTTGTCCAAGCCTTCGGAAACCCAGATCCGAGGGAGATCCTCGTAGCCGTCGCGGTAGCCGAACCACCGACCCATCTGCATCAAGGTGTCATAGGTGTTCGTGCTCCGCGTGAAGAAGGAAACCACCAACCCCTCCAGAGTTAGTCCACGAGACAGGGTGCCGCCGCCGACTGCGACGACCGTTTGCGGACCATTCGTGAAGTCCAGCCTGTCATCCGACAGGCCGTTGTCCACGACTACCTTCATCTCTTCCAAACAGTGCCGCAGTTGACGCCAGATGTTCTCCCACGACAGGGTCGCCTGCTCCGATTCCAGAGGGACTCGATGGCTTTCTGCTTTCCAGAGATCCCGGTAGACGGCTTCGTCCAGAGTCCTGCGTTGCACCTGCAGCCACTCGTTGATGGCATCACGCATGGCCATGTGTGGGTCTGCGTAGTGGGTTGTGTGAACCAACATCGAGCTGTGGCCAGAGTCTCCCCGGAGCCTTCGGATCGCGGTGGCTACGAGGAACCACCGCAGGGCCCGTTGCAGGCTCGGCACGACCTCTGCTGCGGCTGCCTTCCGCTCATCCTTGCCCGATGGAGGACGCAGGGCCTCGACCTCGCTCTCTGGAACCGGGCGAACCATGTCCAATCCATCCGAGTAAGTCTGCTTGCCGTCCTCCACGGCCTCGGCAGCGCCGAAGACGCGTTCCGGACCGAAGTACGTCGGGCCTGGCTCGATCGTCGTGATGAAGTCGTCCGGAAAGAGTTCGTTCACCTCATCAGGGTCCATCAGCATGTTGGCGAAGGGAGTGGCGGTGTACGCGAGATAGGTCCCGACCCGGACCTCCTGCCAGATCTCTCGCATCAGGCCGTTGATCGTCGAGATCGCCTTCTTCGCGGTTGGGCTGTTGGGCGTGGCTTGGTCCGCTTCATCGTCGATGATGAGGATGGGCAAACGCTCCCGTGTCGCGTCGTCAAGGGCCTTGAGCCCTTCCAGCAGGTTTCGCAACCGCTTCGGATTCTTCTTCACCACGGCTGCGGTGACGTGCCCTGCGTTGAAACTGCGTTGCGGATAGTCGATGCTGGCGAGATCTGTGTCCTTTCCGGTGAGCAATTCCCAGTTGGACGCAAAGACGTCGTGAACCAACCGGGCTTGGGTCTGCTGGCGAAGGTTGTTGTACAGGCCCGCCAGAACAATGATGACGCGATACCCAGCGTCCACGGCCTTCGCTATGACGCCGGCGTAGTTGCCGGTCTTGCCGGACTGTACGTTCCCCATGACGAGGCCCTTACGGGTACCGACGGTCTTGGGGTCAGCAAGGAGAGCAGTGATGTGGGTGGTGGAGGAGTCCAGATAGTCGACGCCGGGCTTGCCAGCTGCTACCCAGTGCTCGCGATAGGCGGACCAGACGCCGTCGACCAAGGGCTTTGCATACCAGGGCCCCACTCGCACCGCGTCAGAAGTCACGGACTCGTCAAGAACGAGATTTGCTCGTTGCAGCTCGACCACGCGGGCTGCAGCCAGATCAACGTCTGCCTTGGGCCAACCATAGGAACGCAGCTTTCGGGCCGCCTCGGGGAGGCTGATCCGCTCGCTGGAGCACAGGGCCACCAGATTGTTGACCAAGGGCTGGATGGCATTGTCGTCATTGGCTGGGGGCACGTCGTCAAGCTACTGCCCTGACTCGCAATTTTGGACGGCTGATCCCATCCTTCGGCGAAATTTCAGGTTTGCGAACCATCAAGCGTGGAAGAACTTCACGGACCAGCCGTCACAAGGCGCGCAGGCCCGCCGCCACTTGCTCACCAATCTGACGAGCCAAGTACGGGGGCACGGCATTGCCCACCTGGTGGTACTGGGCCGTCCGATTCCCGCAGAAGAAGTAGTTGTCAGGGAAGGACTGAAGTCTGGCAGCCTCACGGACCGTCAGGCTACGCATCTGTTCCGGGTCAGGGTGGATGTAGTAATGACCGTCCTTGGCGATGTGTGAAGCAACGGTGGAACTTGGAGCATCACCCGCCTGTACCTTGAAGCGATCCAGGAAGGGGGCCTTCTCCGACGAGAGATTCTTGTGCGCAGGGCGCAACGCCTGTGGAAGTTCTTGAACGTTGGGGTGTTCCTTGTCGCGGCGCATCCTGACCGCCAGATACTCATAACGCACGAGGTCACTGAGCATGTGCGCGCGCGGTTCATGCAGTGTCAGGCAGCTGAGTTCAGGGTCCACCAACCACTCGCGCAGCCCTGCGGCATCGGTCCGTGCCCCAACGCTGTCGTAAGGGGCATGGGCTGCTCCCAGACCCGGGGGCTCTGAGTGCAAGCTCCGGAGGCCCGCGGCCTCGCGTCCTTGGTTCCGGGCTTCGCGCCAGCAGTCCACGCTGTCTGAGCGACGTGGACTGACCCAAGAGCGAACCTTGGGCAAATCTCCCAGGACGTCATCGACGGTGGTGCGGCTCCGCGGCTTGAGAGGGCGGATACGCACACCAGAATCCGATCGGATGCCCAGAAGGATGACTCGGTGGCGTCGCTGGGCGACACCATAGTTCTCAGCCCTGATGACGTAATCAGAGGGTTGTGGTGTCTTGTTGTCCACCACGAGGGAGCGGATCTCATAATCGCCGCCGAGGGAGAGGTCGCTGTGGATGAGATCGAACATGTTCTGGCCACTGTGTCTGGAGGAGAGCAGGCCCTTGACGTTCTCCATCACGAAGACAGTTGGCCGGAACTTGTCCAAGATGTGCAGGTATTCGCGGAAGAGGAAGTGTTTCTTGTCCTCGTAGAACGTTTCGTCGCCCCGACGCCGGGATCTGCCCGCCAAGGAATACGCTTGGCAGGGCGGGCCTCCGATCAGAACCCACGGCTCATCAGCAGGAACGCGTGCTTGTATGACCTCGTCTGACTCATGCCGTGTGGCTTCTCCCAGCTCGATCTGGAAGACCTCGCGATCCGTCGCCTCCGCCAGCGCGGCGGCGAATGCACTGTCGCCATCCAGCTGAGCACGACTGATGCGCCCGTTGAGGAAGTCGTAGTAGACCTGTGGCAGTTGACCCTCTCGTCGCAGGCTCCTGACTGCGGCACGAAGACGGAGTGTCGCTATGGCGTTGGATTCCATCTCAAAGGACGCAGCCGTCTTGAATACGGGCTCGCTATGCGCGTCCGTGACCGACGAGAACCCCTCGTTCAGGCCACCAGGGCCCGCAAACAGATCAATAACGGGGATCACAGCCAGTCACTTTCTCGAAGGTTGGACCAGGTTACCTGGTTCATGTCCAAGAGTCACCTGCCAACCAACTCTTCCGAAGGTCTGTCAACAGTCCTTCAGCGTCGCCTCGATGCGATCCACGGCGTCTGCCGGCGTCTCGTGCTCCCAGATGCGGACAACACGCCAACCTGCGCTGGCGAGCGCCGCGTCCGTGTCCGAGTCCCGTGCTCGATTCGCCTCGAGCTTCGCGGCCCACCATTCTGCGTTGTTCTTCGGTGACACACAGTGCTCCGGGCACCCGTGCCAGAAGCAGCCGTCGACGAACACGGCAAGCTTCTTCCTCGTGAAGGCCACATCGATCGTCCGTCGGGGCATCCCGGGGACCTTCGCGCCAACCCGATAGCGGTAGCCCTTGGCGTGCAGCAGCCTGCGGAGGGCGAGCTCGGGCGCCGTGCCCGCGCGCTTCTGCTCGGACATGCGCGTGCGAACCCACTCGTGCTGAGGGGTGGGGCGAATCGTTGGCATTCGTCCAGTGTTCATCGCGCCCGGTCAGTGGCCAAGCGGATCGCTTCGTGTGCATGCAAGCGACCGGGCGAGATGATTGGTTGCTCCTGACCCTACGCAGGCTTCACTGGCCCGTCTTCCCAGGGCGAGGCCAAGTCACTAGGGAGGCGGAATCCAAGGGACTCGGCCAAGCGGTGGACCCAGAAGCTCGCCCCTTGGCTGGAGATCCAACGCTGCTTGTTCTCGTCGTTGAAGGTGGGGCCATCGCCCTTGGACCACGCAGTAACCGCGCGCCCGTCTTTGTAGCCAGCCTTCTGGGCGTACCGACTGACCTCTTGGCTGGTCGCCCCACGTCCGTAGCGCCGGTTGATCGCATAGATGCCCCCCAAGTAGGTGAGGGAGCACCAATCCTGTTCCTCCCGCGTGCCGATTACCTTTGGCTTGCCCAAGGGGAGGTCAGTTTCGGGGTCCCAGACGGGCAGCTCGGCATGCGTTCGCTTGTCCTCGCTTGAGCCAGCGATGTCGCGATCAGGTGCCGCGCTGATGCCCGGGCCGGTCGGGATCTGCGCCATCAGGGCTTCGAGCTGGTCCGCCAGCCCCCGCGCCGAACTGGCTAGGACCTTGAGGGTCGAAACGGTGAGTTCTTCTGTAGCCATCTTCCTTCTCCTTGCAGCTAGGTTGCAAAGTCATAGTAACGAGTCTGCAAACAGATTGCAATGCAACTGCGCGGACCTGCCCAGTTGTAAGAAGCGTGCATGCGGTCTGGATCGTGCTTACAGTTCAGATTGCTGCGCGAGTTCACCCCGTCAGTGGTCGCCGTCCAGAGCTGCACCGATCAGGATGCCGATCACCACCATCGCCGCCAGAACGAGCCTCCCGCTGCCCGAGCCGGCCTGCTTCCCAATACGTCACTTCACCTCTCGTCGCACGGTCCGCCAGATGCCCAGGGCCAGGGGCAGGGCGATCCAGATCAGCCCAGCTGTTCCGAGTTGTTCCCACTGGCGCAGCGTGAGCTGGTCGCCAGCCATCAGGGGAGCCTGGGCCTGAGACAGGTCGATCCACGCACCGAGCCTGGTCAGCGGACTCCACACGGCCGTCACTATCGCCCAGATCGTCGGCACCAGGAAGAATGCACCGACCGCGATCGGCACCGACATCAGCAGCGCGCCGAAGGCGACGCCCTGCAACACCGACAGCATCTGCATCACCCAACCGCCGAACAGGTCGGTCCAGCCCCAAGACAGGGCAATCTCGGACGACTTTCCCGCGGCCGTCATCGACACCACGTGTCCCAGCGCGGCCAGTGCGATCGTCAGTGCGAGCACGCCCGTCCCCAGGGCCATCGCGGCCAAGGCCTTGGCAGCCAGTACCCGGACTCGTCGAGGTTCCTGGGTGAAGGTCACCAGCGCGGTCCGCTGGCTCCACTCATTGCAGATCGTGACGATGCCCAGGATCGGCAACAACATGCCCTGCGGCATCACCGTCGCCGCCAGCAGAAAGTCGTAGCTGAGGCCCTGCTCGCGCCCCACCCACATCGAGATGCCGATCACCAGCGCCGTGATCAGCCCGATCGCGATCAGCAGTCCGCGTCCAGCTCGGGTGTCCAGCTGCTTGCGCATCTCCACCCGGAACAGCCGTCCGAACGACAGTCCGCGTCCGGTGAGGGGAGCGTCCATCGGGGCCAGCAGGTTCTTGCCCAGCGTGGTCGTGGTCATCAGAAGGTCTCCTTGCGTGCGGTGTCTGCGGTGAGTTGGAGGAACAGTTCCTCGAGGTTGCTGTCCGCGGGGCGCAGCAGCACCAGCGGGACCCCCGCCTCTGCCGCCAGGCGTCCAACGACCACCGTGTCCCCTTCGACGTCGAAGGCCCCGTCGGGCCGTTGCCGGAACGACAAACCACCACGGGTCACCGCGTCCACCAACCCCTGCCGGGTCATGGAGTCGACCACGCACCCTGGCCGGGTCAACAACTGGTGCATGGAGCCCTGCGCGACGATGCGTCCATGGCCGATCACCACCAGGTCGTCGGCCACCTGCTGCACCTCGTTCAACAGGTGCGAGCTCAACAGCACCGTCCCGCCCTGGTCGGCGTAACCGCGCAACAGCTCGCGCATCCAGTGGATGCCCGCCGGGTCGAGACCATTGGCCGGCTCGTCGAGCACCAGCACCTTGGGCGAGCCCATCAGCGCACCGCCGAGGCCCAACCGCTGGCGCATGCCGAGCGAGTAGTCCTTCACGCGGCGCTTGGCCTCCAGCTGGGTCAATCCCACGAGGTCGAGCATCTCGTCCACGCGTCCCCTGGGCGCCTCGGTGACCAGACCGGCCAGGTGCAGCACCTCGCGTCCGGTGCGTCCGGGGTGCTGCGCGGACGCATCCAGCATCATCCCCACATGCCGGGCCGGGTTGGGCAACTCCACGTACTTCTTGCCGAGCACGCGCGCCGATCCCTGCGTCACGGGGGTCAGCCCGCACAGCATCCGCATCAGCGTCGACTTGCCGGCGCCGTTCGGCCCCAGGAAACCGGTCACCCGCCCAGGCTGTGCGCTGAAGGTCACGTCATCCACGGCGGTGAAGGTGCCGTACCTCTTCGTCAACTGCTCCACTTCGATCATGGGTCCATCCCATCCGACAACGGTCCGCGGCACCTCCGTCCTGGGACTGAACCACCCCCTACCTCGGTTGGGGATCGGACCGCCTGAGGTCGGGGGCCAAGGGGCGCACATATTCCTAGACTCGACGTCATGACGAGCACCGCGACCCGCCCCCGAGCGCAGCTGCTGTGGGCGGAGACCTGGCGCTTGCTGGCCTGCTGGCTGATCGGCTTCATCATCTTCGCGATCGCCTGGAGCGCCCCGCTCAACGGCACCCCAACCCCGCACCAGGACGCGTGGATGGGCATTGACATCATCGCCGGTGCGCTGCTCAGCCCGCTGGTTCTGTTGCGCTGCCGGTTCCCGCTCGCGACGACGATCGTGTTGACCGCGCTCAGCATCGTCTCCGCGGTGGCGGTGCCCGCCCAGACCCTCGCGACGATCTGGCTGGCCGGGCGGCGACGACTGCGCGAGGTCATTGCGGCCGGTCTGGTATGGCTGGTGGGGGTGGCCGTGAATGACCGCTACATCACCCCGATCATGGGCGACAACGCCACCAGCTCCGGACCCGTGGTCACCATCGCGTTCAGCATGTTCGCCTTCGTCGCCGTCGCCGCGATCGGCTGGAGCCTCGGCGCACGGCGCGAGCTCCACGATTCGTGGCGCATCAGCGCCGAGTCCGCCCGCCGGGAACAGGTGGCGCGCGTCGCCCAGGCCCAGACCGCCGAACGCGCCCGCATCGCCCGCGAGATGCACGATGTGCTGGCGCACAAGATCAGCCTGGTCAGCATGCACGCCGGTCTGCTGGCCTACCAGGACGACCTCACCGCCGACGAGCGCAAGCAGACCGCGGCCGTCATCCAGACCACCGCCCAGCAGGCGCTGTCCGAACTCCGTCACGTGCTCGGGGTGCTTCGGGAGGACGACCACGAGGCCCTCCAGCCCCCGCAGCCCTCCCTCCTCGACCTGCCCACCCTGCTGGCCCAGGAGGAAGCCGCCGGGGCGCAGGTCACGCTGCGGGTGCCCGAGGGTTTCTGGGCCGAGGTCGCGCACCTGTCGCCCACCACCTCCCGGCACGCCCAGCGCATCGTCCAGGAGTGCCTCACCAATGCCCGCAAGCACGCGCCCGGTCATCCGGTGACCGTCACCGCCGGCGGCGCTCCCGGCATCGCGCTGGACCTTTGCGTGAGCAACCCTCTGGCGACCCAGGGGTCCGGGGTGCCGGGCGCGCAGCTGGGTCTGGTCGGGCTGGCCGAGCGGGCGCAACTGGCGGGCGGGACGTTGACCGCCGAACCCGAGGGCGGACGATTCGTCGTCCGCGCACATCTTCCCTGGCACGGCAGCGACGAGCAGTAGCGACGAGTAGTGAGGACGGACATGACCGAAACCCCCGTCAGGGTGGTGATCGTCGACGACGACGCGCTGGTGCGCCAAGGCCTGCGGCTGATGCTGCGGGGGTCGGGCGTCGAGGTGGTCGCCGAGCACGCGGACGGTGAGGGCGCCGCCGAGGTGGTGGCGCGCGAACACGCGGATGTCGTGCTGATGGACATCCGGATGCCTCGTCTGGACGGGATCCACGCCACCGCCCAGGTGCTCGCCGCCCGTCCGTGGGCGCGGGTGCTGGTGCTGACCACCTTCGATGCGGACGAACTGGTCGTCGACGCCATTCGCGCCGGGGCCGCAGGCTTCCTGCTCAAGGATTCAAGCCCGGAGCGGATCGTCGCATCCGTCCGGCAGGTCGCGGCGGGGGAGCCGGTGGTCTCCCCGTCCGTGCTGACGCAACTGATGGAACGTGCTGCCGGGGCGCCGACCAGCGGACGTGGCGATGACGCCAGGCGCCGGTTGGCGCAGCTGACGGCCCGGGAACGGGATGTCGTCCATTGCCTCTCGTACGGGTTGTCGAATGCCGAAGTTGCCGAACAGTTGGTGCTCTCGGTGCCGACTGTGAAGGCGCACGTGTCGAGCATCCTGGCCAAGTTGGGTGCGGAGAATCGGGTGCAAGTGGCGCTGTTGGTCCAGGAGGCGCGGGGCTGACACCGGACAGGATCGGGGGTCGTGACGGAAAACGCTGAACACAACGCTGAACACATTGAACCGCCCCTGTTGATTGCTCAACAGGGGCGGTTCGTTCAGGTGTGGCCGCTGCGACGAATCGGGGGTTTCGTCGAGGGCCTTCTATTGTCCTCGGCCCACACGATTCGGGGGATCATGGAGCCAAGGTTCCGCTGGTCCGATTCGGGGGTTCGGACCAACAAGGAAAACTCAACCAGCTCGGGCACACTTGGAACAAGTGGAAAGGGTGAATCACGCCCGTTAAGAATTAACTCTGTGCATCGACAGGGTTTGAACCGTCAAGCACCGCTTGGCGCAGCACGTCAAGGCCCACCCCGCCCACGTCCAGGGCCCTGCGGTGGAAGGACTTCAGGTCAAAGGCCTGGCCCTCTCGCTCACGCACCTCGTCCCGCAGCCGCAGCCACAGCTGCTCCCCAAGCTTGTAGCTGGGCGCCTGCCCGGGCCATCCGAAATAGCGGTTCACCTCGAAGCGCCCGAAGGCCTCGTCCATGTTCACGTAGTGGTTGAAGTATTCCCACGCCTTCTCGAAGGTCCACTCCCCGCCGCCCACCAGCTCTGGCGCCTTGAAGCCACAGTGGACGCCGATGTCGATCACCACGCGCACCGCGCGCAGCATCTGCCCGTCCAACAACCCCAGCCGGTCGCCCGGGTCGTCCATGTAGCCCAGGTCGGCCATCAGCCACTCCGAGTAGAGCGCCCAGCCCTCGCCGTGCCCCGACACCCAGCATCCGTGCCGGCGCCAGCGATTGAGCAGTTCGCCGCGGTAGGCCGTCTGCGCGATCTGCAGGTGATGCCCTGGAACGCCCTCGTGGTAGACCGTCGTCAGCTCCCGCCAGGTGCTGAACTCGGTCACGTCGTCCGGCACCGACCACCACATCCGCCCGGGACGGGAGAAGTCCTCGCTCGGGCCGGTGTAGTAGATGCCGCCGTCGTGGGTCGGCGCGATGCAGCACTCGATCCGCCGCACCGGTTCGGGGATGTCGAAGTGGACGTCCGCCAGCTCGGCCAATACTGCGTCGGCGCGCGACTGCATCCAGCGCTGCAGCTCGTCCGTGCCATGCAGGGTGTACTTCGGGTCGGCATCAAGGATCGCCACGGCCTCCTTGACGCTGGCACCGGGACGGATGCGCGCGGCCGTGGCCAGCATCATCTGTTCGATGCCCGCGACCTCCTCCAGGCCCCACTGGTAGGTCTCGGCCAGGTCCACCTGGGCGCCCACGAACTGCCGCGAGTGCAGGCGGTAACGATCGATGCCCACCCCGTCCACCTCAGTCGACAGCGGCGCGACCTGATCACGCAGCCGGGTGGCGCTGTCCGCGTAGGACTGCTTGGCGACCTGGGCGCCCGCCCAAACCTGCTCGCGCACCGTCTCGGGCGCGCCGGCAGCGAGTTCGTCGAAGAAGCCACCGTCGGCCGACCACTGGCCCAGCTGCTCGGCCAGCAGGGCCACCTGGCGCCTGGCCGGCAGTAGACCCCGCTCGATCGCGGCGAACGTCGATTCGAAGGCCTGCTCCACGGCGGTCGGGACGACCTTGAGCCGGCGCGCGATCGTCAGCCACTGCTCGTCGGTGTCGGTCGGCATCGCGTCGTAGACCTCGCGGATCGCGTGCCAGAAGGAGGCGATGCCGTTCAGGTTCAGCAGGCTGAGCCCGGCCTCGTGCGACTCCACCTCGAGCCCCAGTCGCTCGCGCATCGCGGCGATCGTCACCTTGTCGACCTCGTCGACCGGTTGCAGGGAATCGAGCGCTGCGAGGGTCTCGCGGCTCAGCTGCACCTGCGCCTCGATCCCGGCGGGGGACAGGTCGTCGTACTCGTCCTGACGCTCGGTGCTGCCCATCTCGGTGAGAAACATCGGGCTCATCTGCAGGGACCTGTCGAAGTGGGCGTCCGCGAGTTCGTCGACAGCGGTGCGGGTGCGTGGTGTGGTCACCTCCGGGACTCTAGCCACGCGCCGCGCCGCCGTGAACCCGACGACCCCACGCCCGGGGGCAATTGTTACACGCAGGTCAAATTGCGTGAGCAAGCATTTACATGCCCTCAGCCCACCCTTAGGGTTCCCACATCCGGGGTGACAGACGCCCCCGGCACCCCACGTGCCGGCCCCGCCGGCATCCCACTTCGCCGGCCCGGGTACCGGCCTAAGAAGGAGAACCCATGAACCACCGCACCGGGCGCCCCGTCCGCGGGTTCGGCTGCGGCCTTGCTGCCCTCGCCATGATCGCGGGCGTTTCGCTCGCACCCGCCCACGCCGCTCCCACCAGCGCCGCCGACCTCGGCAAGCTGAGCGACTACATCACCCAGGTGAAGGCCGACGGCAAGGGCGCCACCATCGTGCCCGACCGCTACTTCGTCGCGGTCGCCGGCAATCCGACCGCGAGGGGCGGCAGCGCGGCTGACGTCAAGTCGCGCCAGGCCGCCGTGAAGCAGGCGTCGAAGGCGAAGGGCCTGGATGTCACCGTCACCAGCTCCTACGACAGTCTGTGGAATGGCCTGGCCGTGCGCACGTCCGAGGCCGACGCCATCCAGCTGCAGGCCATCGACGGCGTCACCGGCGTCTTCCCGATCGTCGCGATCGACAAGCCCGTGACCTCCAGCACCGCCAAGCCCGACATGTTCACCGCCGGCAACCTGACCGGCGTCAACATCGCCCAGAGCGAGCTCGGCTACACGGGCAAGGGCATCAAGGTCGGCGTCATCGACTCCGGCATCGACATCGACCACCCCGACCTGGGCGGCACCGGCACCAGCGGCACCACGGCCTTCCCGAACGCGAAGGTGGCCGGCGGCTACGACTTCGTCGGCGACGCGTACGACGCCGAAACCAACCCGGTGCCCGTCCCCGACCCCATCCCGGACGACTGTGGCGGCCACGGCACTCACGTCTCGGGCATCATCGCGGGCCAGGGTGACCCGGCCAAGAACGGCGTGCGTGGCGTGGCGCCGGACGCGACCCTGTACGGCTACCGCGTCTTCGGCTGCGAGGGCTCTGTCGACACCGAGATCATCATGCAGGCGCTGCAGAAGGCTGGCGACGACAGGGTGGACGTCGTCAACATGTCCCTTGGCGCCTCCTTCATGAGCTGGCCCAACTACCCCGACGCCGTGGCCAGCGACAACCTCGCTGCCCGCGGGACGATCGTCGTCGCCTCGGCCGGCAATGAGGGGGAGTACGGCGGCATGGCCGTCGGATCGCCCAGCGTCGGCTCCAAGACGATCAGCGTCGGTTCGGTCGACAACACCATGAACACCGCCTGGGGCTTCTCGGTCAACGGCAAGCCGATCGGGTACGCGCCCGCCGAGGGCGCCGCCGAGGCTCCCACCAGCGGCACCATGCCCATCGTCGTCGGTGATCCGCTGAACGGGTGCCTCACCATGAGCCCGGTTCCGGCTGGCTCTGCGGTGCTGGTGCAGCGCGGCGAATGCTCCTTCCGGGACAAGGCGTTGGCCGCGCAGGCCGCCGGTGCGTCCGCGCTGGTGATCTACAACAACCAGCCGGGGGTCATCTCGCCCACCGTCGCCGGCGACCCGGCCATCTCCATCCCCGTGGTGATGATCACCAAAACCGACGGCGATGGGCTGAAGGCGACCATCGATGCCAACGGCCCGCAGACCATCGACTGGGCGAGGGTCGTCGTCTCGTCCGAGAGCGAGACCGCCGGGTTGGCCAGCGACTTCACCAGCTGGGGCCTGGCAGCTGATCTCTCTCTGAAGCCCGACGTCGCCGCCCCCGGTGGCAACATCTGGTCGACCGTCCCGCTCGAGCAGGGTGCCTACGGCTCCAAGTCGGGCACCTCGATGGCCGCCCCGCACACCGCCGGTGCGGTGGCCCTGCTGCTGCAGGGGCGCCCCGAGCTGAAGGGCGACTGGGAGGCCGTCCGCAACCTGCTGCAGAACACGGCCGACGAGGAGCGTCCGTGGTCGTTCGCGCCGTCGCTCAGCGTCCAGGAGATGGTCACCCGTGAGGGCGCGGGCCTGATCCAGATCGACCGCGCCATCTTGTCGAAGCAGTCCGCCGCCCCGGGCAAGATCAGCCTCGGCGACGCCGACATGGCCCCGGCCAGCACGAAGGTCACCGTCCGCAACGACTCCGACGAACAGGTCACCTATTCGCTGTCGAACTTGACCGGCGTCGGTTTCGTCGGCAACTCCAACCCCGAGTTCGACCTGTTGGACGCGCAGGTGACCATGCCGGCGACGCTGACCGTCCCCGCCCACGGCACAGCCTCCTTCGGCGCGGCCATCTCCGCCCCCGCCGGTGCCCCCTCGGGCTACCAGTACGGCGGCTGGCTGCAGCTGAAGGCCGACAATGCGCAGGAGCTGTCCATCCCCTATGCGGGCATGGCTGGCAACTACCAGGACCAGCAGATTCTGGCCGACGCGGCCGACGGCACCCCACTACCGAGTCTGGCGCGGACAGTCGGTGGGGAGGTCCAGCTGATCGGCAAGCAGCAGGCACGCCCGCTGTTCAAGATGAAGGGCGACGACGTCCCGATCGTCGTCTTCCACATGGAGTACCCGGCCGCCGCGCTCAAGCTGGATGTCTACGCCGCCAACGCCGACGGGACGAAGGGTGCCCGTCTCGGCACCGCTTTCTCTGACGGCGTCAACGGCCGCGACACCTCATACGTGACGCTGGCCTGGGACGGCAGCTTCATCGACTCCAAGGTGAAGAAGAACGGCAAGACCTCGGTCAAGGCCGGCACCTACATCCTGGAGCTGAAGGCACTCAAGGCCCTCGCCGATCCGGCGCAGGCCAGCAGCTGGGAGGTCTACGACACCCAGGCCTTCTCGGTGAAGTCCGCCCACGCCAGCACCAACCAGACCCGCTTCGACAAGGTGGTCTCCGGGCCGCTCTCCTGAGCCGCCAGTCGCACTGCACGACACCTCACCACCAACACCTGCACGACACCAGGAGGGGCCCCGCATCAGCGGGGCCCTTTCGTGTACAGCAACGGAATCTGGCTGCCGTGGTGACGGCGCCATGACAGCCCGCAGAACATCACCACCCCGACCTCGGGGGTAGGTGCGTGGCCTAGTAGAGTCGCTCGCGAACTGGCAACCAAGGGTCAAGGGGGGCGGCATGCTCGACTGCATCGTCGTGGGCGCAGGGCTCGCAGGTCTGCGGACGGCTACCGAGTTGGTCGCGGCCGGACGTGAGGTGCTCGTCCTCGAGGCCCGTGACCGGGTCGGTGGACGGGTCGAGACGATCCGTACCGAACACGGTGCCGCCCTCGAAATGGGCGGACAGTGGATCAACGATGGCCATGAGCGGATGCTCGCGCTGGTCGAAGAACGCGACCTCACCCTGGTCGACCACGCGGACGGCGCCGTCGTCGTCCGCCTGGGTGGAGGTCGGCGCCATGTGCCAACCAAGGACGAACTGGACGAGAACCTGAGCCCCTTCGAGCTGGCCGATCTTGGCCAGGGACTGCTGCGCTTCCGCCGCCTGGGGGAGCGCATCTCCCACGACGCCGCCTGGGCGGACGCGAACCGGCCCTGGTTCCAGCAGAGCGTCGAGACCTGGGTCTCGGCCAATGTGCGCACCCCCGGCGGTCAGCAGTGGTTCGGACGGGTCTTCGAGGGCGCCTTCGGGCGTCCCGGCGACGAGATGACCCTGTTGGAGGGCCTCCAGCGCTCGAACAATGGGCTGGATCTGGAGTCGCTGGTGACCGTGAATGGCGCGCTGAAGCAACGCCGCGTCGCCGGCGGCATCGCGCAACTGTGCGAGGCGATGGCAGCCGACCTCGGCGACCGTCTGCAGCTCGGCGCACCCGTGGTGGCCGTCGAGCAGGACGATGAGCAGGTCGTCGTCGTGCTCGCCGATGGGACGCGACACCAGGCCGCGCACCTGGTCTTGACCCTGCCGCCCAGACTGGTCAACGGCCTCAAGTTCACCCCCGAACTGCCCACCTGGCGTCGCGAGACGGCTGAGAAGGTGCCCGCCGGAAACGTGATCAAGGCCGCCCTCATCTACGAGACGCCGTGGTGGCGGCGTGAGGGTATGTCCGGCCAGGTCGGCTCCGACGAGGGCGCGATGCGCGTGATCATGGACAACTCTGGGCCAGATGGCCACGGTGTGCTGATGGGCTTCTTCGAGGGTCCGGACGCGCCGTCAATCGCCACCCGCTCTGAGTTCCTCAGGAAGCGGGCGATGGAGGACGTCGTCAAGCAGGCCCTCGGCCACCACGGTGGCGAGCCGCTGGCCTATCTGGATCGCAACTGGTCCACCGAGCAGTACACGGGTGGTTGCCACGGGGCGCACTTCGCTCCCGGGGTCTGGACTGCCTCTGGTCCGGTGCTGGCCGAGCCCGAGGGACGCGTGTACTTCGCAGGATCCGAGTACTCCTCCAAGTTCAACGGCTACATGGAGGGAGCGGTCCGTTCGGCCGAGCGGATCGCCAAGCTGCTGCTGCGCGGCTGACGAGCAACTCCCTGAGCCGGGCGCTTCACGTTCCCCGAGCCGCGCCTCACCGTCCTTAAGCCGGTCTGGGGGATCGTGGTGGCTCGGGAGGGTCAGCGATCCAGCCCGGGGGCCAGCGCGTCCAGGATCTCGTCCAGCATCACCAGCGCCTCCTCGCTGGTCTGGGCGAGGTTGACGGTGGCTGCCACTGCTCCGAAGGTGGTCGACGCGAGCATCGCCGGCAGCCAGCTCGTCCCCGTGCTGTCGCCCAGCCGCACCTCCAGCGCCAGGCGCAGCGTCGCCTGCGCATCGCGGTGCTGGCCGAGCATTGAGCTGGCGAGCTCGGGATTTTGTCGGAGCACCTCGCGGCGCAGGCGCCAGCCCTCCTCATCCCTGGTGCCCAGTTGGACCATCCGGCGCGCCAGACGGCGGCACAGGCCGAAGGCCGACTCATGAGGTGCCGATGACTCGAAGAACTGTCCGATCCGCTGCGCCAGCAGGTCGATGCTGCCGGTGAGGGCGGTTTCCTTGGTGGGGAAGTAGTTGAAGAAGGTGCGCTGCGAGACCCCGGCCGCAGCAGCGATGTCGTCGGTGGAGACATTCCCCAGTCCTTGTTCGGAGACCAACCTCAGCGCCGCGAGGTGGATCGCGTGCCTGGTCTCCTTCTTCTTTCGCTCCCTGAGCCCAAGCGCAGCCCCGTCGTCCAGACCTGTTTCGTCAGCGGGGAAAAGGTCGCCAGAAGTTTCCTGAGTCACTTGGGAATTATTGCAGTCTCTGCAACATTTCTCTACAGTGGACGAGCTGCCGCACCGACGCTCACCGTGTCGACACGACCCAGGCGACCCCCGGAGGCAGCCGCTCACCCAGACCACTTCGTCCAGGAGCACCCATGACCTCAACCTCGGCCACCACGGCCCCGCCCTCCTCGGCAGCCGCCGAGTTCGATGGGCTCTCACCGGAAAACCGCCGCATCTTCGTCGGCCTGATGCTGGGCATGTTCGTCGCGTCCATCAGCCAGACGATCGTCGGCCCAGCCATGCCCCGCATCGTCGCCGAACTGGGCGGCATGGACCACTACTCGTGGGTGGCCACCGCCACCATGCTGGTCAGCGCGATCACCGTCCCGATCGTCGGCAAGCTCTCCGACCTCTACGGACGCCGCGGGTTCTATCTCGGCGGCCTCTTGGTCTTCATGCTGGGCACCGCCCTCGCCGGACTGTCGCACAGCTTCGGCTTCCTGATCTTCGCCCGCGCCGTGCAGGGCCTGGGCACCGGCACCCTGATGCCGTTGTCACAGACGATCATCGGCGACATCATCCCGCCCCGCCAGCGTGGCAAGTACCAGGGGCTGATGGGCGCCGTCTTCGGCATGAGCTCGGTAGCCGGGCCGTTGGCGGGTGGCTGGATCACCGACCACTGGGGCTGGCGCTGGCTCTTCTTCGCGTCCATCCCGGTCGGCATCGCCGCCTTCGGCGCGATCTTCCGCTTCTTGCACATACCGCACGAGCGTCGCGAGGTGACGATCGACTGGGCGGGCATGGCCACCCTCACCACCGCGCTCATCTGCCTGCTGCTGCCCACCTCGATGGGCGGCACCACCTGGGCCTGGAGCTCCCCACAGGTCATCGGCCTCTACGCCGCCGGTGCGGTGCTGACGTTCGCCTTCGTCCTGATCGAGCGCAGGGCGGTCGAACCGGTCATCCCGCTTCGCCTGTTCCGTTCGCCGATCTTCACCCTGTCGAACATCGCCGGCTTCTTCATCTCGATCATGATGTTCGGCGCCATCATCTACATCCCCGTCTTCGCGCAGGGTGTGCTGGGCGTCTCGGCCACCAACTCCGGCCTGATCCTGATGCCGATGAACCTGGCCCTGATCGGTCTCGGCATCCTGGGCGGCTTGCTGGTCACCCGCACCGGCCGCTACAAGGAGCTGATGCTCGCCGGCGTCGCCATCATGGGCGTCGGCTACTGGCTGCTCAGCAGGCTGGGCGTCGACTCCAAGCAGAGCGAGCTGACCCTCGCGATGACCGTCATCGGCATCGGGCTGGGCCTGTGCATGCAGCTCTACACACTCGTGGTGCAGAACAACTCCGCCCGCCGTGACCTGGGCGTGGCCACCGCCGCCACCCAGTTCTTCCGCAATGTTGGCAACACCATCGGCGTCGCGGTCTTCGGCACCATCATGACCACCGAGCTCAAGGACGCCATCGCGCGCCACCTGACGCCCGAGGCCATGGCCTCGATGCCCGCCGGCACCAAGCTGTCGACCGGATCCGTGCTTGACCCGACCGTGCTGGCCAAGCTGCCGCCCGCGGTGGCCGCCGCGATCCGTGCGGGCCTGTCCGACGCACTGCACTCCGTCTTCGTGATCGGCATCCCGCTGGCCGCCCTGGTCTTCTTGATCACCTTGGGCATCAAGGCCGTGCCGCTGCGTGACACCGTCCACAATGCCGACCAAGCTGGCGTCGAACTGCTCGACTCGATGGGCCAGTCCAGCGGCACGGACGCGCGGGTGCCGCTCGGCCGTCTCGGTGGCCACACCCGCTCGGGGGAGCGCCTCTTGGGTATGCAACTGGAGCTGTTGGCCGGTCAGGCCCGCCGCGACGACCGTCCGCTGCTGCGCAGGGCCATCACCGACCTGGGCAACGGCAGCTTCGACGACGGTGTGTTCATCCTCAACCAGACCGGCCGGATGCTCACCAGCGAAGACTCCGACGAGGTCGCGAAGCTGGAGACCTATGGCGCCGAGGTGGCGCACCGGGCCGGGCGCAAGGGCGGCATCCTGGGCTCCGCGCTGCGTGAGGAGCTGGCCGTCCGGGTCGCCGACGTCGAGCGCGAGCACGTCATTGCCGGTCAGGAGCCGACCATCGCGGAACGCTTTGAGGCCGTCGACATCACGCGCCTGCGCGAGGCCAGCCACGACCTGGTGAACGCGCTGGTGATGGACCTCAACGACTCGCCGTCCCAGCGTGGGGTCTCCCCGCGTCGCGCTGCCGAGGAGTAGCCCGGCGATCAGCCGCTGGAGCGGCTCCAGACACAGGGATCGCCGCCCGATTTCGGGCGGCGATCCTTCATGTGTGTGTGGGTTGGTCAGATGGCCTGTCCACCTCGCTCACCGGTGCGGATCCGCACCACCTCGTCCACGGTGGAGACCCAGACCTTTCCATCGCCGACGGTGCCGGTGCGGGCTGCGCGGCAGATCACCTCGACGACACCGTCGGCCTCCTCGTCGGCGGTGAGCACCTCGATCTTCACCTTCTCGATGAAGTCGATGACCACCTCGTGGCCGCGGTAGACCTCCTTGTGGCCGCGCTGGCGGGCGTAGCCGTTGACCTCGGTGACGGTCATCCCGTTCACCCCGTGCGTGGCCAGGGCGATCTGGACGTCGTCCACGGCCTCGGTCTGGACGATTGCGGTGACGAGCTTCATCGGGTGGCCTCCAGGTCAGCGGCGGTGTTGGAGAGGTTGGTCGCGTCGACCGGGCTGGCGGGGGAAGCGGGCAGCACCAGCGACTTGGCGACGCCATAGCTCGAGTACTGCACCTTCGACAGGTCGTAACCGGTCTCGGCGTGCTCGCCGAGGTCGATGCCGGTGGCCTCGCTGCGTCCGTCGACGCGCAGCCCGATGGTCATGTCGATCAGCTTGGCGATGACCAGGCTCACGACCAGCGAGTAGGCCAGGACGGCGAAGGCGCCGATGGCCTGGCGTCCGAGCTGTTCCAGCCCGCCGCCGTAGAACAGACCGGCGCTGCCGCCGGAGAGCACGCCGTCAGCGAAGAGGCCAACGGCAAGGGTGCCGACCAGGCCACCGACGAGGTGGACGCCCACCACGTCGAGCGAGTCGTCGACGCCGAAGCGGTACTTCAGTTCCAGGGCGCAGGCGCACGCCGCACCGGCCAGGACGCCGACCGCAATGGCACCCATCGGGGTGACCACCGCGCAGGCGGGGGTGATGCCAACCAGGCCCGCGACGATGCCGGAGGCGGCGCCGAGGCTGGTGGCGTGCCCGTCGCGGATGCGTTCGACCGCAAGCCAGGCCAGCATCGCCGCGGCGGCAGCGACCAGGGTGTTGACCCAGGCCAGGCCCGCCAGCGGGCCGGCGGACAGGGCGGATCCGGCATTGAAACCGAACCAGCCGAACCACAGCAGGCCAGCGCCAAGCATCACCAGGGTGAGGTTGTGCGGACGCATCGGGGTGCTACCGAAACCGACGCGCGGTCCCACGACCAGCGCAAGGGCCAGAGCGGCCGCGCCGGCATTGATGTGGATGGCCGTGCCACCGGCGAAGTCGAAGGCCTTGACGGTGTTGGCGATCCAGCCTCCGTGTTCTGCGACGTAGCCGTCGAAGGCGAAGACCCAGTGGGCGGCGGGGAAGTAGCACAGCACCGCCCACGCGGTCGCAAATGCGATCCACGCGCCGAACTTCATCCGGTCGGCGACCGCGCCGGAGACCAGCGCGACCGCGATGATGGCGAAGGCGGCCTGGAAGCCGGCGAAGACGAGAAGCGGGATCTGGTGGCCGTCAGCGCCCACGGCGATGTCAAAGGTGCCGCGCAGGCCAGCGAACTGCAAGGGGTTGCCGACCAGGCCGTGCCAGGACTCGCCAAAGGCCATCGAGAAGCCGAACAGCACCCACAGCACGCCGACGATGCCCATGGTGACCACGGACATCAGCATCATGTTGAGCACGCCCTTGGCGCGCACCATCCCGCCGTAGAAGAAGGCGAGGGCGGGGGTCATCAGCAACACCATCGCGGCGCTGACCAGCACCCACGCGGTGTCACCGGTGTTGATGTCGAGGAGGTTCATGGCGGCAACGATGCTGGTTGCGTGTTTCGGGGCAATGTCTCGTGCGTTACGGGCGGGTCACACATGTTCGCCGTACATTGCGATCGTGTTTCCTGGACGCTCCCGTTGTCTGCGATGGCTCCTGACGTACGGCAGCCGGGCGGCTATGGTGTCAACAACCGGGACAAGGTGGTGCCCGGCCGAGTGGGTGGCCGATGTTGTGCACACGGTGCAGTGCCGAGGTGGATGCTGATGCGAGCGCGTGCCCCGAGTGCGAGGCCGCCCTGTGGTGTTCCGGGGCGCTGCGGGCGACCTCGGCCCGGGAGCCTGCCCAGCACCACATGGATGTTCTCGCGACCCGCCAGCCGCCGGCGGAATGGTTCAGCGACCCGGTCGTCACCCGCACCCAGCCGCGAGTCGTGGCGCCCGGTGCGGCTGCGGTGCCGCGCCAACGCTTCGTACCCGTGCCGGACCCGGACCAGCAGCCGTGGGTACGCGCACGTTCGGCGATCGTGATCGGGGCTGCGATCGTCGTGGTGGCCGTGCTGCTGGGGGCCTTCCACCACCTGCTGACCAGCACCTTCCCCAGCTTCGGGAGGGTCGGGGCGTCGGTGACGCCGTCGACAGGGGCGTCGGTGACGCCGGCGACAGGTGCCTCGGTCGCCCGTCCGAGCGCGCTGACCGCTTCTGCCAGCGCGTCCGCCAAGCCCGCAGCCACCAAGTCCTCGCGTCCGGTGACGGGTTCGATCCCGGCCAGCGCCGCTCACTGCGGTGCGGGGGTCGGGGCTGGCTCGGGGACCTCCTGTGGACTCGCGCGCGCGGTCGCGGCCAAGGTCCCGGACTGGCCCAAGGACTCCTTCAAGGTCACCGCGACCAGCCCCAGCTCGGGCAAGACCTACACGGTGAACTGCGTTGCAGCGGCGATCACGGTCTGCACCGGCGGCCGTGCGCTGCTGGTCTACGTCCTGAAGTGACGCAGCGACAGGCTCGGGAGCGGGATGCGGCTCTGGGAAGGCGGGTCAGTAACCGATCCGCTGGACCCCGGCCAGGCGCAGCGACTCGTCGTCGGCCAGGTCAGACCAGGATCCCTCGAGGCTGAACTCGCTGTAGGCAGCGGTCGGGAACCAGCACTGCAGGTCGTCCGCCTCCTGCGGTGACGACGCATAGGCCAGTTCCGCGCTCAATGACGGGACGCCCGGGGAGTGCGCCACCACGAGCAGCACCTGCACCTCGTCCGGCACCTCCCCGATGCGCTGCGCCAGCGTCTCGGTGCCGCAGTTGTAGAGGGCCTCCATGAACTCGGCGGGGGCGGCGATGCCCAAGCACTCCCAGGTCTGGCGGGCGCGCGTCGCGGCGCTGACCAGGGCGAGCTGCACCCCCTTGCCAGCCAGCTGCGTCCCGACCTCGGCGGCCTCCCGACGTCCCTGTGGCGTCAGGTGGCGCCCCTTGTCGCCGTCCGGGCTGAAGCCCTCGGCCGAGGCGTGCCGCATCAGGATGAGAGTCCGCATGGCGGTGAGCCTACTGTCGAGCGGTTCAGCGGGGCTTGGTGGCCACCATCAGGTCACGATGGATGGACGAGTCGACGCGGTGCGCGAATCCGTTCCAGGCTTCACCTTCGCAGGGAACCAACCCGTTGGCGCTCAGTTCGGCGGCCAGCGCTTCACGGGTCATGCCAAAGGTGTTCCACGACAGGCCAAGGGCACCGCCGGGCTTCAACTGCTCGACCCACACCGGCAGCGCCTCCCCGAGCAGCCCAGCCGGGGACCGGTCTCGCTTGCCGGCGTGGCCGCGGACGTCGGTCTGCTGCGCCCCATGCACGACGCCATAGGGGGCATCGGTGACGATCGCGTCGAAGGTCTTCTTGCCGTACAACTGCTTGGACGTGCGGGTGTCGCCGGTGAAGACGGCCATCGTCAGGTCGCCGCCATCCTCGGCGGGGCGCTTCAGCGTCGCGTCGAAGCGCTTGCCGAGCACCTTGCCCTCACGTCGCACGGGCGTCGTGTCCGCGGTGTGCTTGACGCGCTTGCGGCGCAGCCAGGTCTTCAGGTACGCGGCCATCGCCTCGACGGCCTTGGTGTCACCCTCGACGCCGAAGCCGTGGTGGCCGAGCATCCAGGCCACCATCAAGGTCGTCCCGCGCCCACACAAAGGGTCCAGCACCTGCAGCGGCCCGGTGGTCCCGGTCTGTACCTGCGCGAGCGTGACGTTGAGCAGCAGCTGGGTGAACTGCTCATTGGTCTTGCCCGGGTACTTGGGGATGGTCACCAAGTCGTCGTCCAGCCCGTAGGCCTCGGGCAGTTGCACGGGGCGCAGGAGTACTCCCTGCTGTTCGAACAGTGCCAGCGCCGCCGACTGACGGGCCAGCACCTGCAGGCGCTCCTCGCCGAAACCGTCCATCTCGAAGCCCAGGTAGTCGACGCCCGAAAGCGTCGTCGGCCCCACCTCGGAGGCGAAGTCGGCGGTGAGTTCGAGCTCGGCCGCGGACAGTCGGGCGGACTCCCCGGCGTAAACTCGGTTGGCGGACGGGGCCAGCATCATCAAGCAGGTGGACACCCTCGACATTCTCCCATGACCGGGCACGACGATTGGACGCGATGAGCAGCTCCCTGCCCCAAGGTTCCGGCAGTTTCCTTCCGCGCGACTTCGTCGACCCCGACGTCGACGCGATCGCGACCGACCGTCCCCTGCACCTGCGCACCCGCTACCTCTACGTCGTCTTCGTCGGCGGCATGCTCGGGACGATGGCCCGCTGGTCGCTGGGGGAGTGGCAGCCGGCGCGGCACGGTTTCCCGGTCGCGACGCTCGCGGTGAACCTGGTGGGTGCCTTTTGCCTCGGTCTGTTGCTGGAGTCGCTGGTGCGGTTGGGGCCCGACCGGGGTTGGCCCCGACTGGCGCGGCTGCACTTCGGGACGGGATTTTTGGGATCGTTCACCACCTACTCCGCGCTTGCCGCCGAAACGGTGCTGCTGGCCGACCACGGTCGGGTGGGTGATGCCGTGCTCTACCTGCTGGTCAGCGTGCTGGTCGGGGTGTTGTTCGCCTGGGCCGGAATTGTGGTTGGTTCCCGCACCGCTGGGGCCCGGGTGGCGGAGGCGACGCGATGAACCTGCTGCTGATGGCCTTGATGGGTGGACTCGGCGCGGTGGCCCGGTTCGTCACCGACGCCGCGCTGCGTTCCCGGATCACGGTGGCGCTCCCGCTCGGGACGCTCCTGATCAACCTGTTGGGATCCTTCATCCTGGGTGGTCTGACGGCGGGCGTGGTCCGCGGCGGTCTGGACCCGGACGTCCGACTCGTGCTCGGGACGGGTTTCTGCGGCGGCTTCACCACCTTCTCCACGGCGAGCGTGGAGGTCGTCCGGTTGGTGCAGTCGGGCCGTATCGGCGCTGGCCTGGGCCACCTGCTGGCCAATGCGATCGGCTGCGTCGCCGCTGCTGCCCTGGCCTACTCCTTGTTCTGAGCGACCCCGTTCTGAGCGACCCCCGGCTTGTTCTGAGCGACCCCAGGCCTTGTTCTGAGCGACTCGCACCCGCCGGACGCGTGCAAAAGGGCTCGCCCGAATGGGCGAGCCCTCACGTTCAGGTGCGGCCAGTGGGTCAGTGGCTCACGAACACCGTGTGATGTTCGTAGGCCGTGCCCTTGGCCCGCTCGAGCGAGGCGTGGACTTCCTTCTCCGCGCCGGCGCGGCCCGTCCAGGTGGCGCCTTCGACCGACTTTCCGGGCTCCAGATCCTTGTAGACCATGAAGAAGTGCTCAACCTCGAGCAACATGTACTCCGGCACGTCGGCGATGTCCTGGAGGTGGTTGCGACGCGGGTCGGCGGTCGGGATGCACAACACCTTGTCGTCACCGCCCATCTCGTCGGTCATGCGGAACATGGCGACGGCGCGGCACTCGATCAGGCAGCCCGGGAAGGTGGCCTCGTTGCCGATGATCATCGCGTCGAGGGGGTCGCCGTCCTGGCCGAGCGTGCCCTCGATGTAGCCGTAGTCATAGGGGTACTGCGTGGACGTGAACAGCGTCCGGTCCAGGCGGATGCGGCCGGTGTTGTGGTCCATCTCGTACTTGTTCTTGGTTCCCTTGGGGATCTCGACGGTGACGTCGAAGTGCAGTCCCTGGGGCAGAGGATGGAAGCCGGGCTTCACGAAATCATCGGTCACTGGGGAATCTCCTATGATTGATGCACCTGAACACGCCGAACACTACCGCCAAAACAGGAGTTGGAGTGAGTCGAGAACGAGCCCGCTCCCGTGAGGCGATCAGGCTAGGCGTGCTCGCGGCCGTCGTGGCAGTGAGCGTGGCGGGAGCGGCGATCGGTGGACGACCCGCCCTTCATGCCACAGGGCTGTGGAGCGATCAGGGTTCCGCGACCGTCAGCCCCACCTTCTTCGACCCAACTCCGAGCGGTTCCGCGAGCACTGGTGCGGAGCGTTCCGGCTTCGGGGTGGCCCAGTCGGCGGCGCCGGCGAGCCAGGGCCCGGTGCCCGGGACCGCTGCCCTCGCGGCTGCCATCAACGCCCTGCCCACCAACGGTTTGGGGACGACGGCGGGCGTCGTGTTGGACGCCGGGACGGGCGCCGTGCTCTACGCGAAGGGTCAGCAGCAGGCGCTGATCCCGGCGTCCACGAACAAGGTGATGACCTGTCTGGCTGCCCTCGACGCCCTGGGCCCCGACCACCGCTTCACCACCAAGGTGGTGCTCTCCAACCCCAGCCGGGTGGTGCTGGTCGGGGGTGGTGACCCCTACCTCTCCCAGACTGGCGGCACGTACCCCAACCCGGCCACCTCGGCGCAACTGGCGGCCCAGACTGCTGCGGCACTGAAGAAGGCTGGGACGACCAAGGTCTCGCTCGGCTACGACGAGTCGCTGTTCAGCGGCCCGAACTGGCACTCCAGCTGGCCCGACGGCTATCACGACCAGGTCACCACCATCAGCTCGTTGTGGGTCGACCATGGGCGCGCGACCGCCAATGGCCCCGTGACCCGCACGCCCGCCCTCACTGCCGCGCAGGTCTTCGCCGCGCAGCTGCGCAAGCAGGGGATCACCGTCGTCGGGGCTCCCGTGGCCTCACCGGGGGCGGGGACGAAGACCGGCGCCACCCAGGTGGCCGCCGTGCAGTCCCTGCCGTTGCGCACCATCGTCCAGGAGGTGCTGACGCACTCCGACAACTCCGGCGCCGAGCTGCTGTTGCGCCAGGTCGGCATCGCCGACGGCCAGGGCGGAAGCTTCGTGGGCGGCGCCAAGGCCGTCACGGCGCGCCTGGCCAAGCTCAACGTCCCCACGGCCGGCGTGCGGGTATCGGACGGCTCCGGGCTGTCGCGCGACAACCGGCAGACGGCGCTCGCGCTGGCCACGGCCATGCAGGTCGCAGCAGACAGCGACCAGTTGCGCGCACTGGTCGAGGGCCTGCCGACCGCAGGCGTCTCCGGCACCCTCGGGGGCCGCTTCTACACCGACCAGGCCCTGGCGGGCCGCGGCTGGGTGCACGCCAAGACCGGAACGCTCTCGAAGGTCTCCGCACTGGCCGGGGTGACCCGCACCGCCAAGGGACGTGACGTCGTGTTCGCCTTCGTGGCCAACAACCAGACCGACGAGTGGGGAGTGCGCAACTGGCTCGACGGGGTGGGCGCCGCCGTCACCGGCTGCAACTGCTGATGGCCCGTCGCGCGCTCAGCGCCGCGCAGCTGGCCGTGGTGCAGGCCGTCCGTTCGGCTCTCCTCGATGACGGACGTCCGCTGCGGCTGGGACTGTCCGGGGGGGCGGACTCCTGGGCCTTGGCCGCCGCGGTCGCGCACCTGGGAGTTCCGGCGCGGGTCGTCGTCATCGACCACCAACTGCAGCCCGGGTCCGGGGAGCTCGCCGCGACGGTGGCCGAACGGGCCAAAGGGCTGGGGTTGGACGCCGAGGTGGTGGCGGTCGAGGTGCTGAACTCCGGTGGGGGGCTCGAGGCCGCGGCACGCAGCGCGCGGCTGGCTGCGCTGTGCCAACCTGGGACGACCGTGCTGCTGGGGCACACCCTCGACGACCAGGCCGAGCAGGTGTTGCTGGGCCTGGCGCGAGGGTCGGGTGCGGCCTCGCTGCAGGGGATCGCGCCGGTCGCTGCCCGGGGTGAGGCGACGATCGTCCGTCCGTTGTTGGGGCTGCGCCGCGAGATCACCGCCCGGGCCGCCGCCGACTGGGGGATCGAGGCCTGGCAGGACCCGATGAACGGCGACCCGCGTTTCCTGCGGGTGCGGGTGCGCCGGGAGGTGCTGCCGATGCTGGACGAAGCGCTGGGGCCCCGGGTGCGTGAGGCCCTGGCCCGGACCGCGTCGATGTTGCGGGAGGACAACGACCTGCTGGACGAGCTGGCTGGCGAGGCGTTGTGGCGCTGCCGCAGCCCGCGGGGCCTGTCGTGCGAGGCGCTTGGCGGGGAGCCTCCGGCGCTGGCGACCAGGGTGTTGCGCGGCTGGCTGGTTGCCGCAGGGGTGCGGGAACCGAGCCGGGCGCAGGTGCTGGCCGTCCAGGCACTCGTCCACGACTGGCGTGGCCAGCGTGGCGTCGACCTGCCCGGGGGCCTGCGGGTCGGCCGTTGCAGGGGGGAGCTGGTGATCGGTCCGGTTCCTGCCAGCTAGGGTGGAGTAGTGGACGCAGCCGACATTTCCCAGGACCTCACCCACGTGCTCTACACCGCCGACGAGGTGCAGCGCCGCGTGGAAGAACTGGCCGCCGAGATCGATCGTGACTACGAGGGACGTGAAGTCCTGCTGATCGGCGTGCTCAATGGCGCGGTCATGGTGATGAGCGACCTCTCGCGAGCCATGAAGAGCCACCTCACGATGGACTGGATGGCCATCTCGTCCTATGGCTCGGGCACCAAGAGCTCGGGCGTCGTGCGCATCCTCAAGGACCTCACCCGGGACATCTCCGACGTGCACGTGCTGATCGTCGAGGACATCATCGACACCGGCCTGACGCTGAGCTACCTGGTGCAGAACCTCCAGTCGCGTGGGCCCGCCTCGGTCGAGGTGGCGGCGATGTTCCGCAAGCCCGAGGCGATCACCGCCCCGGTGGACGTGAAGTACGTCGGCTTCGACATCCCCAACGAGTTCGTCGTCGGCTACGGCCTCGACTACGCCGGCCGCTACCGCAACCTTCGCGACGTCGGCACGCTGGCCCCGCACGTCTACAGCTGAGCCGTACACCACTGCCATCGGACGACGACGTCCCTCCCCCGGTGGGAATGTGTGTCCGGGCCCGGTCCGCTGCCCCTTTTCGACCGTAGACGCTGGATTGCGCGCCGACACCAGGCCCAGCGGCAGTCTTGGCGTCCGCTGGTAGTGTCAAGGTGCTGATTCCCTCGTCCCTAGGCAGTCGATGAAAAACCTCCAGAAGGCCTTCCGCGGCCCCGTCGTGTGGGTGCTGGTGACGATCATGCTCGTCATCGGTGCGGTCCAATTGATGAACCGGACCACCGGCCCCACCGAAGTGCCCACCAGCCAGGCCCTGTCGATCCTCGAAGGCACCGACAAGCTCACCGAGGTGGTGCTCAACGGTTCCGACGACACGATCCGCATCAGCGCTGCCGACGGCAAGAAGTACCGGTCCAGCTGGGTCGGCAACCAGAGTGAGCAGATCGTCGAGACGCTGAACGAGCGCGTCGCCGCGAAGACGCTCGACCAGTGGCGCGCCGAGAACCCCGGACCCTCGGTCTGGAGCACCCTGCTCTACAGCGGCCTGCCGCTGCTGCTGATGATCGGCCTGCTGTTCTTCTTCCTCAGCGCCGCCCAGGGCGCGGGCGGCCCGCGTGGCGTGATGGGCTTCGGCAAGTCGAAGGCCAAGGTCGCCACCAAGGACACCCCCAAGACCACCTTCTCCGACGTCGCCGGGTGCGCGGAGGCGATCGAGGAACTCCAGGAGATCCGCGAGTTCCTCGCCGAGCCGACCAAGTTCCAGCGTGTGGGTGCCAAGATCCCCAAGGGCGTGTTGCTGTACGGGCCTCCCGGCACCGGCAAGACCCTGTTGGCCCGCGCCGTCGCGGGCGAGGCGGGCGTCCCCTTCTTCTCCATTTCCGGCTCGGACTTCGTCGAGATGTTCGTCGGCGTCGGCGCCAGCCGCGTGCGAGACCTCTTCGACCAGGCCAAGGAAGCCAGCCCGGCCATCATCTTCATCGACGAGATCGACGCCGTCGGGCGCCATCGCGGCGCCGGTATGGGCGGCGGCCACGACGAGCGCGAGCAGACCCTCAACCAGCTGCTCGTCGAGATGGACGGTTTCGACACCACCACGAATGTCATCCTGATCGCCGCGACGAACCGTCCGGACGTCCTCGACCCCGCCCTGCTGCGTCCGGGACGCTTCGACCGGCAGATCGCCGTCGAGGCCCCCGATCTGAAGGGACGAGCCCAGATCCTGCGCGTCCACGCCGAGGGCAAGCCGATGGCCGCCGACGTCGACCTGGACTCCATCGCCCGCCGCACGCCCGGCTTCACCGGCGCCGACCTGGCGAATGTGCTCAACGAGGCCGCGCTGCTGACCGCGCGCCTCAACCTGCCCGTGATCGGCAATGCCGAGCTTGGGGAGGCGATCGACCGAGTCATCGCCGGGCCGCAGAAGAAGACCCGCCTCATGGACGACCATGAGCGCCTCGTCACCGCCTACCACGAGGGCGGACACGCCCTGGTGGCCGCAGCGATGCCCGGCAATGACCCGGTGCAAAAGATCACCATCCTGCCCCGCGGACGTGCGTTGGGCTACACGATGGTGATGCCGGACGAGGACAAGTACTCGCAGACCCGCGGCCAGCTGCTCGACCAGATGGCCTACATGCTCGGCGGACGAGCAGCAGAGGAACTCATCTTCCACGACCCCTCCACCGGCGCCAGCAACGACATCGAGAAGGCGACCAAGGTGGCTCGCGCGATGGTCACCCAGTACGGCATGAGCGAGCGCCTCGGCGCCGTCCAGCTCGGGGGCGGCGACACCGAGCCCTTCGTCGGCATGGGTGGTTCGCAGCCCAGTCGCGGCTTCTCCGACATCACCGCCGCCGTGGTGGACGAGGAAGTCAGCGCCCTGCTGCAGGCGGCCCACCAGGAGGCCTTCGACGCACTGGTCGAGAACCGCGACGTGCTGGACGAGCTGGCCCGCCAGCTGCTCGAACACGAGACCCTCGACAAGGCCCAGGTCGCCAAGATCTTCGAGCCGCTGCGTCGCCACCCCGGTCGTGGCGCGTGGACAGGCTCCGACAAACGCGTCCCCTCGGACATCCCGCCGATCCCGGTGCCCGCGCGGCCCGAGCCCGAGCAGGGCCCGCAGGCCGAGGCCCAGCCCGCCGCCGTGGACCTGCCCCCCGGTAACACCGGCCCCGGCACCACGCCGCCCGGGGCCTGGCAACCGCCCGGTGAGTGGGCTCCGCCGACCGGCCCCACCCAGCCCACGCCTCCGATCCATGACCCGTGGAATGGTGCGCCCGGTCAGGACCTGTTGCCGCCAGCCACCGACCCGTGGAGCGCCAAGCCGGATGCCTGGCCCTCCCAGCCGCCCGCGACCGGGCCGCAAGTCGGCCCCGGCGGTGGCCTGCCCGGCCAGGACCCGCAGCCCCCGCAGGGTTGGGGCGCCGCTGGCAGCACCAATCCGTGGGGACGTCCGCCTCAGGATTGACGGCGCACAGCTCACCCGCACCGGCCCACGGCCCTAGCATGGGGCGGGTGAGCGAGACTCCTGGACGCACCTTCGACCACGATCGCATCGTGGCCGCGGTGCGCGAGATCCTGATCGGCATCGGCGAGGACCCTGACCGCGAGGGCCTGCGCGAGACCCCGGAAAGGGTCGCGCGCAGCTATGCGGAGATCTTCGCCGGCCTCGGCCAGGACCCGGCCGAGCTGCTGGCGACCACATTCGACGTCAGCCACGACGAGATGGTGCTGGTGCGAGACATCGAGCTGTGGAGCGTGTGCGAGCACCATCTGGTGCCCTTCACCGGCCTCGCCCACGTCGGCTACATCCCGGCCAAGGACGGCCGTGTCACTGGCCTGTCGAAGATCGCCCGCCTGGTGGACGTCTACGCGAAGCGTCCGCAGGTGCAGGAGCGCCTCACCACCCAGATCGCCGACGCACTGGTCGAGCACCTCGAGGCCCGCGGCGTGATCGTGGTGATCGAGTGCGAGCACCTGTGCATGACCATGCGCGGGGTCCGCAAGCCCGGTTCCAAGACGGTCACCTCCGCGGTCCGTGGCCTCCTGCGCAGCCCGGCCACCCGCGCCGAGGCGATGAGCCTGATCGTGGGCCACCGCTGATGTCGCGCACCCTGGTGATGGGGATCGTCAATGTCACCCCCGACTCCTTCAGCGACGGCGGCGACCACGCCACCGTCCCCGCTGCCGTCGCGCACGCACGGCGGCTGTTGGACGAGGGCGTGGACATCTTGGACATCGGCGGGGAGTCCACCCGTCCGGGTGCCGAACGCCCCAGCCTGGCCGAGGAACTGCGACGTGTCGTCCCCGTCGTCGAAGAACTGGTCGCCGCCGGGGCGGTCGTCTCGGTGGACACCATGCGCGCCGAGGTGGCCCAGGCCTCCATGGCGGCCGGCGCGAGCATCATCAACGACGTCTCCGGCGGTCTGGCAGACGACCAGATGGTGCCCGTGGTGGCCCGGGCCGGCGCGGACTTCGTCTGCATGCACTGGCGGGGTTTCCTGGGCAGCGGGCACACCCGCGCCGACTACACAAACGTCGTCACCGAGGTGCTCGCGGAGCTGACCGAGCGCTTGGACGCATGCGTTGCCGGCGGCATCGCGCCGGAGAAACTGGTCAGCGACATCGGCTTCGGGTTCAGCAAGACCGCAGAACAGAACTGGGAACTGCTGCGCCACCTGGACGCCTTCCAGGCCTTGGGATACCGCCAGCTCGTCGGGGTCAGCCGCAAGCGCTTCCTCGGTGAGCTGCTGGACGGACGCGAACCAACCGGGCGCGATGCCGCCACCGCGGCGGTGACCGCGATCTGTGCCCAACAGGGCATCTGGGCGGTGCGTACGCACAGCGTTCAGGATCACCGCGACGTGATCGCCGTGGTGGAACGGATGGCCAGCAGTTCGGGAGTCGACTCCGCGGGCGGTAACCTCTGACTCGCGTCCGCCGCTGGCGGCGCGTTGGCGGTTCGAGTCCGGGGGCAGCATGCCCCGGCGGACGAGGGAGTGGCGAGTGCTGGACTGGATCACGATCCGTGGCCTGAGGGCCTTCGGCTTCCACGGCGTCTTTGCCGAGGAACGGCGTGATGGCCAGGAATTCATCATCGACCTGAGGCTCGGCCTCGCGGTCCACACCGACTCAGACGAACTGCCCGACACCGTCGACTACTCGCGCATCAGCGCGGAGGTCATCGCGATCGTCCAGTCCGACCCGGTCAACCTGATCGAGACCCTGGCCGGACGCATCGCCAACCATTGCCTCACCCACGAACTCGTCGAGGTGGCGCAGGTGACGGTCCACAAGCCACACGCCCCGATGGACCTCGCCTTCGACGACGTCTCGGTCGACATCACCAGGAGCAAGCCATGACGAACCCCCTCGTGCCCGATGTGGACACCTTGGGCAACCTCCGCCCCATCCAGAAGGTCGTCTTCAGCCTCGGCTCGAACAGGGGCGACAGCCTCGAGCACCTGCAAGGTGCCGTGAACCTGCTCGCCGACACCCCCGACCTCATCCCGGTGGACATCTCGGGCGTCTACCGCACCAAGCCGGTCGGTTCGGTCATCGACCAGCCTGACTTCCTCAACCTGATCATGGTCGCCGAGACGGTCATGGAGCCGTTGACCATGCTCGAGCGCTGCCTCGCGGTCGAGCAGGCGCACCAGCGTGAGCGGATCGTCCCCGGCGGACCGCGCACCCTCGACGTCGACCTGATCATGGTCGGTCACCGCGTCGTCAACACCGATGCGCTCACCCTGCCCCACCCGCGTGCCCACGAGCGGGCCTTCGTGCTCGTCCCGTGGCTCGAGGCTGATCCCTTGGGGGAGCTGGAGGGTGCGGGCAAGCTCGCGGACCTCGTCGCCGCCCTCGACACCCGCGGTGTCGTGCGCACCGACGACCTGATCACCCTGCCATGACAGCCGGTGACGGGGACGGTCGTCTTGGCCTGACCACGCGGATGCAGGCCATCGTGATGACCCTGGTCGGGGGAGCCTTCGGCTACCTCGTGCTGGGCTTGTTCGACCTGACCAACCGCACCATCCCCGTCACGCCATGGTCCATGCCGATGATCTTCTTCGCGCTCGCCGTGGCGGCGCTGCTCTACTCGCGGGTCCTGGCGCGGCAGGTGCGCGAGGCCCGCGACACCCTCGACCACGAAGCCGGCCTGCGGGCCCTGGTGCTCGGCAAGACCTTGATCGCCACCGGCCTCGCGCTGACGGGCTGGCACCTCGTCTACCTGATGCACTTCGTCGGTCAGTGGTCCGTCGAGGGGCCGCGGGAGCGGATCATCCGCGGCTTGGCCACCGTGCTGGTCTCGGCCCTGGTGGCTTTTGCCGGGTGGCGTCTCGAGCGCGCCTGTCTGGTCGATCCCGGCGACGACGATCCGGACGGCGAGGCTCGCTGAAACCCTGCACGGAAAGGGCCGGATGCGACCAATCCACCCCTGCGGGCGGGATACAATCTTCCCGTGACAGCGCCCCGCCATTCTGGCCAGAACTCACCCTCCCGCCGCAGCACCGTGACCGGCCTCGTGCTGGTTTCGTTGGGTGCCATTGCCTGCGCCGCGGTTGGCCAGACCTGGTCGATCTACGTCGGCCTCGCCCTGGTCATCGCCGCACTCGTCTGGTCCACCTGGAGCAGCTGGCGCGAGATCGATCGCCTAACCGCCCTGCACCACGAGCAGGTGCGTGGGATGCGCGATCACGTGCGCGCCACCTCCCGCGCCCACCACACCGAGCTGATGGGTCTGGTCGCCCGCTTCAATGCCCGCGCCGAGACGCACGCCGCGCACATAGCGACGCTGCGCGCCGAGCTGGCCAAGGAACATGCCAACGGGCAGGCCCTGCGCTCCGACCTGGGCACCGCGCAGGATTCGTTGGACGCTTCCAGCGCCCGAATGGTCGAGCTGCAGAAGCAGTTGTCCGTGGTCGAGGCGCAGTTGGCCGTCGCCACCACCGAGTTGGAGAACCTGTCGGCCACCGCTGACGCACAGGTCGTGCAGATGCCGCGGCGCGGCAGCCGTCGCGACGCGGCGGTCGAGTCGGACGCTGGGCGTCGTCAGGCCTGAGCCCCTGTTCCAGGCTGGGTGGATCGCTCCATGCCGTTACTTGTCGAGGTCGCCGATCGTCCAACCCAGTGAGGCCACCACGAGGTCGACCCATTCCAGCGGGCAGCCCGCCAGCGCCACCTCGAGCGCCTGCGCGTTCGCGAAGGAGGGGGTGCGCAGGTGGACGCGCCATGGTGTCCGCTCGGCCCGCGAGACGATGTGGAAACCCGCTGGCCCCCAGGGCGCCTCGAGGGCGAGGTAGGCCTCCGCGTCGGGCAGCTTGATGATCTTCGCCAGCTGGGTCGCGATGGGCCCGTCCAGCGCGGGTAGCGCGGCAGCGCAGGCCCGGATCAGAAGGCTGACGGTGCGAAGATCAGCGACCAGTTGGTGCAGGCGCGCGATGGCGCTGCCGGAACTGGTCACCGGTGTGGTGTTCAATGCTTCCGGATGGGCTGAATCTGTGTGCAATGACGCATAGGCGAGTGCCGATGTCTGGCTGCGGAGGTCTCGGCCAAGGCCAGCCGCACGAGCGACCGGACCGCCCAAACCCAATTGCTCGACCATGGCGGCGTCGAGGATGCCCACGCCGTCGGGGAATGAATCGATGTGGGCATCGAGTGCCGGAAGAAAATGGTCAATGGCCTGAACCCAGCCCAACAGCGCTGACACCCATTTGTCGTCCACGTCTGCCGCCATCCCACCCAGGCGGGTGAGCATCGGGTGGACACGATTGCCAGACCAGTCGAGCATCAACTCACGCCCAGTTCCTCGTGCGCGCAAAATGTCAACGGTGAGTCGTTCATCGTTGGCTCGATGTGCCACCCAGGACAGGTGCGCCAAAAGGCATGCTGCGGTGGAGAACTCGGCCAGGAGCGTGCGCAACATCGTGGCCCGCGGTGACGCCACGAGCCCCATCAGGTGCTCGGCGGTGATCGCCAGACCGATTTCCCCGTGGGCGGGGGTCTGCCAGTCATGGCGATCGGCAAGCATGAGTACCTGGCGGTAGTCGCGCACCTCGAACAGTTTCTCGGCGCCGCGGTGGCTGAATCCCGGCTGAACGCGTGCCTTGGTCAGGGTGCCCGAGTCGACCGCCGCATCCACGAGCACCAGTCCCACGCGCGTTGGGTGGTTGTCCCCAAGGTCTATCGGGTGGGCATTCGGCAGCTCCCGGCCGAGGTCTCCGATGGTGATCAGCACGGGCCAAGTGTAGGCCCGAATCCGGGAGCCTCTGGAACTCTTCTGACGCTCATTCCGCGGGCGCATTTGGCACAGCTGGCGAAATGACCAGCCTTCCTTGTTCCGGTGAGGGCCGTGATTCCGTTACTGTTGGGGGCGACAGAAACCCCATTTCTTGGATGGACTGGAAAGGTGGAACATATGGCACAGCGTGTGCACATCGTTCTCGAGGACGACATTGACGGTTCGCAGGCGGCCGAGACCGTGAGTTTTGCGCTGGATGGCGTGAGCTACGAGATGGATCTCTCGGAAGAGAATGCCGAGAAGCTCCGCAACGAGATGGCTGTCTGGGTTGCGCACGCGCGCCGTGTCGGTGGCCGGAAGGCGGCGGGCCGCAAGGCCAAGGCTGGTTCCGCGAATGACATTCGCGCGTGGGCGATTGACCAGGGCATGAAGGTCAGCGCCCGCGGTCGGGTCAGTGCCGAGGTGCGCGAGGCCTACGAGAAGGCGAATTCCTGA